>NZ_JBVJON010000002.1:784863-851067 GCF_055583145.1 Amycolatopsis sp. NPDC104819 | reverse complement strand
CAGCGTTCGTCCTGAGCCAGGATCAAACTCTCCAACAATGAACAGTTTAATCGAGGCAAAATACTTGCTCTCAAAGGAACCTCATACGAGGTTCAAATACATAAGCTCTACTGGCTTAGTTCACTAGCACACTGTTGAGTTCTCAAGCAACACACCCGAGTCGCGCCACCGTCAAGCGGCCTTACTCGAAGCGAGTCATTCCTAGCAGTTTTTGGTGGGACACCCACTCAATCGCTTCGAGCGAGAGCTTGGTTCGTGTCCCGGCGGCCGCCCGGTTTCCCTGGCGACTTGGAGAACTTTACACCCCGTGAAGGGGCCCGGAACAGGGGGGTACCTTAACCGCGTTCCCGCAGGTCAAACCCCTGTTCCGGGCCTGTCGAACCGTCAGCCGCCGAGCGCGACGCCGGCAACGTTGCGGCGACCCCGGCGGACCACCAGCCACTTGCCGTGCAGCGCGTCGCCCGCGGCGGGCTTCCACTCCTCGTCGGCGACCTTCACGTTGTTCACGTACGCGCCGCCCTCCTTCACCGTGCGGCGCGCGGCGCCCTTGCTGTCCACCAGTCCCCCGGCGAGCAGCAGGTCGACGATCGTCGGCTCGCCCGACGGGTCGAGCTTGCCGTTCGGCACCTCGGCCATCGCGGCGTCGAGCGTGCGCGCGTCCAGGTCGGCGAGCTCGCCGCGGCCGAACAGGGCCTGGCTGGCGTTGATCACCTGTCGGGTCTGGTCCTCGCCGTGGACGAGCGTGGTGAACTCCTCCGCCAGCCGCTTCTGCGCCGAGCGCAGGTGCGGGCGCTCCGCGGTGTCCTCGGCCAGCGCGGCGATCTCCTCCTGGCCGAGGAACGTGAACATCCGCAGGTAGCGGATGACGTCGGCGTCGCCCACGTTCACGAAGTACTGGTACCACGCGTACGGCGAGGTCATCTCCGGGTCGAGCCAGAGGTTCCCGCCGCCGGTGGACTTGCCGAACTTGCGTCCCTCGGCGTCGGTGACCAGCGGCGCGGTCAGCGCGTGCGCGCCCGCCCCGTCGGTCCGGCGGATCAGGTCGACCCCGCCGACGAGGTTGCCCCACTGGTCGGACCCGCCGACCTGCAGCTTGCAGCCGTACTTGCGGTGCAGCTGCAGGTAGTCCTGCGACTGCAGCAGCAGGTAGCTGAACTCGGTGTAGGACATGCCGTCACCCTCGAGCCGGCGCTTGACCGTCTCCCGGTTGAGCATGACGTTGACCGAGAAGTGCTTCCCGACGTCGCGCAGGAACTCCAGGACGTTCTGCTCGCCGGTCCAGTTGAGGTTGTTCTCGACGACCGCCCCGGTCGGCGAGTCGTCGAAATCGACGAACCGCTCGAGCTGGCCGCGGATGCGCCCGGCCCACTCGGCGACGACGTCGAGCGTGTTCAGCGCGCGCTCGGCGGTGTCACGCGGGTCGCCGATCATCCCGGTCGCGCCGCCGGCCAGCACGATCGGCCGGTGCCCGGCGCGCTGGAAGCGCTTGAGCATGAGCAGCGGGACGAGGTTGCCGGCGTGCAGGCTGGGTGCGGTGGGGTCGAACCCGCAATAGAGCGTCACGGGACCCTGGTCGAGCTCGCGCCGGAGGGCGTCGATGTCGGTGGACTGCGCGATGAGGCCGCGCCAGGACAGCTCGTCGAGGATGTGTTCGCTCACGCCTGTAGATCCTCCCGCACCAGGTCAACCGACTAACTGGCGGGTCGGACCCGGCGCTTTCCGCCGCGGCGGTAGGTGGACACGGCCGCCGAGGCGCCGTCCCAGAACCGCCAGGGTGTGTCGATCGCCGTCGCGACGCCGACGCGGGGGCCGACCCGGATGCGTTCGGCCGGCACACGCTCGCCGACGCGCAGCCGGACCGGGGACGCCGGGTCGGTCAGGTCGACGCCGTTCTGCGCCCGGTCGACCCGCAGCACCGAGGTGAGGATGGCGGGGCCCTTCGCGAGCTCACCGGTCCCCCGCGCGGCCGGCCGTCGCTTGCGCACGACGTCGAGGCCTTCGACGACTTCGCCGGCGCGGAGCAGCACGGCGCCGGGCATGTCCTCGTGGGTGCCGACGACGTTCGCGCAGAAGTGCATCCCGTAGACGAAGTACACGTACAGGTGGCCCGCCGGCCCCCACATCACGGCGTTGCGCGGGGTGCGGCCGCGGTAGCAGTGCGACGCCGGATCGTCCTCGCCGCGGTAGGCCTCGACCTCCACCAGCCGGACGCCGACCGTGCCGTCGGGGCCGTCGGCCTCCAGGACCGAGCCGAGCAGCAGGTGGGCCAGGTCGACCGGGTCGAGCGCGAGCTCCTCGCGGGTGAACAACCGGCCTGCTTCGCCGCTCAAGCGCGCTCCTCCCTCGGAATCGTCCCGATCAGCCTAACCCTTGAGCGATCGCTCAAACTTCTCTACAGTCGATTTGAGCAGTCGCTCAAACTCTGAGGGGAGCCGAGATGCGGCCGAAGGCGCTGTACGTCGAGACCGTGATCCGCACGGACCTGGAAACGCTCTGGCAGCACACGCAGGACCCGGCCCTGCACCGGCGCTGGGACCTGCGCTTTTCGGACATCAGCCCGCTGGCCCGGCCCGGCGGCCACTTCCGCTACGAGTCCCGGTTCCTCGGGGTGGTGGTCACCGGTGTCGGCGTGAGCGCGGCGTCGCGCACCTGGCCGGACGGCTCGCGCACCTCGGTGCTGCGGTTCGCCTCCGCCGACCCGCTGTCGCTGATCAGCACGGGCGCCGGGTTCTGGCGCTACACGCCGGTCGACGGCGGCGTCCGGTTCGTCACCGGGTTCGACTACGGCACCCGCTGGGGGCGCTTCGGACACCTCGCCGACCGGGTGTTCCGGCCGACCTTCGGCTGGCTGACCGCCTGGTCGTTCGACCGGCTGCGGCTGTGGCTGGAGACCGGGACCCCACCGGAAGCGCAGCCCCTGACCGCGCCCTCCGCCGCCCGCTGCGTGCGGACCCGGCCGCGTGACCGCGTCGAGGGCCGGATCGGGGTGCCGGCGTGAGCGTCTTCGAACGCGCGCTCGGCGCGGACTTCGCCGACCTGCACCCCCGCGTCCGGGAACGGCTCGCCCTCACCGGCGGGCGCGGCATGGTCGGCCACGGCGTGATGGACCGGATCTGGCGCGGCCCCGCCTTCGTGCTGCCGTTCCTGTGGCTCGGCTCGACGCGGCACATCCTCTTCCCCGACTGCGGCCGCAACGTGCCGTTCACCATCGAGAACTACCCGTACGTGGACCGGAACGGCCGCGAAACCGTGTCGTTCGTGCGCACCTTCGAGTTCCCCCGGCGCCGGCGGCGTTTCGACGCGCAGATGGTGCACAGTCCCGGGCGCGGGCTCGTCGACTACCTCGGGACGCACCAGCACCTGGCCGTCGACCTCGCGGTGTCGGTGCGCCCGGACGGCGGGTTCCGGATCCGCACCGGCGAGTTCCGGCTGCACGAGGGCCCGGTCCACAGCGGGCTGCCGCGGGTGCTCACCGGGACCGCCCAGGTCGACGAGTGGTTCGACGCGGCCAGTGGCGACTTCCGGATCGAGGTCGCCGTGGTCAACCCGCGCTTCGGGCCGGTGTTCGGGTACGAAGGCCGGTTCAGCGCCCGGTTCGTCGACGTCCGGGGCGGAGTCGGCGGTGCGGTGAAGCCGCTCCGTGAGAGGGTCATGGGGTGACGGGCCGGAGCTCCAGTTCGCAGGACACGAAGCAGCGGCTCGTGGACGGCGTGCTGGACGTCATCCGGCGCCAGGGCATCACGGCCGTCTCGGCGCGGTCGGCCGCCACCGCCGCAGGCGCGAACCAGGCGCTGGTCTTCTACCACTTCGGCAGCGTCGAGGAGCTCGTCGCGCAGGCCTGCATCCTCGCGACCGAAGCCCGCGTTTCGGTTTACCGCGAACGGTTCGCCGCCGTGACCACGGTCCGCGACCTGCTGGAGCTCGGCCGCGAGATCCGCGTCGCCGAGCGCGCGGAGGGCAACCTGGCCGTGCTGGCCCAGACGCTCGCCGGCGCGCAGGGCAGCGAGCGGCTCGCCGAAGCGACCCGCGAGGGCCTGGACAAGTGGATCACCGAGGTCCGGACGGCCCTCGAGCGCGTGCTCGACGGGTCACCGCTGGCCGAGCTGGCGGACCCCGCCGGGCTCGCCCACGCCGTGTCGTCCGGGTTTCTCGGGCTCTCGCTGTTCGAGACAGTCGACCCCGACGGCGCCGAGCAGGCCGTCACCGCGCTGGAACAGCTCGCCGTGCTCGTCGATGTCCTCGACGGGCTCGGCCCGGTGGCCACGCGGGCCGTCCGGGCCAAGCTCCGCAAGTCCCTCAGTTGAGCCACTGGCGGGCCGCGGTGACCCGCTCTTCCAGCCGGGCGCGCTGCTCGGCCACGCGCTCCGGCGCCGTGCCGCCCCGGGCGTTGCGGGACTTCACCGAGCCTTCGACGGTGAGGACCGCGCGCACCTCGGGCGTGAGCGACGGGTTGATCTTCTCGAACTCCTCGTCGGTCAGCTCGTCCAGGCCGACCCCGCGGGACTCGGCGACGCGGACGCTTTCCCCCGCCGCTTCGTGCGCGACGCGGAACGGGACGCCTTGGCGCACCAGCCATTCGGCGATGTCCGTGGCCAGCGTGAACCCGGCCGGGGCCAGCTCGGCGAGCCGGTCGGTGTGGAAGGTCAGCGTCGCGAGCATGCCGGCGATCGCCGGGAACAGGAGCTCGAGCTGCTCGACCGAGTCGAACACCGGCTCCTTGTCCTCCTGCAGGTCGCGGTTGTAGGCCAGCGGCTGCGCCTTCAGCGTGGCCAGCAGGCCGGTGAGGTTGCCGATCAGCCGGCCGGCCTTGCCCCGGGTCAGTTCCGCGACGTCCGGGTTCTTCTTCTGCGGCATGATCGAGCTGCCGGTGGCCCAGGCGTCGTCGAGCGTCACGTAGCCGAACTCGGCGGTGTTCCAGATGATCACCTCTTCGGCGATCCGGGACAGGTTCACCGACAGCATCGCGACGGCGAAGGCGAACTCGGCGACGAAGTCACGCGAAGCCGTGCCGTCGATGGAGTTCTCGACGCTCGTGGCGAACCCCAGCTCCGCGGCGACCGCCTCCGGGTCGAGCCCCAGTGACGAACCGGCGAGCGCGCCGGAGCCGTACGGGGACTCGGCGGTGCGGGTGTCCCAGTCCTGCAGCCGCGAGACGTCGCGCAGCAGCGCCTGGCCGTGGGCCATCAGGTGGTGCGCGAGCAGCACCGGCTGGGCGTGCTGCAGGTGGGTGCGGCCGGGGAGGATCGCGTCCGGGTGCCGCTTCGCCTGCGACACCAGCGCGTCGACGACGTCGAGTGTGCCCGCGACGACCCGGCGGGCTGCGTCCCGCAGCCACATCCGGAACAGCGTGGCGACCTGGTCGTTGCGCGAGCGGCCGGCGCGCAGCTTGCCGCCGAGCTCGGTGCCGGCCCGCTCGAGCAGGCCGCGTTCGAGGGCCGTGTGCACGTCCTCGTCGGCGATCGTCGGGGTGAAGGCCCCCGCCGCGACGTCCTGGGCGAGCGTGTCCAGCGCGGCCAGCATGCCGCTCAGCTCGGCCTCGGTGAGCAGGCCCGCCTTGCTCAGCACGCGGGCGTGCGCGCGGGACCCGGCGATGTCGTAGGGCGCCAGGCGCCAGTCGAAGTGCGTCGACGCGCTCAGCGCCGCCATGGCCTCCGCCGGACCGCTGGCGAACCGGCCGCCCCACAGCTGCACCGGCTGCTCGTTCCCGCTCACTGTTCTCGCTTCTCCTCGGTGTTCGTGTGTTCAGGCGACCGTGATCCGGCCGTCGTACAGGACCAGGCGGACACTGGCATAGCCGCGGCCGGTCCGCCGTTCGAGTGCGGCGCACGCTTCGCCGCGGCCGATCCGCTGCGCCTCACCTCGTGCGCACAGCATCCGGTGCGCTTCGGCGACGGAGACGGTCTCTCCGTCGATCGCCACCGGGACCCCGCGGTCGAAGGTGACCACGACCTCGTCCGGCGCGAGGAATTCGCCCTCAGCCGGGAAGAAGTCGCCGATCATGGTGTTCCTTCGTCCGCCGATCGTTGGGCGAGCGCGGCGAAGCGTTCGGCCAAACCCTTGCCCGTCAACGGTTCCCGCGCGATCACGGCGACCGTGTCGTCGCCTGCGATCGAGCCGACGACCTCTTCCAGCGCCGCCCGGTCGATGGCGCTGGCCAGGAACTGCGCTGCGCCAGGCGGGGTCCGCAGCACGGTCAGGTTGCCTGACGAGTCGGCCGAGACCATCAGCTCCGCCAGCAGCCGGGAGAGCCGTGAAGTGCCGCCCTGCACCCCGCGCAGGGGGTTGCCGTCCTCGGGGATGACGTAGACCGGCGCGCCGGAGTCCGGGCCGCGCAGCTTGACCGCGCCGAGCTCGTCAAGGTCACGCGACAGCGTCGCCTGCGTGACGTCGATGCCCTCGGCGGCCAGCAGCTTCGCGAGCTCGGTCTGGCTGCGGATGGTCATGGTGGCCACCAGCTCGGTGATCCGCGCCTGGCGGCCCACCCGGCTGCTGGTCATCGCCGGCTCTCTTCGAACAGCCAGACGAGCAGCGCCTTCTGCGCGTGCAGGCGGTTTTCGGCCTCGTCCCACACCGCGCTCGCCGGGCCGTCGAGCACCTCGTCGGTGATCTCCCAGCCGCGGTGCGCCGGCAGGCAGTGCAGCACGATCGCGTCTTCGGCGGCCTTCTTCAGCAGCTCCGTGTTGACCTGCAGGGCGCGGAACGGGCCGACCCGGTCGAGCCCGTCGTTCTCCTGCCCCATCGACGTCCACGTGTCGGTGACGAGCACGTCCGCGCCGTCGACGGCCGCGTACGGGTCGGTGAACACGGTGGCGCTGCCGCCGGTCTCGTGCCCGCGCTTCTTGGCGTCGAGCATGACGCCCTGGTCCGGCTGGAAGCCGACCGGCGAGACGACCCGGACGTGCATCCCGGCCGTCGTCCCGCTCAGCAGCAGCGAGTGCGCCATGTTGTTGGCGCCGTCACCGAGGTAGACGAGAGTGAGGCCCTCGAGCTTCCCCTTGCGCTCGCGGATCGTCATCAGGTCGGTGAGCGCCTGGCACGGGTGGAACTCGTCGGTGAGCGCGTTGACCACGGGGATCGACGCGGCCGAGGCCATCGCCTCGATGCGCTTCTGCGCGAAGGTCCGCCAGACGATGCCGTCCACGTACCGCGAAAGCACGCGCGAAGTGTCCTCGATGGTCTCTTCGCGGCCGAGCTGCATCGACCGGCCGTCGACGATCACCGGGTGCCCGCCGAGCTGGCTGATGCCCACCTCGAACGAGAACCGCGTGCGCGTCGAGTTCTTCTCGAAGATCGCCGTGATGGACCGCCCGGCCAGCGCCTTGGTGCCGAGCGGGTCGGCCTTCAGCGCGTCCGCGAGGTCGAGGATGGCCTTCTGCTCGGCGGGACTGACGTCGTCGTCGCGGAGGAAGTGGCGGAGCATCAGTCGGAATCCTTCGTGGTGGAGTCGAGTGCGTTCGGGAGGGCCGCGAGGAAGCCGTCGGCCTGCTCGCCGTCGAGCACGAGCGGGGGCGCGAGCCGGATGGTGTCCGCGGCGACCGGGTTGACGAGGTAACCGGCCTCCTGTGCGGCCTTGGCGACCGCCGCCGAGACGGGCTCGCGCAGCGCGATGCCGAGCAGCAGCCCGGCGCCGCGCACCCCGGCGACGAGCGGGTGGCCCAAGGCCTCGACCCCGGCCGCGATGTCCTTGCCCAGCGCGGAGACGTGGTCGAGGAGGTTGTCCGCGGCGATCGTCTTCAGCACGGCCAGGCCGGCCGCACAGCACACCGGGTTGCCGCCGAAGGTGGTGCCGTGCTGGCCGGGCTTGAGCAGCTCACCCGCCGCGCCGACGCCGATCACCGCGCCCAGCGGCAGCCCGCCGCCGATGCCCTTCGCCAGCGTGATGACGTCTGGGACGATGCCGGCCTGCTGGTAGCCGAACCAGGTGCCGAGCCGGCCGAGACCGGTCTGCACCTCGTCGAGCACGAGCAGCGTGTTGGTGGCCTTGGTGATCTCGCGGGCGGCCTGCAGGTAGCCGTCCGGCGCCGGGATCACGCCCGCTTCGCCGAGGACGGGCTCCAGGAACACGGCCGCGGTGTCGGTGTCGACGGCCGCCTTGAGCGCCTCGACGTCTCCGTACGGCACGTGCTCGACGCCGGGCACCAGCGGCTTGAACGGGTCGCGCTTGCCGGGCTGGCCGGTGAGCGTCAGCGCGCCCATGGTCCGGCCGTGGAACGCGCCTTCGGCCGCGACCACCTTGGTGCGCCCGCTCAGCCGGCTGATCTTCAGCGCGGCTTCGTTGGCCTCGGCGCCGGAGTTGACGAACAGCACCTTGCCGTTGCCGGTGAGCCCGGCGACGTCGAGCAGCGCCTCGGCGAGCTCCACGGCGACCGGGTTGACGTAGAGGTTCGAGGTGTGGCCGAGCTGCTTGATCTGCTCGGTGACCGCGTCGACGATCGCCGGGTGGGCGTGGCCGAGCGCGTTGACGGCGATGCCGCCGACCAGGTCGACGTAGGCCTTGCCGTCGGCGTCCCACACCTTCGCGCCTTCACCGCGCACGAGCGTCAGCGCCGGGGTGCCGTAGTTGTCCATGACGGCGGACTGCCAGTGCCGCTGGCCATCCACATTGGACTTGAGGTCGGTCACGGGAGCTCCGTTTCGGGGAAGACCATGGTTCCGACACCACGGGAGGTGAAGACCTCCAGCAGCACCGAGTGGGCGAGGCGGCCGTCGATCACGTGCGCCCGGCGCACGCCGCCGCGGATGGCGCGCACACACGCCTCCATCTTCGGGATCATGCCGCTGGCCAGGCTGGGCAGCATCGGCTCGAGGTGGTCGACGCGGATGCGGTCGATCAGCGACGACCGGTCCGGCCAGTTCGCGTACAGGCCTTCGACGTCGGTGAGCACCACGAGCTTTTCGGCGCCCAGCGCGGCCGCGAGCGCGCCCGCGGCCGTGTCGGCGTTCACGTTGTGCACCACACCCTCGACGTCCGGGGCGACCGTGGACACCACCGGGATGCGCCCGGCGTTGACGATGTCGAGCACCGCGTCCGGGTTGACCTCGGCGACCTCGCCGACCAGGCCGATGTCGACCTGCTCACCGTCCACAGTGGCCTGTTTGCGCTCGGCGGTGAACAGCCGGGCGTCCTCGCCGGAGATGCCGACCGCGTACGGGCCGTGGGCGTTGATCAGCCCGACCAGCTCGCGGCTGACCTGCCCGGTGAGCACCATGCGGACGATGTCCATCGTCTCCGGCGTCGTGACGCGAAGGCCGCCCTTGAACTCGCCTTCGACCCCGAGGCGGGTGAGCATCGCGGTGATCTGCGGGCCGCCGCCGTGCACGACGACCGGGCGCAGGCCGGCCAGCCGGAGGAACACCATGTCCTCGGCGAAGGCCGCCTTCAGGCTGTCGTCGATCATCGCGTTGCCGCCGTACTTGATCACGACGGTGGCGCCGTGGAACCGCTGCAGCCACGGCAGCGCCTCGATGAGCACCCCGGCCTTCTCGGCCGCCGTCGCGAGTCTTTCGTCCGCGGAAATCAGTGCCTCCTGGGTCATGAGGAGTACGCGCTGTTCTCTTCGACGTAACCGTGCGAAAGGTCGGTGGTGTAGATGGTCGCCGCGCTCGCGCCGACCCCGAGGTCGACGACGATCGTGATGGCCCGGCCGGTGAGGTCGGCTTCCGACCGGTCGGAGGCGGGCACGCCCTGCGCGAACAGGGTGACGCCGTTGATCGCGATCGACACCGTATCCGGGTCGATGCGGGCCGGGACCCGGCCGAGCGCCATCGCGATCCGGCCCCAGTTCGGGTCGGAGCCGAACAGCGCCGTCTTGACCAGGTTGTCCTCGGCGATGGTGCGCGCGACCGCGATCGCGTCGGCCTCGGACGCCGCGCCCTGCACGGTGACGTCGACGTCCTTCGTCGCGCCCTCGGAGTCCGCGCGCAGCTGCAGCACCAGGTCGTGGCTGACGGTGGTGAGCAGTTCGGTGAGCTCCGCCTCGGTGGGTTCGACCCCGCTCGCGCCGGAGGCCAGGACCAGGACGGTGTCGTTGGTGGACGTGCCGCCGTCGACGTCGAGCCGGTCGAAGGTGACGTGGGTGGCCGCGCGCAGGGCGCGGTCGAGGGTTTCCTTGTCCACCACGGCATCGGTGGTCAGCACCGACAGCATGGTGGCGAGGTTCGGCGCGAGCATGCCCGCGCCCTTGGCGAATCCGCCGACGCTCCAGCCGGCGGTGTGCTTCGCGAAGGCCTGCTTGGGTTTGCTGTCGGTGGTCATCACGCCGGTGGCGGCGTTCAGGCTCGCCTCGGCACCGGTGTCGAGGGCCTTGACCGCACTGTCCACTCCGGACAGGACCGCGGCCATCGGCAGCCGTTCGCCGATCAGCCCGGTGGAGCAGACGGCGACCTCGATCGCGCCCGCCTCCAGGGCTTCGGCGACCTTCTCGGCCGTGGCGTGGGTGTCCTGGAAGCCGCCCGGCCCGGTGGCCGCGTTGGCGCCGCCCGAGTTGAGGACGACGGCCTTGAGGCGCTGCTGCTTGAGCACCTCCTGCGACCACAGGACGGGCGCGGCCTTGATGACGTTGCGGGTGAAGACGCCCGCCGCGACGTCCAGCGGGCCGTCGTTGACGACCAGCGTGAGGTCGAGCGCGCCGGAGGCCTTGATCCCGGCGGCGACGCCGGCGGCGCGGAAGCCCTGGGGGCCGGTGACGGTCACGGTGCCACTCCTACGGTCGAAAGGCCGGTGGTCTCGGGGAAGCCGAGGGCCAGGTTCATCGACTGGACGGCGCCGCCGGCGGTGCCCTTGGTCAGGTTGTCGATCGCCGCGACGACGACCAGCCGGCGCGCGTCGGTGTCGACGGTGACCTGCAGCTGGACGTTGTTCGAGCCGAGCGTCGCCGACGTCGTCGGCCAGGCGCCCGCGGGCAGCAGCTGGACGAACGGCTCGGCGTCGTACGCCTTCTCATACGCGGCGCGGGCGGCGGCCTCGTCGACGTCGTCCTTCAGCGGGGCGCTCGCCGTGGTGAGGATGCCGCGCGGCATCGGCGCGAGCACCGGGGTGAAGGACACGGTGACCTTCTCCCCCGCGACGGCCGAGAGGTTCTGCGCGAACTCCGGGGTGTGGCGGTGGGCGCCGCCGACGCCGTACGCGCTCGCGGAGCCCATGACCTCGGAGCCGAGCAGGTTCGGCTTGAGGCTCTTGCCCGCGCCGGAGGTGCCGGTGACCGCGACGACCGTGACGTCCGGGGTGATCAGGCCGGCGGAGAAGGCGGGCGCGAGGGCCAGCGAGCCGCCGGTCGGGAAGCAGCCGGGCACGGCGACGCGCTTGGCGCCGACGAGCTTCTCGCGGGCGCCGGGCAGCTCGGGCAGGCCGTACGGCCACTGGCCGGCGTGGTCGCCGCCGTACCAGCGCCGCCAGTCGCCGGCGTCGGCGAGGCGGTGGTCAGCGCCGAGGTCGACGACCAGGACGTCCGGGCCCAGCTGCGCCGCGATCTCGGCCGAGTGCCCGTGGGGCAGGGCCAGGAACACGACGTCGTGGCCGGCGAGGGTCTCCGGTGTCGTCTCGGCGAGGACGCGGTCGGCGAGCGGGACGAGGTGGGGCTGGTGGCCGCCGAGCCGGGTGCCGGCGCTGCTGGCGGCCGTGAGCGTGCCGATTTCGACCTCGGGATGGGCCAGGAGCAGGCGCAGGAGCTCGCCGCCCGCGTACCCGCTGGCTCCGGCCACCGCGATGTTCACCGTCATACGCATGATTATGCACGCCCTTGCAAGGCTAAACAAACAGGATTCCCGGGAAGTGGTACCCGCCACCTTGGGATGCTGGACGCCATGACGGACACCCCGGCGCGGCTGCTCGGCCTGCTTTCGCTGCTCCAGACGCCTCGAGAGTGGCCGGGCAGCGAACTGGCCGACCGGCTGGGCGTCAGCCCGCGCACGATCCGCCGCGACGTCGACCGGCTGCGTGAGCTGGGCTACCCGGTGGAGGCCAGCCGCGGTGTCGCGGGCGGGTACCGGCTGGTCGCGGGCACGGCGATGCCGCCGCTGGTGCTCGACGACGACGAAGCCGTCGCGATCGCGGTCGGGCTGCGGACCGCCGCGGGGCAGACCGTGTCCGGGATCGAGGAGGCGTCGGTGCGGGCGCTGGCCAAGCTGGAGCAGGTGCTGCCGGCCCGGCTGCGCCGCCGGGTGGGCACGATCGGCACGGCGACGGTCACGGTGCCGGCCGCCGGCCCGGTCGTCGACCCGGCCCAGCTGACGACGTTCGCCGGCGCGATCACCAACCACGAGACGGTCCGGTTCCGCTACCGCGCGAACGACGGCACCGAGACCCGCCGCCGAGCCGAGCCCCTCCGGCTGGTGGCGGCCGGCCGCCGCTGGTATCTGGTGGCGTACGACCTCGACCGGGCGGACTGGCGGGTGTTCCGCGCCGACCGGGTCCGCGACGCCCAGGCAACCGGCGGCCGTGTCGTGCCACGGAAGCCACCGGCGACGGACCTGGCGGCGTACGTCGTCGAACGGCTCTACGACCTGGCCCCGACGTACCGCGCGGTGGCGGTCCTGGCGGAACCGGCGGCCCGGGTGGGCCCCCGCCTCGGGGCGGCAGCCGACGAGCTCACCGACCTCGGCGACGGCCGGTGCCGGTGGCGGAGTCGCGGGGACACCTTGGACTGGCTGGCTTTCCGGTTGCTGGGGCTGGGGTGTGGGTTTCGGGTGGAGGAGCCGCCGGAGCTGGTGGAGCGGTTGAAGGTGCTCGCGGCTCGCGCTGCCGAGGGGGCGGGACTGCGGGAGTGACCGGCTGCCGGACAGCGGCCGGTCGGTTGCGCTTGTGCGGGCACGGAAACGCGGGAGCGGGGTGGGCAGACGCCAACCCGCACCACCGCGAAAGCGAGACTGCGCTGCTGACCGGCCGCGGGGCAGCGGCCAGCCGGTTGCGCCTTGGCGGGCGCGGAAACTCTGGAGCGAGCGGAGTGGACGCCAACCCGCACTACCGCGAAAGCGAGACCGCGGAAGTGACCGGCGGCGGTGACCGCATACCCGTTGCAGGAAAAGGACTTCACTAATCGAGAACCGAACTACTGCTTGCAGGCGCACTTGACACCTCCCCTGGTGGCGGTGGGCCGGCCCGGCACGGACCGGCCCACCGGCGATGGTCAGCTCGGTTCGGCTTCGTCCAGGTCCGTGCGCCTGCTCGGCGGCACCGGGAGGTAACAACCCGGGTTCTCCGGGTCGCAGCCCACGCGGGGCAGCCGGGCGCGGATGCCACCCGGGGTGCGCTCGAAGTGCGTCGCGATCGCTGCCACGCTCTCGCCCGCTATCCAGCGGGTCTCCAGGTCCGCGTCCATCTCCTCGTTCCACGGGCGGCCCTGCTGGGCGGGCCGCCCCGCGGATCTTCGCCGCGGCGCCCGGCCGCCGCCGGTGGCGGACAGCAGGCCGTCCGTGACCAGGTCGGCGACCGTGGCCGCCACCGCGACGTCCAGGTCGAGGCTGCCCTCGGCGACCGCTTCGCCGCCGGGGCCGCCGGCTTCCAGGGTGATCATCACCCTCGTGTTCGGTTCGGCGCGGTCGTCTTCCGTCCTGGTCGAGACCACGATCCGGTAGGTGTTCTCCTGGGCCCGGACCTCGGTCCGGCGCTCTTCGATGATCGACATGCCACGAAGCTAGCGCGCACCCCCGACAATTTTCGGCCACGCCCTGCTCGCGGCCGGTTTCTCTCCGCACACAACGGTGCCCCGGTCCGGGACCGGGGCACCGTGGCTAAAAGAACCGGCTCAGAAGTGCAACAGCTGGGCCAGCGTGCTCTGCTTCTCCGTCGCGGCCTTCGCCGAGCTGTCCGACTTCTGCGCGGCGGCGCCGTCGGGCACCGGCGGCGGAACCGGGCTGCACTGCGCGTCCGAGTGGTTGCCGGGCTGGCGCTTCGGCAGCTTGCCGGTGGCCAGGTAGTCGGCGATCTTGTCGTCCACACAGGACACCCCGGACAGCGAACCGGCGTGCGTCGTGCCGCCCGGCGCGCTGATCAGGCTCGAGTTCGGGAACCGCTTGCGCACCTCGAGGCTGCCCGCGTACGGCGTCGCGGCGTCGAGCTCCTCGCTGATCAGCAGCGCGCCGGCCACCTTGCGGCCGTCGATGTCCACCGGCTTGCCCGCCTTCGCCGGCCAGAACACGCACGGCGCGTTGAACCAGGCGTTGCCCCAGGTCTCGAACGGGGCCTTGAAGTGGGTGATCCAGTTGTCGATCCGCCACTGGTTCCAGTTGGTCGGCCACTGCACGTCGGTGCACTGCACCCCGAGGTAGACGGCGAACCCGTTGTCGTCGCCGGGCGGGTTCGAGTCGTCGTAGAGCGCCTTCAGCGTCTGCCAGTCACCCTTGTGGACGTAACCGTCGAAGGCCTTGGCCATGTCGACCCAGCCGAAGACGTAGTAGCCGGCCTGCAGGAAGACGTCGGTCCACTCGTCACCGCCGATGACGCCGCCCGCCGGGTTCTTGGCGAGCTTGCGCTGCGTGTCGTACCAGAGCTTCTCGACGGCGGCGCCGGTCTTGCCGAGGTGGTAGACGTTGTCGTAGGACGCCAGCCAGTCGAAGTAGATCTTGATGTTCTTGTCGAACGCGACGTCCTGGTCGAGGTTGGCCTGGTACCAGACCTTCCGCGGGTCGACGTTGCCGTCCAGCACCATCCGGCGGACGTTCTTCGGGTACAGCGTGCTGTACACCTGGCCGAGGTAGGTGCCGTAGGAGAAGCCGTAGTAGTTGATCTGCTTCTCGCCCAGCGCCTTGCGCAGGCTGTCCATGTCCTGCGCGACGTCGGTCGTCTTGAGGTGGTCGAGGATCGCGCCGTTCTTGCGGCACGCCTGCGCGTAACCCTTCGAGCGGTCGAGCCAGATCTTCTCCAGCTTCGGCGTGGTCGGCACGTACGCCGGCCGGTTGTAGCTGAAGTAGTTCCCGTCGCAGCTGATCGACGGCTTGCTGGACCCGACGCCCCGCGGGTCGAAGCCGATCCAGTCGTAGTTGTCCCCCGCGTGGTTCGGCACGTACTTGCCGAGCACCGAGAGGCCGAGACCGGAACCGCCGGGGCCACCCGGGTTCACGAGCATGATCCCCTGGGACTGCGCGGTCTTGTGCTTGATCCGCGACACCGCGACGGAGACCTTCGTCCCGCCCGGCTTCGCGTAGTCCATCGGCACCTCGAGGAAGCCGCATTCGGCTCCGGCGGCCTTCAGGCTCGCCGAGTCGCAGGGCCCCCAGGCGATCGGCGCGGGGCTGAACTGCACCCCGGGGTCCGCCGAGGCGGCGGGCGCGGCGGCCATCAGCCCGGCCGCGAGCCCCGCGGCGGCGATGGCGGCAACGATTCTTTTCACAGTCGTCCTTTTCGTCCGCATTCGACAGAGTTCGCCGTATTTCGACGAAACTACCGGCAACCCTGGACAATCTCGTCGACCGCCACGGGTTCCGCCATCCGTCTTTCGTCGGAACCTGCGGGTGTCGGCGAACGCCGGAACAGTCGGTGGCCGGCAGTACGCTCCGGTCGCCGGAGCGCGACGGGAGGGGCGATGAGCGCAGACGAACAGCTGGTCAAGGCCATCCGCACCGGGTTGGCCGAGCTGGCCGACCCGGTGAAGGCGCCCGCGATGCGGGCGTACATGAAGTCGTCCATGCCCTTCCGAGGAGTGGCGAAACCTGAGCGGAGCGTGCTTCTCAAGCGGGTGCTGATCGACCGGATACTGCCCGATCGAGTGACATATTCAGCAACCGTCCTGGAGTTGTGGCGGTCGGCCGAATTCCGCGAAGAGCGCTACGCGGCGATTGATCTTTCCGGGCATCGGGCGTATCGGCCGTGGCAGGACCGGGAGCTGATCCCGATGTACGAGGAGATGATCGTCGGCGGGGCGTGGTGGGATTACGTGGACGAGCTCGCGATCCGGCGGATCGGGCCGATCCTGCGCGCCGACCGCGCCCGGGTCACGCCGACCATGCTGGGCTGGGCGGCGGACGCCGATCTGTGGCGCCGCCGAACGGCGATCATCTGCCAGGTCGGGGCCAAGGAGGAGACGGACACCGACCTGCTCACCCGGACGATCGAACCGGCGATCGGCGAGACGGAGTTCTTCCTGCGCAAGGGAATCGGCTGGGCGTTGCGCGAGTACGCGAAGACGGCGCCGGACTGGGTGCGGTCGTTCGTGGACGATCACCCGGGACTGTCGGGGTTGTCGCGGCGGGAGGCGCTTAAGCACATCGGGTGAAAAGTCGGCGGTCAACGCGTGTGTGGGGAGGGACGACACGCGTACCTGGATGGACGACACGCGTGTCTAGACGGACGACTCGCGTGACTGGAGGGTCGACACACGTGATTGAAGGGGCGACACGCGTGTCTGGAGGGGCATCAGGCGTGACTGGAGGGGCATCACGGGCGGTGGAGCCAGCGGCGAGGGGCCGTGGGGCCCCTCGCCGTGGTGGGGTTAGGCGCGGAGGGTTGCTTTGAAGTGCTCGCCGGCCGCGGCGATTGCAGCGTCGCGGGCCTTTGTCGCTTCGTCCACCGTCAGGGTCCGGTCCGCGGCGCGGAAGCGGAGCTTGTACGCCAGGGACCGCTTGCCCTCGCCGACCTGCTCGCCGTCGTAGACGTCGAACAGCGTGATGTCCTCCAGGAGCTCGCCCGCTCCCGTGCGCAGCACCGCCGCGAGGTCCGCCGACGGCACGTCCGCCGCCGCCACCAGGGCGACGTCCAGGAGCACCGGCGGGTAGCCCGACACGCTCGGCGCCGGGCGGGAGTCCGGAAGCGGGATCGCGTCGAGGTCCAGCTCCATCGCCACCGTCCGCGGCGGCAGGCCGAGCGCCTCGACCACCTTCGGGTGCAGCTCACCCGCGTGGCCCACCGGCCAGTCACCGACCCGCAGCTGGGCGCAGCGGCCCGGGTGGAACGGCGGCAGGTCGGCCGACTGCACCGTCAGCTTGATCCCGGCGGCCTCGGCGACCGTCCGGGCGGCCTGCACCGCGTCCGCCCAGTTCGCCGGCTCGCCCTGGCCCCACCAGCCGGCGCGGTGACGCTGGCCGGCGAGCACCACGGCGACGTGCAGCGGCTGCATCGGCACCGCGGCCTCCAGCAGCGCCAGCTCCTCGTCCGACGGCCGGTGCTCGACGCCGAGGTCCGGCACCTTCAGCGGGTTCGGCGCGGGCAGCACCACCTGGCCGATGTGGAACAGCGAGACGTCCTTCATCCCGCGCGAAACGTTGCGCTGCAGCGTGTCCAGCAGGCCGGGCAGCAGCGTGGTGGCCAGCCGGTTGCGGTCGGCCTCCAGCGGGTTGCGGACCACGACCGTGTTGCGGCGGACGTCGTCCGCCGGCAGCCCGAAGGCGTCCCACACCGCGTTGTCGATGAACGGGAACGGCCGCACCTCGACGTACCCCGCCTCGGCGAGGGCGCGGGCGACCCCGCGGACGCGCCGCTGACTGTCGGTCAGGCCGCGGCCGGCCGGGGCGGCGGGCAGCGTCGACGGGATGCTGTCGTAGCCCTCGAGCCGCAGCACCTCTTCGACGAGGTCGGCGGGCTGGCGCAGGTCACCGCGCCAGCTCGGCGGGATCGCCGTGACCAGGCCGGTGCCGTCGTCGCCCGTGCTGACCGAGACCTTGCAGCCGATCTGGCTCAGCCGGCGCACGGTGACACCGCGCTGGTAGCTCACGCCCGCGACCTTGTCAGGCAGGTTGATCGGCATCTCGACCGCCGGGTTCGGCTCGACCGACCCCTCGTCGGTGCGGCCGGGCCGGATCGACGCGTCGCCGTACTGGCGCAGCAGCCGGGCGGCCAGCTCGACCGCGGCCGCGCACAGCTGCGGGTCGGTGAACCGCTCGAACCGCTTGGCGGCCTCGGAGAACAGCTTGTGCCGCCGCGCGGTGCGGCTGATCGCGGCCGGGTTCCAGTGCGCCGCCTCAAGCAGCACGTCGGTGCTCTCCGGCGTGATCTCGGTGCTCGCGCCGCCCATCGTGCCGGCCAGCGAGATGACCCCGCTGTCGTCGGCGATGACCACGTCGTCCGGGTCGAGCGTGCGCTCGACGTCGTCCAGCGTGGTCAGCTTCTCGCCCGCCTTCGCCCGGCGCACCACCAGGTCGCCCTGGATGGCCTTGGTCGCGAACGCGTGCAGCGGGTGGCCCAGCTCGAGCATCACGTAGTTCGTGACGTCGACGGCCAGGGAGATCGAGCGGATGCCGGCCAGCATCAGCCGCCGGCGCATCCACCACGGGGCCGGCGCGGTCGAGTCCAGGCCGGTGACCCGGCGCAGCACGAACCGCGGGCAGCCTTCGGGGTCTTCGACGTGGACCGGCCACGCGTCACCCTCGGCCGCCGGGACCTCCAGCAGCGCCGGGTCGCCGAAGGGCACGTCGAGGGCGTTCGACAGCTCGCGCGCCAGGCCGCGGATCGACAGCGCGTACCCGCGGTCCGGGGTCGGCGCGAGCTCGATCACCGTGTCGTTCAGGCCGAGCAGCGCCTGGCCGTCGTCACCCGGGCTCGCGGTGCCCGGCGGCAGCACGAGGATGCCGGTGTGGTCCTCGCCGAGGCCGAGCTCGCGCGCCGAGCAGATCATGCCGTCGCTGATCCGGCCGTAGGTCTTGCGGGAGGCGATGGCGAAGTCGCCGGGCAGCACCGCGCCGGGCAGCGCGACGACCACCAGATCACCCTCGGTGAAGTTGCGCGCGCCGCAGATGATGCCGCGGGTCTTGATGCCGTGCGGGCCCTCGTCGAACTCGCCGGACTCGTCGTCCTCGTCCTCGTCGTCGGCGTCATCGGCGTCTTCGGTGTCCTCGTCGGCCGTCTCGCCGACGTCGACGCGGCAGAACCGGACCGGCTTCTTGAACTCGGTCAGCTCCTCGATTTCGGCCACCCTGCCGACGACCAGCGGGCCGGTCACCGGGCCGAGCTCGCTCAGGTCGTCGACCTCGATGCCGATCCGGACGAACGCGTCGGCCAGGTCCTGCGGCGTGACCTCGTCGCCGATGTCGAGGTGCTCGGTCAGCCAGCTGACTGGGACTCGCACTACGCCTCCGTTCCGAAGGGAAGGGTGAAACGGACGTCGCCTTCCACCATGTCGCGCATGTCCGGGATCCCGTTGCGGAACTGCAGGGTGCGCTCGATGCCCATGCCGAACGCGAAGCCCGAGTACACCTCGGGGTCGACGCCGCAGGCACGCAGCACGTTCGGGTTGACCATGCCGCAGCCGCCCCACTCGACCCAGCCGGGGCCGCCCTTCTTCTCCTCGAACCAGACGTCGACCTCGGCCGACGGCTCGGTGAACGGGAAGAAGTGCGGGCGCAGGCGGGTCTTGGAGTTCTCGCCGAACATCGCGCGGGCGAAGGCGTCGAGCGTGCCCTTGAGGTGCGCCATCGTGATGCCCTTGTCCACCGCGAGGCCTTCGACCTGGGTGAACACCGGGGTGTGCGTCGAGTCGAGCTCGTCGGTGCGGTAGGTCCGCCCCGGGCACACGACGTACACCGGCAGGTCGCGGTGCAGCAGCGTGCGGGCCTGGACCGGCGAGGTGTGCGTGCGCAGCACCAGGCCCGAGTCCTCTTCGCCGACGTAGAAGGTGTCCTGCAGCTGGCGGGCCGGGTGGTCCTTGCCGAAGTTCAGCGCGTCGAAGTTGAACCACTCGGCTTCGAGCTCCGGGCCCTCGGCGATCTCGTAGCCCATGGCGACGAAGGCGTCGGCGACGCGCTCGGAGATGGTGCTGATCGGGTGCCGGGCGCCCCGCGGGACGCGGTCCCACGGCAGCGTGACGTCGACGGCCTCTTCACGCAGCACCCGCTCGTCGCGCTCCACCTGGAGCTCGGCGCGGCGGGTGTCGAACGCCGACTGGACGGCCTGGCGAGCCTCGTTGACGCGCTTGCCCGCCTCGGCCTTCTCCTGCTTGGGCAGGACGCCGATCTCCCGGCGGGCCAGCAGCAGCGGCGAGTGGTCGCCGAGGTGAGCCGGCTTGACCTCGGCCAGCGCCTCGAGCCCGGTCGCGGCGGCGAACGCCGCTTCGGCGGCCTTGACCGCCTCCTGCAGCGTCTCGGGGGCGAGAACCGCGCCGCCCTGGGCTTCCTTCTCCTTGGCTCCGGACATAACTCCTCGGCGTCCGCTGGGACTGGTCGTTCGCGCTCCGCCGGACACGCGGGGCACGAGAGGTCAAAGGCAGGAAAAGTCTATGGGATCCGGTCGGCGTGCCCTTGGTCGCCCCGGACCGCGCTCAGCGCTCGCGGAACGCGTCGGCGAAGTCGACGGACGCGAATTCGCCGGGGACCACGCCTTCGGCGGCGTAGCGGTACAGCGCCGTCTGGTAGATGCCGGACAGCGTCGTGGTGAAGACCGCCACCAGCAGGGTCCAGACGATCGCCAGCCCGACCGCGACGAAGACGGTGGCCGTGCCGCCGAGCAGGAAACCGGCCCCGAGGAGCACGACGTAACCGGCCATGGTGAGGAGGAAGCCGACCAGGCCGATGCCCGCGGTGCCGGCGACGTTCTCGCCCCAGGCGCGGCGGAACAGCTCGACCGAGCGCTTGACGCTCACCTTCACGCCCGAGCCCTCCAGCATGACGACGGGCAGCACCAGGAACGTCGTGACGCGCCAGGCCAGGCCGACCAAGCCGCTGATGATGCTGCCGAGGAAGCCGAGCCGCTCCTCGATCGTGCGCAGCACGACACTGACCGTCGCGGTGAGGCCGGCCCAGCCGAGCAGCACCGGCCAGCGCCGGCCCGCCGCGGCCAGGCCCGCGCCGACGCCCGGGATGCCGCCGTCGCCGCGCAGGGCCACGTCGGCCTGGGAGATCAGCGCGGCGTTGAAGAAGATCGTGACGAAGGCCGAGACGAGGTAGAAGGCCGCCAGCAGCACGTACGTGCCGACGCTGGGCCGGAAGTGCTCGCCCGCGAGGTCGACGGTGAAGAACGCCGGCGTCAGGAACGCCGCGGCGACCAGCAGGCCGGCGATCCCGGCGAGCACCGGGAACCACGTCAGGCCCTTGTGGGCGCGCAGCACCCGGAACGAGGCGGCGAACAGCTTGAACGAAAGGGCGAGCCTGCCCATGATTTCCCCCAGGTGACCACAGTGGATACCCGGGCAGCTTAGCGGCCGGTCAGCGGCGCGCCGCCATCGCGCTCGTGTAGACGCAGACGGCCGCGGCGGTGGCGAGGTTCAGGCTCTCCGCCTTGCCGTACAGAGGGATCCGGACCGCGAGGTCGGTCCGCTCGAGGACGTCGGACGGCAGCCCGTGGGCCTCGTTGCCGAACACCCACGCGGTCGGCGTGGTGAGATCCACCCGATCGAGTTCGGCGTCGGCGTACCCGTGGGCCGCGAGGGTGCGGAGGCCGGCGGCCGAACACGCCGTCAGCGCGGCCGGGACGTCGCGGACCCGCGTGACGGGCAGGTGGAACAGGCTGCCGGCGGCCGCGCGGACGCACTTGCCGTTGTGCGGGTCGACGGTGTCGCCCGCCAGGACCACGGCGTCGGCGCCCGCCGCGTCGGCGACGCGGATCACCGTGCCCGCGTTGCCGGGGTCGGCGACGTCCACGAGCACCACCACGAGCCGGGCGCCGGGGGGCACGGCCGCTTCGAGCGGCCGGTCCAGCAGCGCGCAGACGGCCACGATGCCTTGGGGGGTCACGGTTTCCGACAGCCCCTCGGCGGCGCGGTCGGTGATCGGTGAGACGGCGACGCCGGCCGCACGGGCGGCGTCCACCAGCTCCGCGTGCTGGTCCGCCGCGCGGGCGGTGACGAACAGCTCGTGCACCGTGCCGTACTCGAGCGCCGCCTCGACGGCGTTCGCGCCCTCGGCCAGGAACCGGCCGGTCTTGTCACGCTCCGCGCGCCGCGTCAGCTTGCGCGCAGCAACGACCCGGGGGGTCCGTTCGGTGAACGGATCCACCCCGGGCCGGGGAAAACTGCCGGTCAGGCCGACTTCGCTTCGGTGTTGACGTTGGCCTTGGCGAGCTCGGCCAGCGCGGTGAAGGCGGCGGCGTCGTTGACGGCGAGGTCCGCGAGGATCTTGCGGTCGACCTCGACACCCGCGGCCTTGATGCCCTGGATGAACCGGTTGTAGGTCACGCCGTTCGCGCGGGCGGCCGCGTTGATGCGGGTGATCCACAGCTGGCGGAAGTCACCCTTGCGGGCACGGCGGTCCCGGTAGGCGTAGTTGAGCGAGTGAAGCGTCTGCTCCTTGGCCTTGCGGTACAGCCGCGAACGCTGGCCGCGGTAGCCGCTGGCCAGTTCGAGAGTTGCGCGACGCTTCTTCTGGGCGTTGACCGCCCGCTTGACGCGTGCCACGGGTCCATCCTGTCGATCTCGGGGGGCGAAGGGGAACGCCCCGGGTGGTTACAGCAAGTTCTGCGGGATCAGATGCCGAGCAGGCGCTTGACGCGGCCGGCCTCGGTCTTCGCCAGCTCGGTGGTGCCCTCGAGCCGGCGGGTGAGGCGGTTCGACTTCTTCTCCATCAGGTGCCGACGGCCGGCCTTCTGACGGCGCAGCTTGCCCGTGCCCGTGACGCGGATCCGCTTGGACGTCCCGCTGTGGGTCTTCATCTTCGGCATTTCAGTCCTCTTTCGTGCGGCGGCTCACCGGAGAACCGGTGAGCCGCTGACTGTGCTGGTCGGCGCCTACGCGTCGGGGGTCGGCTCGGGGGCCGCCTCGGCCTTCGCCTTCGGCTTCACGTTCTTGTGCGGGGCCAGCACCATGATCATGTTGCGGCCGTCCTGCTTGGCCGACGACTCGACGAAGCCGAGCTCCGTGACGTCTTCGGCGAGCTTCTGCAGCAGCCGGTAGCCGAGCTCCGGCCGGGACTGCTCGCGACCGCGGAACATGATCGTGACCTTGACCTTGTTGCCCGCCGCCAGGAAGCGCGACACGTGACCCTTCTTGGTCTCGTAGTCGTGCTGGTCGATCTTCGGGCGCAGCTTCTGTTCCTTGATGACGGTCAGCTGCTGGTTGCGCCGCGACTCACGGGCCTTCTGCGCGCTCTCGTACTTGAACTTGCCGAAGTCCATGAGCTTGCACACCGGCGGGCGGGCCTGCGGCGCGACCTCGACGAGGTCGAGATCGTTCTCCTGCGCCAGGCGCAGCGCATCCTCGATCCGGACGATGCCGACCTGTTCGCCGGCGGGGCCGACGAGTCGGACCTCCGGCACCCGGATTCGGTCGTTGATGCGTGTCTCGGAGCTGATGGGGCCTCCTTGGTCCGAGGAATGTTTCCTGTTCTCGTTTCGACCTGGTGCCCACATAGCGAAGGCCCCGACACCGTTCGGTGCGCGGGGCCCACTCTGTTTCCGATCGCATCCGGCTGCGAGGCCGGGCGCTTCACCCTGGACTTGCCGTCCGGGCGAGACCGGACCCGGACACCTGTACGGTGACGCGGGTGGGAGCGGGGCTCCACTTGCCGCCCCCGATTCCTCGGGGGCTGGTCGCTCGTGGAAGGGTACCAGACGTGTCAGATCAACCCTCCGAACAGCCCCCCTATTCCCCCGAAGCCCGCCACCTGGAGGACATCCCCAGCGTGGAGGTGATCAGCCGCGCGGCCGTGATGCTGCTGTCGGCCGGCGCCGAACGGCTCGGTCTCGCCGACGCCGACCCGGAGACGTCCCCGCACCGCGACCTCGACGAAGCGCGCCGCCTGATCACCGCGCTCGCCGGGCTGGTCACGGCGTCCGCCGAATACCTGGGCCTGCACGCCGGCCCGTTGCGCGACGGCCTGCAGTCGCTCCAGAAGGCGTTCCGCGAGGCCTCGGCCGTGCCCGACGCGCCCGGCCAGGGCCCCGGTGAAAAGTACACCGGTCCCGTTTATTGATGGTTCACTCGCCCGGCTTCTGGCCGGGCGACCCGGTGGTCAACTAACATGTTAGATGTGAGTCTCTCAAAGGTCACCCGCCCGCTGCTGCGCGACGAGGCGTACGAACGCATCCGGCACGCGATCGTCGACGGCACGCTGCCGCCCGGCGCGCCGCTGCGGGACGCCGACCTCGCCGAGCAGCTCGGGCTCTCCCGGGCGCCGGTCCGGCAGGCTCTTCTCCGGCTGACGGACGACGGGCTCGTCGAGTCGAAGCCGCAGAGCTACACCCGGGTGTCGGACGTGCTCTCCCCCGACGTCGAAGACGCCCGGCAGATCGTGCGGGTGCTGCACGAGTTCGCGGTCCGGCAGGCCGTCGCCCGCTGCCGGCCCGCCGACATCGCCGTGATGCGCGCGGCCAACGAGCGTTTCGCCGCGGCGATCGAAGCCCGCGACACGGTGGCCGCGGAGGCGGCGGACGACGAGCTGCACGCCGTCCCGGTCCGGCTGGCCGGCAACGCCGCCGTGATCGCGACCTTGGACCGCTACACGCCGCTGCTGCGCCGCCTGGAGCACGCGCGGTTCGGCTCGGCGCTGGCCTGGAGCTCGGTCGAGCGCCACACGAAGCTGATCGACGCGCTCGAAGCACAGGACACCGACACGGCCGTCTCGGTGATCTCGACCATCTGGACCGACCTCCTGGAGGACCGATGACCATCGCCGACTTCCCGCGTTACCCGCTGCTGATCGGCCCGTCGCCGGTGCACCCGCTGGAGCGGCTCACCGAGCACCTCGGCGGCGCGAAGATCTGGGCCAAGCGCGAGGACATGAACTCCGGGCTCGCGTTCGGGGGCAACAAGACCCGCAAGCTCGAGTACCTCGTGGCCGACGCGCTGGCGAGCGGCGCGGACACGCTCGTCTCGATCGGCGGCGTGCAGTCCAACCACACGCGGCAGGTCGCGGCGGCCGCGGCGCGCGCGGGACTGAAGGCGGTGCTGGTGCAGGAAAGCTGGGTCGACTGGCACGACCCGCTGTACCTGAAGGCCGGCAACATCCAGCTCTCGCGGATACTGGGCGCGGACGTCCGGCTCGTCAACGCGGGGTTCAGCATCGGCTTCAAGAAGGCCTGGGAAGACACCGTCGCCGAGCTCGAAGCGGGCGAGGGCAAGCCGTACGCCATCCCGGCCGGCGCCTCCGACCACCCGCTCGGCGGGCTCGGGTTCGCGAACTGGATCGTCGAGCTCGAGAAGCAGGAGGAAGAGCTCGGCGTCTTCTTCGACACGGTGGTCGTCTGCTCGGTCACCGGCAGCACGCAGGCGGGCATGGTGGCGGGCGCGGCGCTCGGCCGCCCGCGGCGCATCCTCGGCATCGACGCCTCGGCCAAGCCGGACGCGACCCGCGCCCAGGTGACGCGGATCGCGCGCACCACCGCGGAGCTGATCGGCGCCGGGCCGATCCCAGAGGTCGAGCTGGACGACCGGTACCACGCCGGGATCTACGGCATCCCCGACAAGCTCACCATCGAGGCCATCGAGACCTGCGCCCGGCTGGAGGCGATGATCACCGACCCGGTGTACGAGGGCAAGTCGATGGCGGCGCTGATCGACCTGGTCTCCAGCGGCGAGATCCCGCGCGACTCGACCGTCCTGTACGCCCACCTCGGCGGGCAGCCCGCGCTGAACGGCTATACGAGCGTCCTCGGCTGAGTGCCCCGGGGCCGTGGCCCGGCCCCGGGGAAAGCCTCAGTCCAGCACGCAGAGCACGTCGATCTCGACGAGCAGCTCGCCCGGCAGGCCGACGTACACCGTCGTGCGCGCGGCGTGCGGCGCGTCGCCGATCAGCTCGTCGTAGACCTCGTTGAACGGCGCGAAGTGCGCGGTGTCGGTCAGGTACACCCGCACCATGATCGCGTCGGCGAGGCTCGAGCCCGCCTCAGCCAGCACGGCTTCGATGTTCTTGAACGTCTGCCGGGTCTGGCCCACGACGTCGTCGCCGACGATCTCGTTCGTGGCCGGGTCGAACCCGACCTGACCGGCGACCTGCAGCAGGTTCCCCTTGCGGACGGCCTGCGAGAACTTCGCCGGCGGCTTCGGCGCGTTCTCGGTGGAAACTGCCGTCTTGCTCATCAGTGCCCCTTTCCGTTCTCCGTCCATCCACTGTGGACGGAAGCTTCCGTGGTGGCGGCCCGCAGCTCGGGCACCAGCGCCAGCAGGCCTTCGTAGTCGAGCAGCACCTTCGGCACCGACATCGACGCGGCGGCCAGCACCTCGCCGTCCGCCCCGCGCACCGGCGCGGCGATGCAGTGGATGAAGTCCTCGTGCTCGGCGTTGTCGACGGCGTAGCCGCTCTGGGAGACCCGCTCCAGCTCGGCGAGGTAGGCCTCGGCCGAGGTGATCGTGTTCGGGGTCAGCACCGGGTAGTCGATCGAGTGCGCGATCTCCTCGCGCCGCGCCGCGGGCATGGCCGCGACCAGGACCTTCCCCACCGCCGTGCAGTGCAGCGGCGCGCGCTTGCCGATGCGGGAGTACATCCGCACCGAGTGGCGGCCCTCGTACTTGTCGATGTAGACGACTTCGCCGTCCTCGTAGCTGGCCAGGTGCACAGTGTGTCCGGTGCGCGCGTTGAGCGCGGCCAGCGCGGGCTGGGAGCTGCGCCGGACGTCGAGCGAGTCGAGGGCCTGGTTGGCGAGGTCGAACATCGCGCTGCCGAGGCGGTAGTGGCGGGTGCCTTCGCGGCGGACGAAGTGGTGCTGCTCGAGGGTGCGCAGCAGCCGCAGCACCGTCGACTTGTGCACGCCGATCTCGTCGGCGAGGTCGTCGAGCGTGCGGGCGTCCTTGGCGATCGAGCTCAGCAGGGTCAGCGCACGGTCCAAGCTCTGGCTCACGTCCGCACCACCCCTTCGCCGGTCAACCGCGCCGAACCCCACTCGTCGGCGTCCGCGTGCAAGAGGCTGTCCACGACGGTGCGCGGGAGCGGCACCCCGACGTCGTCGTGGGTGAGGAGGGTCGCGGCCGCCTGCAGGTGCCCTCGCCGCAGCCGTTCCAGGGGCGACGCGCCGCGCAGGGTGGCGGCGAGGAACCCGGCGGCGAAGGCGTCCCCGGCGCCGACCGGCTCGACGACGTCGACGCGCAGCGCGGGCGCGAACAGCGGTTCGCCTTCGACCAGGGTGGCCCCGCGTTCGCCGTGCTTGACGACCAGCGTGCGCGGGCCGGGCAGCAGCGCCCGCAGCGCGACCGGGTCGCCGGTCCCCCACACCTGCTGCGCTTCGTCGTCACCGGTCAGCACGATGTCCGCCTGCCCGGCCAGCTCGGCGAGCAGCCGCGGGTCGCGCCCGGCCCAGAGCGCGGGCCGCAGGTTGACGTCGAACGAGATCAGCCGGTCGCCGCGGGGCAGGTCCAGCAGCGCGCGCACCAGCGCGAGGCAGCTGTCCGAGAGCGCGGGCGTGATGCCGGACAGGTGCAGCACGCGCACGCCGTCGAGGTCGAGCCGGTCCAGCAGCGACGGGCCCATGCCGGACGCCGCCGAGCCGGCCCGGTAGTAGCGCACCGGACTGCCGCCGGCGCCGCTTTCCTTGACGTAGAGCCCGGTCGGGCGGGCCGGATCGAAGTAACACGCGCCGACGTCGACCCCGGCGGCAGCGATCTCCCGCAGCATCGCCCGGCCGAACGGATCGTCGCCGACCGCGCTCACCCAGCCGCTCGGCACGCCGAGCGCCGGCAGGTGGCAGGCCACGTTCGACTCGGCGCCGCCGATCGTGCGCGTCCACTGCCGCACCTCGTCCGGCGGGCCGGGTTCGGCGGGCACGAACAGCGCCATCGTCTCGCCGACACAGAGCACTTCGGGCCCGCTTGTCACTTTCCGTCTCCCCTGTCCTGCACCCCGTTGACCTGTGCCGACCCGGATGCTACACCTATGGCACTCAAAATGCGCAACAGTCGTTGCAACATACGCAACAGAGGTCGCCGTCGATGAACACACCCGCCGCCTGCTCGATCAACGCCGCCGCGCTCGCCGCCCTCCAGGAGGAGCGGATCGACTGGCGGTTCCGCTCGGCCGCGCCCGCGCTGACCGGCCTCACGCTCGCCGAAGCCGCGGACCGCCGGCTCAACCTCTTCACCGACGGCTTCTTCGCCCCCTTCGTCGTCCTCGACGAAGAAGCGCTCGAGCACAACCTGCGGACGATGGCCGCGTGGTGCGCCGCCCGGGGTGTGGTGCTCGCCCCGCACGGCAAGACGACCATGGCACCGCAGCTGTTCGCGCGCCAGATCGAGCACGGCGCGTGGGGCATCACCTGCGCGAACGCCGGCCACCTCCGGATCTACCGCGCGTTCGGCGTCTCCCGGATCCTGCTGGCCAACCAGCTGCTCGACCCGAGCGGGCTGAAGTGGCTGGCCGCCGAGCTCGCGGCCGACCCGGCGTTCGAGTTCGTCTGCTGGGTCGACTCCGTGCGCGGTGTCGAGCTGATGACCGAAGCGCTCGAAGGCACCGAGCGGCCGGTGGACGTCCTGCTCGAGCTGGGCGCCGACGGCGGCCGCACCGGAGTGCGCGACACCGCGACCGCGCTGGCCGTGGCGGAAGCGGTCCACGCCAGCCCGGTGCTGCGGCTGCGTGGCACGGGCGGGTACGAAGGCGCACTCTCCCACGACACCGACGAAGCCGCGCTCGCGAAGATCAGCTCCTATGTGGACGGTCTGCGAGACCTCGCGATCACCTTCGCGGACAAGGGACTCCTCGAAGGCCAGATCATCGTCACCGCCGGCGGCAGCGCGTACTTCGACCAGGTCGCCAACGAGCTGACGAAGCCGTGGCCGGACGGCCTCGACGTGCTCCCGGTCCTGCGCAGCGGCGCGTACGTCACCCACGACGACGGCTTCTACCGCGAGATCTCCCCGCTCGGCGACCACCCGCGCATCACCGGCGTCGAGTCGTTCCGGCCGGCGCTGCGGGCCTGGGCGCAGGTGACGTCGAAGCCGTCGGACGAGCTGGCCCTGCTGACCCTCGGCAAGCGGGACGCGTCCTTCGACGAGGGCATGCCCGAACCACAGCTGCGCCGCACCCCCAGCGGCCCGGCCGAGTCGCTCGAAGGCCACGTCGTCGCGAAGATGAACGACCAGCACGCCTTCCTCACGCTGCCCCCGGGCTCACCGGTCGAGGTCGGCGACTGGATCGGCCTCGGGCTTTCGCACCCGTGCACGGTGTTCGACAAGTGGCCGCTGCTCCCGGTGACGGCCGCGGACGGCGAAACCGTCGCCGGCCTCGTCCGGACGTGGTTCTGATGGACGTCGTCCTGCGCGGCGCGCTGGTCGCCGACGGCACCGGCGACGCGCTCACGCGCCACGACGTCGGCATCACCGGCGAGAAGATCGCGAGTGTCGCCGAGGCCGGTTCGCTGGCCGGGAGGCACAACATCGACGCCGACGGCCTGGTGCTCGCGCCCGGGTTCATCGACATGCACTCGCACTCCGACCTGCAGCTGCTGGCCAACCCGGACCACCCGGCCAAGATCACCCAGGGGGTCACGACCGAGGTGCTCGGCCAGGACGGGCTGTCCTACGCCCCGGTCGACGACACCGTCCTCGAAGCCCTGCGGCAGCAGCTCGCGGGCTGGAACGACGACCCGGCCGGCTTCGACTGGAACTGGCGCTCGGTCGGTGAGTACCTCGACCGGCTCGACCGGGGCATCGCGGTCAACGCCGCCTACCTCGTGCCGCAGGGCACGGTCCGGATGCTCGCGGTCGGCTGGGACGATCGGCCGGCGACCGAGGCCGAGCTGAACCGCATGAAGGAGCTCGTCGCGACCGGCCTGGCCGAGGGCGCGATGGGCATGTCGTCCGGGCTCACCTACACCCCGGGCATGTACGCCGAGACCGGCGAGCTGGTCGAGCTGTGCCGCGTCGTCGGCGAGGGCGGCGGGTTCTACAGCCCGCACCACCGCAGCTACGGCAAGGGCGCGCTGGAGGCGTTCGCCGAGATGATCGACGTCTCCCGGCGCTCCGGCTGCCCGCTGCACCTGGCGCACGCGACGATGAACTTCTCGGTCAACAAAGGAAAAGCGCCCGAGCTGCTCAAGCTGCTCGACGACGCGCTCGACGACGGCTGCGACGTCTCCCTCGACACCTACCCCTACCTGCCGGGCGCGACCTACCTCTCCGCGCTGCTGCCCAGCTGGGCCACCGAAGGCGGGCTCGACGCCACGCTCGCCCGGCTGTCCGATGTGGACGAACGCGAGCGGATCCGCGCGGAGATCGAAGAGTCCGGTTCGGACGGCGCCCACGGCGTCCCGATCGACTGGGACGCCATCGAGATCAACGGTGTCCGCCACGACCACAACGCCCACCTGGTGGGGCACAGTGTCGCCGGTTCGGCGCGCGCCGCCGGCCTCGAACCGGCGGCACTGTACTTCGACACGCTGCTGGACGAAAAGCTCGGCACGTCGTGCCTGATGCACGTCGGGCACGAGGAGAACGTCCAGGCGATCATGCGCCACCGCACGCACACCGGTGGCAGCGACGGCCTGCTCGTCGGCGCCCGGCCGCACCCGCGCGCCTGGGGCACGTTCCCGCGTTACCTCGCCCGGTACGTCCGCGAACTGGGCGTGCTGGACCTCGCCGAATGCGTCGCCCACCTCACCGGGCGGGCCGCACGGCGGCTGCGGCTGACCGACCGCGGGCTCGTCCGCGCCGGCTACGCCGCGGACCTGGTGCTGTTCGACCCGGACGCGGTCGCCGACACGGCCACCTTCGACGACCCGCGGCAGGCCGCCGCGGGCATCACGCACGTCTTCGTCAACGGCGTCGCCGCCCTCGACGACGGCCGTCCCACCGGCGCCCTCGCCGGCCGTTCCCTGCGCAATCCCGGGAGAGCCCGATGATCCACTGGCTGCAACACACGACCGGCGGCCTGCTGACGCTCGCCGCCGTCTCGATCGCCGTCCTGCTGCTATTGATCGTCAAGCTCAAGATCGAGCCGTTCATCGCGCTGATCGTCGTGGGCCTGCTGACGGCGCTGGCGGCGGGCCTGCCGGTCGGCACGATCGTCGGCACCGCGCAGAAGTCGTCGGACTCCTTGCTGGAAAAGGGGTTCGGCAGCATCCTCGGGCACATCACGGCGATCATCGGCCTGGGCACGCTGCTCGGGTCGATCCTGGAACGCTCCGGCGGCGCGAAGGTGCTCACCGGCGCGCTGCTGCGGGGGTTCGGGGAGAAGCGGGCGCCGCTGGCCATGGGTGTCGCCGGGTTCATCTTCGGCATCCCGGTCTTCTTCGACATCGGCATCTTCGTCCTGGCGCCGCTCGTGTACGTCGCGGCGAAGCAGGGCGGCCGCTCGCTGGTGCTCTACGCGATGCCGCTGATCGCGGGCCTGTCGATCACGCACGCCTTCCTGCCCCCGCACCCCGGTCCGGTGGCCGCGGCCGGCCTGCTGCACGTGGAGCTCGGCTGGATCATCCTGATGGGCCTGGCCTGCGGTGTCCCGGCGTTCCTCGTCGGCGGCGTGCTGTACGCGACCTGGATCGGCAAGCGCATCAACGTCGACGTGCCCCAGGAGATGATCGTCGCCGAGGAGGAAGGCGAAGAAGAGGCGGACGTGCCGTCGCTGGCGCTGGTCGGCTCGATCATCGCGGTGCCGCTGGTGCTGATCCTCGCCGGCACGTTCGGCAGCATCTGGCTGCCGAAGGGGTCCAAGCTGTCGGGGGTCGCCGCGTTCGTCGGCACGCCGGCGGTCGCGCTCACGGTCGCCGTGCTGCTGGCGTCCTGGCTGCTCGGGCTGCGGCGCGGGTTCACCGGCAAGGACCTCAACGAGCTGGCCGCGAAGTCGCTGCGGCCGGTCGCGATGATCCTGCTGGTCGTCGGCGCGGGCGCGTTCTTCGGCGCGGTGCTTTCGGCCACCGGCATCGGCAAGGCCGTCGCCGACTCGCTGCACGACGCCGGGCTGCCGGTGCTGCTCGCGGCGTACGTGATCAGCTGCGGCATGCGGATCGCGCAGGGTTCGGCGACGGTCGCGATCGTGACCACGAGCGGGATCATCGCGCCGACCGTGGCGCAGCTCGGGTATTCGCAGGTGCAGCTGGCCCTGCTCGTCATGGCGATCTCCGCCGGGTCGATCATCGCCTCGCACGTCAACGACGGTGGTTTCTGGATCGTTTCGCGGTACTTCAACCTGAGCGTGGTGCAGACGCTGAAGTCCTGGACGGCGCTGGAAACCGTGCTTTCCCTTTCGGGATTCGGGGTTTCGGCATTGCTCATGGCCGTGGTCTAGACCATACTGGAGCGAAGCCGCCGCCCGAACCGTTGGGAGACAATGATGACCGGACTTTCCCGTCGCACGTTCCTCGGCGCCGCCGCGGGGGCGGGTGCCGCGACCGTCCTCGGCGCGCAGGTCGCCGCCGCGGCCACCACCGCGCAGGGCTGCATCGCCGGAGGAACCGTGTACATCGGCAGTTACACCAGCGGGGCGAGCGGCCACGGCCTCGACGTCTCGAGCCGGTCGGGCGCCACGCTGGGCCCGGTCCGCACGGTGCCGGGCATCACCGACACGTCGTGGTTCGACCGCAGTGCCGACGGCAAGACTCTCTACGTCACCAACGAAGGCGACCCGAACGGCTTCGTCTCGGCGCTGAACATCACCGACGCCTCGAACCCGAAGCTGCTCAACAAGGTTTCGTCCCAGGGCGGCGCGCCGACGCACCTGAGCGTGCACTCGAGCCAGAAGTACGTGCTGGCCGCGAACTACAGCTCGGGCAGTGTCGTCGTGCTGCCGATCCTCGCCGGCGGCAAGCTCGGCGCGGCCACCGACCTGGTGACGCACAAAGCCGACTCCGGGCAGGCTCACGCGCACCAGGTCGTCAACGACCCGACCGGGCGCTGGGTGCTGTCGGTCGACCTCGGCGCCGACTCGGTGTACGTCTACTCCCTCGACGTCACGACCGGGAAGCTGGCGCTGCACCAGCAGCTGAAGCTGCCGGCCGGCGCCGGGCCGCGGCACCTCGCGTTCGACAGCACCGGGAAGTACGCCTACGTGCTGCAGGAGCTGCGGCCGGAGGTGACGGTGACGAGCTGGGACGCGGCCACCGGCACGCTGAAGGCGCTTTCGGTCGTCCCGGCCGTGCCGCCGGGCAGCACCGGCGACCTGTTCCCCGGTGAGATCACCCTGTCCAAGGACGGGAAGTTCGCCTACGCCACCGTCCGCGGGCCCAACACGCTGGCGACGTTCTCCGTCGCCGGCGCGACGCTGAAGCTGGTGTCCACTGTGTCCAGTGGCGGCAACTGGCCGCGGCACGTGGCCCTCGACCCGGCGGAGAACTGGTTCTACGTCTCGAACCAGCGCTCCGGCACCGTCACCTGGCTGCCGCGCGACCCGGCCACCGGCCTGCCCGGCGCGGTCGCCGGCAGCCTGGCGGTCCCCGACGTCAACTCGGTCCACTTCGCCTGACCCCAGGCCGCACTGGAGGATCCTCATGAGACTGCGCCGCACCTTGCCCGTCGTCGCCGGGCTGGCCCTGCTGGCCGGCTGCGCGCCCACCCAGTCCGCGCCCGCGGGCGCCGGCGGGGACGAAAAGACCGGCACCGTTCGCGTCTGGCTGTTCGACGAAGCCAACCGCGCGCCGAAGGAGGCCGCGGTCAAGGAGGCGATCACCGAGTTCAAGGCCGCCCACCAGGGTGTCGAGGTCGACGTCCAGTGGGTGCCGGTCGAAGGGCGCGCCGACAAGTTCTCCGGCGCCTTCAACGACCCGGCCAACGCACCCGACGTCGCCGAGTTCGGCAACACCGACGTCTCCAGCTACGCGGCCACCGGCGCGCTGGCCGACCTGACCGGCGACCTCGCGTCGTGGACCGAGGGCAAGGACCTCATCCCGACCGTGCTGGACACCGCCAAGTCCGGCGGCAAGACCTACGGCCTGCCCTGGTACACCGGCATCCGCGCGTTGTACTACCGCACCGACCTCTTCACCGAGCTCGGCCTCAAGCCGCCGTCGACGCTGGCCGAGCTGACCGACGACGCGCGCAAGATCCGCGCCGCCAAGCCGGACCTCTACGGCATCGCCGTCGGCGGCAAGTACACCTACGCGATGCTGCCGTTCCTCTGGGCCAACGGCGGTGAGCTCGCGCAGGAGAGCGACGGCAAGTGGAAGTCGGCGGTGACCGGCGAGCAGGCCAAGTCCGGCGTGACGCAGTACGCGAACCTGCTCAAGGACGACATCTGCCCGCCCGCGCAGTGCGCGAACCTCACCGGCACCCAGAGCGTCACGGCGTTCGCCGGCGGCAAGGCCGGGATGACCATCGGCGGTGACTTCAACCGCAAGGCCGTCGAACAGGGCGCGGTCAAGGGCAAGTACGCCATCGTGCCGCTGCCGGGCACGACGGCGGGCAGCGTCGCCCCCGCGTTCGCCGGCGGCAACCTGCTCGGGGTCTTCGGCGCGAGCAAGCACCGCGGCCTCGCGCTGGACTTCATCAAGCTGCTCGGCGGCCCGAAGTACCAGGAGAAGATGTACACCGCGATGGGTAACCTGCCGACGCTGGCCGGGGTGCAGCAGAAGCTCGCCACGAACGACCCGTCGCTCAAGCCGTTCGTCGACACCCTGAAGTCGGGCACCAAGTTCGTCCCGGCGACGCCGGCGTGGTCGAAGATCGACAGCCAGAACGTGCTGCCGACGGCCGTCCAGCAGATCGCGACCGGCGGCAAGGACCCGTCGGCGGCGCTCACCGAGGCGGCCGCGGCGATGGACAAGGCCTTCGGGTAGTGGTGACCGTCCAGGAGGCCCCTTCCGTCACGGCGCCCGCCCGGCGGCCGCGGCGGAAGGGGGACGGCCGGGCCGCCGCGCTCTACCTCGCCCCGGCGGGCGTCCTGCTCGCCGCGATGCTGGCCTACCCGATCTACCAGCTGGTCCTGATCTCGTTCTACGACTACGGCCAGCCGCAGGCTTCGGGCAACGCGCCGCTGGTGTTCCTCGGCTTCGCGAACTACGCCGACCTGCTCTCGCAGGTGCAGTTCTGGACGGTGCTGGGCAAGACGGTCGGGTTCGCCGCGGCCTGCGTCGCCGGCTCGCTCGTCGTCGGCACCGGGCTCGCGGTGCTGGCCAGCCGGGTGCGCTCGCTCCCCCGGACGCTGCTGTTCCTCGCCGCGCTGGGTGCGTGGTCGACGCCGGCGATCGCGGGCTCCTACGTCTGGCTGTTCCTCTTCGACACCGACTTCGGCCTGGTCAACGAGGTGCTCTCGGGCCTCGGGCTGCCGTTCGAGCACCACTCCTGGACCTTCGGCACGCTCGGCGCGTTCGGGCTGGTCGCCGCCGAGGTGATCTGGTGCTCGTTCCCGTTCGTGCTGGTCACGATGTACGCCGGGATCAAGGGTGTGCCCGACGAGGTGCTCGAAGCCGCGTCGCTCGACGGCGCGTCGGTGTGGCGGACGACGGGATCGATCGTGCTGCCGATGGTGCGGCCGCTGCTGATGATCGCGACCGTCCAGTCGATCATCTGGGACTTCAAGGTGTTCACCCAGATCTACGTGATGACCAACGGCGGCGGCGTGGCCGGGCGCAACCTCGTGCTCAACGTCTACGCCTACCAACAGGCATTCGCCGGGCAGGAATACGGCCTCGGCTCGGCGATCGGAGTCGTCATGACGCTGTTGCTGCTGTCCGTCACCGGGCTGTACGTCCGGTCGCAGCGCCGGAGCGCGGCATGGCTGTGATGACCGCGCGCCGCGTCCGCCGTCCCGGCCGGCTGGTCGCCGAGATCATCACCGTGGTCATCGCCGGGATCGTCGCGTTCCCGCTGTACTGGATGCTGCTCTCCGCGGTGAAACCGCCCGGCGAGATCCAGTCGGCGAACCCGAAACCGTGGACGTTCAACCCGTCGTTCGAAAGCTTCTCCCGCGTGCTGACGGTGTCCGGCTTCGGGCGGTTCTTCGTGAACAGCCTCGTGGTGGCGCTGGTCGTCGTAGTGCTTTCGCTGCTGCTGTCGTTCCTCTCGGCGGTCGCGCTGACGCGGTTCTCGTTCAAGGGCCGGACCGTGCTGCTGGTGATGATCCTGGTCGCCCAGATGGTGCCGGTGGAGGCGCTGACCATCCCGCTGTTCTTCCTGATGCGCCAGATCGGCGGGGTCGCACCGGCGTTCGGGCTGAACGAGCTGGGGTCGCTGGTGCTGGTGCACCTGGCGTTCAGCCTGCCGTTCGCGATCTGGATGCTGCGCGGGTTCGTCGCCGCGGTGCCGGTGGAGCTGGAAGAGGCCGCGAAGCTCGACGGCGCGTCCCGGATGCGGTTCACCTGGCAGATCCTGTTCCCGCTGGTGGCGCCCGGGCTGGTCGCGGTGAGCGTGCTCGCGTTCATCCACGCCTGGAACGACTTCCTCTTCGCCAAGACGTTCATCATCTCCAAGACCGAGAACCAGACGCTGCCGCAGGCGATCCTGGTGTTCTTCAAGCCGGAGGACACCGACTGGGGTGCGGTGATGGCGTCCTCGACCCTGATGACGATCCCGGTTCTCGTGTTCTTCGTCCTCGTGCAACGACGGCTGGTGTCCGGCATGGCCGGCGCCGTGAAGGGCTGACATGTCTTTCGACACCCTGCTCCCCCGTCCGGTTTCGGTGTCCCCGGCGCCGGGGACCTGCCCGTGGCCGTCCACTGTGGACGTCCGAACGGCGGACCTGCCCGCGGAGGGCTACCGGCTGGAGATCTCCGAGTCCGGCGTGGTGCTGTTCTGCGGCGACCCCGCCGGAGAGGTCTACGGACGCCAGACCTTGCGCCAGCTCGCCGGCCCCGACGCGTTCCGCGCCGCGTCCATCCGGAGTGGACTGTCGGTGCCCTGCGGTGTGGTCGAGGACCATCCGCGCTTCGGCTGGCGCGGCTGCCTGCTCGACGTCGCCCGGCACTTCCGGACCAAGGCCGAGGTGCTGCGGTTCGTCGACTTGCTGGCCGCGCACAAGCTGAACGTGCTCAACCTGCACCTCACCGACGACCAGGGCTGGCGGTTCGAGGTCCCGGGCCTCCCCCGCCTGACGTCGGTGGGCGGCTGGCGGCCGTCGTCGATGACCGGCAGCGGGGGCCCGCAGGACGGCCGGCCGCACGGCGGGTTCTACACCGGGGACGACCTGCGGGAGATCGTCGCGTACGCGGCGTCGCGGGCCATCACGGTGGTGCCGGAGATCGACATCCCCGGCCACGCGCGGGCGGCCCTGGCGGCCTACCCCGAGCTGGGCACCGAAGAGGCGTACGAGATCTGGATCGCCTGGGGCATCAGCACTTCGCTGCTGGACCCGACCGAGTCCACTTTGGACTTCTTCCGCCGGGTCTTCGACCACCTGCTGGAGATCTTCCCGTCGCCGGTGATCGCCCTGGGCGGCGACGAGACGCCGGGCGCGACCGACGAGCACCGCAAGTTCGTCCGGCAGCTCGCCGAGCACCTGGTGGCGCGCGGCCGCACGCCGATGGGCTGGGACGAGGTCCTCGACATCGGCGGCCTCCCCCCGATGGTGATCGGCTCCTGGCAGAACGAGACGGCCGGGCAGCAGGCCGCCGAAGCCGGGCACGACGTGGTCATGTGCCCGGAGCAGCACGTCTACCTCGACCACCGCCAGTCCGACCACCCGGACGAGCCGATCCCGGTCGGCTGGGTCCACACCCTCGAAGACGTCTACGGCTACGAACCGGCGCTGGCCGGGCCGCGGCTGCGCGGGGTGCAGGCGCAGGTGTGGAGCGAGCATCTGGACACCGTCCGGCGCGTGGACTACATGGCCTTCCCGCGGTTGTCGGCGTTCGCCGAGGTGGCGTGGAGCAGCGGGGCGCGGGACTACACCGAGTTCCTGCCCCGGCTGCGCGACCACCACCTGCCGCGCCTCGACGCGCTCGGCGTCGAGTACCGCCCCCTCGACGGCCCGCACCCGTGGCAGACCCGGCCGGGGGTGCCGGGCCGGCCGCGCTGATCAGGGCCGCAGCGTCACCTCGAACGCCTTCGTCGGGCCGACGTTGCCGGCCGCGTCGATCGACCGGTACTCGATCCGGTGACGGCCGTACCCCGGCGTCCGGGTCGCGAACGGGGACACCGTCAGCCCACCGGAACCGAGGTTGCCGTAGGCCAGGCCGTCGATCTCCGTGCCCCGCGCGGTGAACAGGTAGGGCGCGGTCGCGTCCGTCGGCCAGCCGTAATACTTGTGCCAGCCGTCGCCGTCGACGCGGAACTCCGGCATCCCGTCGGACGGAGTCAGCCGCATGGTGAAGGAGCCGTGGAAGACGTTGTCCTTCGCGGGCGGCAGCTCGGCCGTGGTGGTCGGCCCGGACGCGTCCACCGTCCACGTGAGGGTGGTGCCGCCCGTGGTGGCCGTGAGCGTGTGCGCCCCGCGGGCCGCGTCGACGGTGAAGTCGGCCCCGCGACCGGCGGGCCGGCCGTCGAGCTTCCAGGACACCGTGGGGATCGAGCCGGTCGGCTCGCCGGTCTCGACGTAGACGACGTTGCCGGCGCCGACCGGCAGCGAGGTCGGCGTCGACGCCACCACTGCCGGTCCCCCGGCCGGCGGTGTGACCACCGAGGTGTCGACGGTCCAGGTGCGGGTCGCCGTCGGCCGCGCGGCCGGGTCGCGGACGAACGGCGTCGGGTCGGTCACCTTCGCGGTCAGCGTGTGCTTGCCCGGCTTGACGTGCGCCTGCCGGAGGTCGAGCGCCTCGGAGCCGCGCTGCGGGACGCCGTCCAAGGTCCAGCTGACGTCGAGGCGGTGGCTGACAGGGTGCATGGTCCGCACCCACACAACGCGGTCGGCGCCGATCGTCCCGGCCGGCGTGCCGCCGCTGACGAGCGGCACCTTCCCGGCGATGCGCTGGGTCATCCGTTCACGCCCGACCTGGTCGAACGCGTACCCGAGCGTCTTCATCATCGAGTGCTGACTCGGCCGCCAAACGCCCGTCTGGGTGTAGAGCCCGCCTTCGAACCGGCCGATCCGGCCGCCGGACTCGCTCGGCTCGCCCAGCCAGCGCCACCACTTCGCGTGCTGGTCGCGCATCTGCCGTTCGGTCAGGAGGGTGTGGTGGATCGAGTCGGGCTCGCCGCCTTCGTAGGCGCCGCCGGGGACGTTGCGCGCGTAGTAGTCGTATTCGTCGTCGAGGCCGCCGAGCGAATGGCCCAGCTCGTGGGGCGAGATCAGCGCGGACAGCGCGTTGCCGCCGGACGCCGTCGCGTAGGTGCCGCCCGCGCCGCCGTACGTGGCGCTGTTGGCGAGGGCGAGGATCTGGCGGTTCGCGCGGGTGGTGCCGGGCACGAGGTCGGCGTACTTCTGCGCGGCGGTGTCGTCGACGGTCAGGAGCCGCTGGACGCTCTGTGCGGTGCAGCCGCCCCAGAAACCCATGTTCAGCGGGGTGTCCTTCCGCGGTGACGCCAGGTCCGGGTCACAGTCCACACCGGACTCCGGCGAGGCGATCGACACGGCGTAGACGTTGAAGTAGCTGCGGTAGGACTTGAACGGCTCGAGCGACCAGAGGGTGTTCACGTGCCGCTGGACGTCGGCGAAGAACTTCGGCTGCTCGGCGGCGGTGTACCCGTCCCCGAGCACCACGAGGTTGAACCGCTGCGCGGCCGGCCCGCTCACCTGGACGTCGGTGACGGCGGCAGCGGGCTCCTCGGCGTGCGCGGGTACGGCGACGGCAACGCTCAAGAGAAGCGCGGCGACAAGCCCGGCCCAGTTCCGCATGGCGGCTCTCCCCTTCCTCGGCTGGGTCCCGGTCTACCGCACTGGTTTGCCGGCCGGAACCGCCGGAAGTCGGAGGCGTGACGTATAGGGCGTTATACGCGAGTCAGCCGGTACCAGACCTCGGGCCGCCCGACCTGGCCGTAGTGCGGCTCGCGGTGGGCCATCCCGTTGTCCGCCAGGTACTCCAGATACCGCCGCGCCGTCACGCGGGACGCGCCGATCGCGCTCGCCGCCGCGCCGGCTGACAGGCCTTCCGTCGCTCCCGACAGGGCGTCGCGGATGGCCTCCAGGGTCTGGACGCTCATCCCTTTCGGCAGCGGCGGCTGCTCAGTCGTGCGCAGCGCGCCGAGGGCGCGGTCGATCTCGGCCTGGCCCGTCACCTCGCCGGACGCGTCGCGGAACTCGCGATAGCGCTCCAGTTTTTCGCGCAGGGTGGCGAAGGTGAACGGCTTGAGCAGGTACTGCACCACGCCCACCGAGACCGCGGCCTTCACCAGCCCGAGGTCGCGCGCCGACGTCACCGCGATGACGTCGATCGGCAGCCCGGCCGCGCGCAGCGACCGGCACACCGCCAGGCCGTGCGTGTCCGGGAGGTAGAAGTCCAGCAGCACCAGGTCGACCGGCTCGCGTTCGCAGAACCGCAGCGCGTCTCCGCCCGAGTGGACCACGCCCGCCACCGAGAACCCCGGGAGCCGTTCGACGTAGACGCGGTGCGCCTCGGCGGCCACCGGCTCGTCCTCCACCACCAGCACCCGGATCACCGGTCCGCCTCCCGCCGCGGGAGCCGCACGGTGAACACCGCGCCGCCGTCCCGCTCGATGTCGACCGTACCGCCGTAGCGGCGCACCGCCTGCCCGACGAGCGCGAGGCCGAGCCCGTGGCCGTCCTCGGCCTTCGTCGACCAGCCGCGGCGGAAGACGTCGGCGTCGTCGGGGACGCCGGGCCCGGTGTCGCCCACCCGCAGCAGCAGCTCCCCTGGACCGGAGCGCGCGGTGACGACGACCGCCGGTTTGCCGACGCCGCGCACCGCCGCGTCGATGCCGTTGTCGATGAGGTTGCCGAGGATGGTCACCAGGTCGCGGGCCGCGACGCCGAGCGAGACGTCGTCGATCACCGTGTCCGGCGTGACGGTGAGCTCGACCCCGCGTTCGCTCGCCTCGGCCGCCTTTCCCAGCAGCAGCGCGGCGAGCACCGGCTCGGCGACCGCGCCGACCACGCGGTCGGTCAGCTCCTGGGCGAGCGCGAGCTCCGCCGTCGCGAACTCGACCGCCTGCTCGGGTTTTCCGATCTCCACCAGGGAAACGACGGTGTGCAGCCGGTTCGCGGCCTCGTGCGCCTGCGACCGCAGGGCCTCCGCGAGCCCGCGCGCGGTGGTCAGCTCCCCGGTCAGCGTCTGCAGTTCCGTGTGGTCGCGCAGGACGACGACGGTGCCCTGCGACCGGCCGCCCGAGCGGACGGCGGTGGTGCTGACCAGCAGCACGCGGGCGTCGGTCAGGTGCAGCTCCTCGGCCCGGTTCTCGGCCGAGGTGAACGCGCGCGCCAGCTCGTCCGGCAGGCCCAGTGACGCCAGCTCACGCCCGACCGGGTCGGCGTCGAGGCCGAGGAGGGCGCGCGCACCGTCGTTGCAGAGCCCGATCCGGCCGTCCCGGCCGACGAGCAGCACGCCCTCGCGCACCGAATGCAGGACCGCTTCGTGGTACTCGAAGAGGTTGCTCAGCTCGTCCGGCGCGACCCCGCGGGTCTGGCGCCGCAGCCGGGCGCTGATCAGCCAGCCGCCCAGCGCCCCGACCAGGAGCACCGCGCCGGCGACGCCGAACAGCGGCCAGAGCCGTTCGCGCAGCTCGGCCGAGATCGCCGCGACGGTGATCCCGACGGCGACCAGCGCGACCACCCGCTGCCCCGGCCCGAACACCGGCACCACCGTGCGGATCGACGGGCCGAGGGAGCCGGTGTAGGTCTCGGTGAGCTCCTGCCCGCGTTGCGCCTGGGCGATGTTGCCGATGTAGTGCTGGCCGATCAGCGCCGGGTTCGGGTGCGTGTAGCGGATCCCGGCCGGGCTCATGATCGTGATGAAGTCGACGCCGGTGTCGTGCTGCACCTCGACGGCGAACGGCTGCAGCGTCGAGCTGGGGTCCGGTGCGCCCACCGCGGCGAGCACGGACGGCGCGTCGGCCACCGTGGAGGCGACGGCGCGCACCTGGTCCTTGGCGTTCTGGTCGACCGCGCGCGACGCATCGAGGTAGGCGAACGTGATCCCGGCGCCGGCGAGCACGCAGAGCACCACCAGCTGCAGCACGAGCAGCTGGCGCGCCAGGCTCCAGCGAGACGACGTCGGGGACACCTCCTCATACCAGCACACCGGCGCCCGGGTGTCCGAACGGGACGGTGCGATCATCGCGCGAACTCAATGAACACAAGTGAGCCGGATCACCCGCGTGGGCCTACAGTGTGCCGCAACCTGGAACACCCCTGAGCTGGAGGCAACGGTGCCGACCCCACCGACCACCGAGGAGACCCCGCGCAAGCGGGACAAGACCCACTACCTGTACCTGGCCGTGATCGTCGCGGTCGCGCTCGGGATCGGAGTGGGCTTCCTCTTCCCGGGCTTCGCCAAGGGCCTCAAGCCCCTCGGCGACGGCTTCGTCAACCTGATCAAGATGATGATCACGCCGATCATCTTCTGCACCATCGTCATCGGCGTCGGCTCGGTCGCGAAAGCGGCCAAGGTCGGCAAGGTGGGCGTGATGGCGCTGTTCTACTTCATCATCATGTCGACCTTCGCCCTCGCGATCGGTCTGGTCGTCGGCAACCTGCTGCACCCCGGCACCGGGCTGCACCTGAACCCGGCGGACGTGAAGAGCGTCCAGAAGTCCGCCACCGGCGCCGAAGGCCCGGTCGACTTCCTGCTCGGCATCATCCCGAAGACGTTCGTCTCGGCCTTCACCGAAGGCGAGGTCCTGCAGGCGCTGCTGGTCGCGCTGCTCGTCGGGTTTGCGCTGCAGAAGCTGGGCCCGAAGGGCGCCCCGATCCTGCGCGGCATCGAGCACATCCAGCGGCTTGTCTTCCGGGTGCTGGCCATGATCATGTGGGCCGCCCCGATCGGCGCGTTCGGCGCCATCGCCGCGGTGGTCGGCGCGACCGGCTGGGCCGCGTTGAAGAGCCTGGCCGTGATCATGCTCGGCTTCTACGCCACCTGCATCGTGTTCGTGTTCGTGATCCTCGGGATCGTGCTGTGGCTCGGCGCGCGCGTCAACATCCTGCAGCTGCTGCGCTATCTCGGCCGTGAGTTCCTGCTGATCCTCTCGACCTCGTCGTCGGAGTCGGCGCTGCCGCGGCTGATCGCGAAGATGGAGCACGTCGGCGTCGGCAAGTCGGTCGTCGGCATCACCGTGCCGACCGGCTACTCGTTCAACCTGGACGGCACCGCGATCTACCTGACCATGGCGACGTTGTTCATCGCCGCGGCGCAGGACGAGCCGCTCTCGATCGGTTCGCAGATCGGCCTGCTGGTGTTCATGATCATCGCGTCGAAGGGCGCGGCCGGCGTCAGCGGCTCGGGCATCGCGACGCTGGCTTCCGGGCTGCAGTCGCACCGGCCGGAGCTGGTCAACGGCGTCGGGTTCATCCTCGGCATCGACCGGTTCATGTCGGAGGCCCGCGCGCTGACGAACTTCGCCGGCAACGCGGTCGCGACCGTCCTCATCGGAAACTGGGTGAAGGAGTTCGACCGGGAGAAGGCACAACGCGTCTTCGCCGGCCAGGAACCGTTCGACGAAGCCACGATGCTCGACGACCACAGCCACGCGGCCGGGACCGACGACCTGGACGACGTCCCGAAGGAACCTGCCCGGTAGTAATCCCAAGCGTTCGTGCTCACGCCCCCGCTGAGCACGAGCCACGCGGGCCGTTGCGCGAGTCTCCCCGACCTCGCGCAGCGGCCCGTTTCCATGCCCGCTTCAGCAGGCGGCGTGACCGTCGTAGACGACGCGGGCGGCGGAGATGTCCTCGCGGTGCCGCTCCGCCCAGCCGAGCAGGCCGCTCAGCGACTGGTACAGCTCCTTCGCCATCGGCGTGGCCTCGTACTCCACGCGCGGCGGGACCGTCGGGTAGATCGTGCGCTCCAGGAGGCCGTCGCGCTCGAGGTTGCGCAGCGTCAGCGTCAGCATCCGGCGGCTGATCCCCTCGACCGCGCGTTCCAGCTCGGTGAAGCGCACCGGGCCGCGGATGGCCTCCAGGAGGATGCCGATCGCCCACTTGCCGCTGATCCGGTTGATGACCTCGAGCACCGTGCAGACGTCGAGTTTCTCCGGGTCGATCTCGGTGACCTGGACAGGTACATCGATGTTCCCCTGGGACATGAAAGTGCCTCCTTCACGGCGTCCCCATAGTCACACATGATGGGCACTGTTACAAGAAGTGCCCTGGCGACAACCAGGGGGAACGCTCAACTGGAGGGGCCCCGACATGGCCGAGAACCATCCCGCCCGATCCCGCGGCCTCGCGTTGGCGGTGCTGTGCGCCGCGTCGCTGATGGTCGTGCTCGACAGCAGCATCGTCGCGGTGGCGCTGCCCGCGATCCAGGCCGACCTCGGCTTCACGGCCGCCGGGCTCGCCTGGGTCGTCACCGCCTACCTGGTCGCCTTCGGCGGCCTGCTCCTGATCTCCGGCCGGCTCGGCGACCTGCTCGGCCGCCGCCGGGTCTTCCTCGGCGGGCTCGGCCTGTTCACCGTCGCGTCCCTCGTCGCGGGGCTGGCCTCGGGCGCGGGGGTGCTCGTCGTGTCGCGCTTCGCGCAGGGTGTCGGCGGCGCGCTCGCTTCGGCCGTGGTGCTGGGCATGATCGTCACGATGTACCCCGAGCCCCACGCCCGGGCTCGCGCGATCGGCGTCTACAGCTTCACGCAGGCCGCGGGCGCGTCCATCGGGCTCATCGCGGGCGGCGCGCTGACGCAGGCGCTGAGCTGGCACTGGACGTTCTACGTCAACCTGCCGATCGGCGTGGTGGCGCTCGTGCTGGCCGTGCGGGTCGTCGAACCGGACCGCGGCGCCGGGCTGCGGGCGGGCCTGGACGTGCTCGGCGCGGTCCTGGTCACCGCCGCGGTGATGCTGGGCGTGTACGCGATCTCGTCCACCACCTGGAGCGCGCTGGCCGCGGCCGCCGTCCTGCTGGGCGCGTTCGTGGTGCGGCAGGCGAAGGCACGCACGCCGCTGCTGCCGCTGCGGGTGTTCCGGATCCGCGCGGTGACCGGCGCGAACCTGGTGATGGTCCTGATGGTCGCGGGGATGATGGGGTTCCAGTTCGTCACGGCGTTGTACCTGCAGCAGGTGCTCGGCCTCGACGCGCTGCGCACCGGCGTCGCGTTCCTGCCGGTGCCGGTGGTGATCGCGGTGGCGTCGCTGGGCTTCGCGGCCCGGCTCTCGGCGCGGTTCGGGCCGCGGACGGTGCTGCTGTCCGGCCTGGGCCTGGTGATTCTGGGCCTGCTCCTGCTCACGCGGGCCGGCGGCGCCTACTTCACCGACGTCATGCCGGCGCTGCTGGTGATGGGCCTCGGCGCGGGCGTGGCCATCCCGGCGATGATGGGGCTGGCGATGTCCGGCGTCGCGGACGGCGACGCGGGGGTGGCGTCCGGCCTGATCACCACGACCCAGCAGGTCGGCGCGGCACTGGGGACGGCGGTGCTCGCTTCGGTGGCGGCGTCCCGGACGGCGAGCCTGTCCACGGTGGACCACCGCGAGGCGCTGGCTTCGGGGTTCCGGCTGGCGTACGGCGTCAGCGCGGGTTTCCTGCTCGCCGCGGTGGCGCTGGGAGCGCTCGTCCTGACCCGCCGGCCCCGGCGAGTGGCTGAGCCGGCGGTCCGCGTCGCCGGCTAGCCGGGGTCAGGCGAGGTAGGTGCGGAGGCCGCGGTGGCCCCGCCGCATCATCAGCGCGTGGTTCGCGCGGAAGAGCGGCCGGGCCACCGCGTCGAGCCGTCGCAGCAGCTCCTTGCGGGCCTGGACCTCCTGGGTGATCTCCAGCAGCGTGCCCGCGCCCGCCGCGCGGACCGCGCCGGCCAGCACCCCGTCGAGGTCTCCGCTGAGCCTGACCCGCATCAGGCCCTCCCGCTCGTCCTGGTGGTCCCGGTGCATCCGGACGACCAGCCGGAACGGCAGCCGCGAGCGGCAGACCAGCTCGGCGGTGTCGTCGTCCACCCGGCGCACCGTGCGGACGTCCGACCACCACCGCGGGTAGCCGGCGAGGTCGGTGACCGCGCCGAACACCCGGTCGGGCGCGGCACCGGGCAGCAGCCACGTGCTGCGGAACCGGTAGCGCGCGCCCGTCACCCTGTCACTCCCCGGGTCACACCTGGGCCGAGACCAGCTTCCGGCCGTCCACCGTGACGATGTCGACCGACTTCACGTCGTCGGGCGCCACCAGGGCGGACCCGTCGAGCCGGAAGCCCTGGTTCTCCCACTTCTCCGAAACCTGCCAGCTGCCGGCGGTCACCGCTTGACCGTCCTTGGTCACCACCTGGAGCAGGCACTTCTCCCCGGCCTTGACGCCCTTCACGTTGACGTCCACCTTGACCCACCCCTGGAACGGCGCCACCGACGCGGCCAGCTGCACGCCGGTCGTCGGATCCCGGCCTTCGATGTTCTTCGTGCCCGGTGGCGAGTCCGGCGCGGGGGCCGGAGCCGCGAGCGGCGCCTCGGTCGAACCGGTCTGCCGGCCCACCAGGATCCCGCCGCCGAGGGCGGCCACCACCAGCACCGCGGCCGCGACCAGGGCCAGGCCCCGGCGTGACGTCGAGCGGGCGGGCGCCACCGTCTCCTCTTCGTCGCGCACCCGGCGCAGGGTCTTCTGCAGCAGCAGGTCCCCGCCCTCGGGCGGCCCGTCGAGGAACGCCTCGGGCGGCACCTCGTCGAGCGACTCGCGCAACGCCACGAGCTCGTTCAGGTCGAACCGGCACTGCGCGCAGGTCTGCAGGTGCCGCCGCTCGAAGTCGGCCGCCTCGCTCGCGTCGAGCGCGCCGAGGGCGTACGCGCCGAGCTGCGTGTGACTCTCGTCGACCGAGTTCATCGCGCCACCTCCGTTCCGCTCGAAATCATCGCTGCTCTCAGTGCTCTCAGTGCGTAGTAAGACCTTGATTTCACGGTACCCGGTGCGACGCCCAGTGTTCTCGCCGCTTCGGCCACCGTCCGTCCCCGGTAGTAGATCTCCACCAGGACCTCTCGGTGCTCGTTGGAAAGGCCGTCCATCGCGCCGAGCACCGTCATCGAGTCGACCACGCCCTGGGCGTGGTCGCGCTCGACCGCCGGTGTCGGCACGCCTTCGGCCGGTTCGGCCACCTCCTGTGGCCGCGCCGCCCGGGCGCGTGCCCGGTCGGTGACCAGGTTGCGCGCGACGGTCAGCAACCAGCCGCGCACCGAGCCCTTCCCGTCGTTCTGCAGGTCGTCCGCGTGTTTCCACGCTCTTACCAGCGTCTCCTGGACCACGTCCTCGGCTGCCGCCCGATCACCGGTCAGCCTCGTCGCGTAGGCCAGCAGGCTCCGGCCGTGTTCGGCGTAGAGCTGCCGAATCAAGTCCTCGCCCTTGGCCTTCTTAGGCCGCCTGCCTCCTATGGCCACCCTCGTCCTCCCGACGGTGTTCTGAGTCGTCGAGGACAGTAGTGCAACCCTCAGCTCCACCGGCGGTGCGTGCGTCGAGCGCAGCGCGACCATGGTGTTCATCGGCTGCCCGTCCTTCCTCGTCCTGCCCGGAATCCGTCGGTTTCAGTAGCCGGAGCCACCCGCCGCGGGCTGGGCCGCGGTGATCTTGCTGCCGTCCGGGGCGACGGCGAACCAGGTGCCGTTGACCCCCTGGCCGTTCACCTGCCCCGGCGCCTTGTCGCCCGCGAACTCGTACAGCGGCCAGCCGTTGAGCGTGAGCTGCTTGCTGCCGTCCTTGCGGGCCAGCGTGCCGACCTGGGTGTCCTGGATGCCCTTGAGCATCGGCGGGGCCTCCCCGGCGAGCACCGGGGGCCAGGCCGCCGCGCACTCGCCGTCGCAGGTGGACGTCGGCGGCTGCGACATGTCCTTGTCGAACCGGTACAGCGTCTTGTCGGCGGCGTCGGTGACGACCGCGCCGACACCCGGCACCGTCGCGGCGGCCAGCATCACGTGCCCGGGCTGGCCGTGCTCCGGTCCCTGCGCGTCCGTGGTCATTTCGCTGCAGGCCGCGAGGGGGGCGACCACAGCGAGCGCGGCAGCGCAGAGGACGGCCTGCCGGATACGGTTCATGACGTTCTCTCCTCGGTGAGGGCGGCACCGCCGTCCGGCGGACCTCGACACCGGATACACGGAAGGTCACGCGAAACGGTTCAGGGCAGTTCCCGCGGTTCGGTGCCCCCGCGCCGCCGGATTGGCGCGGTCCGGTGATCGGTGCGGCCTTGTCGCCGGGCGGGCGGGTTCCTAAGCTGATCACGTCCGCACCGCCGCCCCGTGCCGTCCCGGGAGCCGCCGTGTCCGCGAAACCCCTCGTGCTGCTCGCGCTGCTGGCCGCGGGCTGCTCCTCGGCCGCGCCGCCGCCCTCGTTCACCGCTGCGCTGACGTCGCCGACCGACGTGGTGCTGACGTGGCCGGACGACGGCGCCGGCCACCGCGTCGAGTACACGAACGACCCCGCCGGTCCGTGGACGACGCTGCGGTTCCTGCCCGCCCACACGACGAGCTACCACCACCCGGACCTGATCCCGGAGACGCCGTTCTACTACCGGGAGCAGCCGTTCACCGGCCCGGTCTCGACCGAGCTGCACGCGGTGACCGCCGGCGGCACGGTGACGTTCACCTGGGCCGACCGCTCGAGAGACGAAGCCGGGTTCCTGCTGGAGATCCGGCGGCCGGGCGCGCCGGACTTCGACCCGGTCGAGGTGACCGACCCGGACGTGACGACGTGCGCGCTGTCGCTGCTGCCCGGCGAGGAGAACTCGGCGTTCCGGCTCCGGACGCTGCACTACGGGCCGCTCTCGCCGGTGGTCCACCAGACCACCGGCAAGGAGCGGTGAGGCGCTTATTCGGGTGTCAGGACCGTCCGCAGGAACTCGCCCGTGTAGCTGGCTTCGACACTCGCGACGTGCTCGGGGGTGCCCTCGGCGATCACCGTGCCACCGCCGTTGCCGCCCTCCGGGCCCATGTCGATGATCCAGTCGGACGTCTTGATCACGTCGAGGTTGTGCTCGATCACGATCACCGAGTTGCCCTTGTCGACCAGCCCGTTGATCACGCCGATCAGCTTGTTGATGTCCTCGAAGTGCAGGCCCGTCGTCGGCTCGTCGAGGATGTAGACCGTCTTGCCGGTCGAACGCTTCTGCAGCTCGCTGGCCAACTTCACGCGCTGCGCCTCACCGCCGGACAGCGTCGGCGCGGGCTGCCCGAGCCGGACGTACCCGAGGCCGACGTCCACCAGCGTCTGCAGGTGCCGGTGGATGGCCTTGATCGGCTCGAAGAACTCCGCCGCCTCTTCGATCGGCATGTCGAGCACGTCCGAGACGGTCTTGCCCTTGTAGTGCACTTCCAGGGTTTCCCGGTTGTACCGCGCGCCCTTGCAGACCTCGCACGGGACGTAGACGTCCGGCAGGAAGTTCATCTCGATCTTGATCGTGCCGTCGCCGGCGCACGCCTCGCAGCGGCCGCCCTTGACGTTGAACGAGAACCGGCCCTGCTGGTAACCGCGTACCTTCGCCTCGGTCGTCGCCGCGAAGAGCTTGCGGACGTGGTCCCAGACGCCGGTGTAGGTGGCCGGGTTGGACCGCGGGGTCCGCCCGATCGGCGACTGGTCGACGCGCACCAGCTTGTCGACGTGGCCGAGGCCGTTCACGCGGGTGTGCCGGCCGGGCACCTGGCGGGCGCCGTTGAGCTTGTTCGCCAGCACGGTCGCGAGGATGTCGTTGACCAGAGTCGACTTGCCCGAACCGGAGACGCCGGTGACCGAGACCAGGGCGCCGAGCGGGAACGAGACGTCCAGGCCGCGCAGGTTGTGCTCGCGCGCGCCCACGACGGTCAGCTGCCGCTTCTTGTCGATCGGCCGCCGGATCGCCGGGACGTCGATCTTGCGGCGTCCGGACAGGTACTGCCCGGTGATCGAGTCCTTGCTCTTCAGCAGCTTCTTGTACGGTCCACTGTGGACGATGTGGCCGCCGTGCTCGCCCGCGCCCGGGCCGATGTCGACCACCCAGTCGCTGGAACGGATCGTGTCCTCGTCGTGCTCGACGACGATCAGCGTGTTGCCCAGGTTCCGCAGCCGGGTCAGCGTCTCGATCAGCCGGTGGTTGTCGCGCTGGTGCAGGCCGATCGACGGCTCGTCGAGCACGTACAGCACGCCGACCAGGCCGGAGCCGATCTGGGTGGCGAGCCGGATGCGCTGCGCCTCGCCGCCCGAGAGCGTCGCGGACGCGCGGTCGAGCGAGAGGTAGGTCAGGCCGACGTCGAGCAGGAAGCGCAGGCGGGCCTGGATCTCCTTGAGCACCGCGCCGGCGATCATCGACTCGCGCTGCCCGAGTTCCAGCTCGTCGAGGAACTGCGACGCCTCCGCGATGGACAGCGCGCAGACCTCGGCGATCGACATGTCGCCGCGGGACTTGTGCGCCAGCGTGACGGCGAGGATCTCCGGCTTGAGCCGGGTGCCCTGGCAGGCCGGGCACGGCACCTCGCGCATGTAGCCCTCGTACCGCTCGCGCATGTACTCGGACTCGGTCTGCTCCTGGCGCCGCTCAAGGAACGGGATGACGCCTTCGAAGTTCGCGTAGTACGAACGCTGGCGGCCGTAGCGGTTCTTGTACCGGACGTGCACCTGCTCGTCGACGCCGTGCAGCACCGCCTTCTGGGCGCGCGCGGGCAGCTTCCGCCACGGCGTGTCCATCCGGAAGCCGATGGTCTCCGACAGCGACTCGAGCAGCCGGACGAAGTAGTCCGCGCTCTGCCCGCCCGCCCACGGCGCGATCGCGCCCTCGGCCAGCGACAGCTCGTCGTCCGGGACCACCAGCTCGGGGTCGACCTCCTTGCGGATGCCGATGCCGGTGCACTCGGGGCAGGCGCCGTAGGGCGAGTTGAAGGAGAACGAGCGGGGCTCGAGGTCCTCGATGGCCAGCGGGTGGCCGTTGGGGCAAGCCAGGTTCTCGGAGAAGCCGCGGATGCGGTGCGGGTCGTTCTCCGGCAGGTCGACGAACTCCAGCTCGATCAGGCCGTCGGCCAGCCGCAGCGCCGTCTCGACCGAGTCGGTGAGCCGCTGGCGCGAAGACGACTTCACGCTCAGCCGGTCGATGACCACGCCGATCTGGTGCTTTTCCTGCTTCTTCAGCTTCGGCGGGTCGGTGAGCGCGTGGACCGTCCCGTCGACGACCACGCGCGCGTAGCCCTGCTGCTGCAGGTTCTCGAACAGGTCGACGTACTCGCCCTTGCGCCCGCGCACGACCGGCGCGAGCACCTGGAAGCGGATGCCCTCGTCCATCTCCAGCACCTGGTCGACGATCTGCTGCGGGGTCTGCTTGCTGATCGGCTCGCCGCACTTCGGGCAGTGCGCCTTGCCGGCGCGCGCGTAGAGCAGGCGCAGGTAGTCGTAGACCTCGGTGATGGTGCCCACGGTCGAGCGCGGGTTGCGCGAGGTGGACTTCTGGTCGATCGACACCGCGGGCGAGAGGCCCTCGATGAAGTCGACGTCCGGCTTGTCCATCTGCCCCAGGAACTGGCGGGCGTACGCCGAGAGCGACTCGACGTACCGGCGCTGCCCTTCGGCGAAGATGGTGTCGAAGGCGAGGCTCGACTTCCCGGACCCGGACAGGCCGGTGAAAACGATCAGGCTGTCGCGGGGCAGGTCGAGATCCACGCCGCGGAGGTTGTGCTCGCGGGCGCCGCGAACAACGAGGCGATCAGCCACGCCAGGGTCCCTTCAGTGTCATTCTCCAGCTGCGGTAGCCGGCCCGGTGGGAGGCTGCACGGGCGGCCTCTCCATGCTACGAGCCACCACCGACAGAAACTGGATCCGCTTCTCTGACCTGCGGTTCTTCCGGCTTCCGGCGGGTGGTGAGCCACCGGTGTACCGGCCGTTCGACCCCCGCGGTGACCGCCCAGCCCGCCAGCACGGCGGCGCCGAGGACCAAGGGGAGCCGCAGCCAGCCGGGCAGGCCGGCGTCGAGCAGGGCGCGGGCCAGGACGTAACCCAGTTCCTGGTGCACCAGATAAAGACCATACGAGATGCCCGCGAGCCAGGTGACGGCCGGGGCGATCCTCGCCAGCCCGGGGAACCGCCAGTCCGGGCCGCGGGCGGCCAGGCAGACCAGCAGCAGGAGCACGGCGAACCCGATCGTGGACGGCCAGCGCAGGGCGTCCTGCGGCAGCGCGACGTGGAACGGGAAGACCTGCAGGTCCTGCGCCGCGACGGCGGCGACGACGAACAGCGCGGCGTGCCAGGACTTCAGGCGCCGCCGCGACCAGAGCCACAGCGCGACGCCGATGGCGAAGACGTGCAGCCGGTGCAGGCCCAGGCCGTAGAAGAAGGTCTCGACGACCGGGCTCGCCGTCCCGGGCGGGAAGACGAGGAAGCGGAGCGCGAGCGGGACGAGGATCAGGGCCCACAGCAGGCCGACGGTCAGCCGGTGGGTGCGCCACGAGCGTGGCCACAGCAGGGCCGCGCCGGCGAAGGCCATGAGCTGCACCGGCAGCGTCCAGTAGGAGCCGTCGAGGTAGTAGAACGTGGCCGAGCGCACGCCCCACTCCTGCACCATGCCGAGGTTGGCGACCAGGTCCAGGCCGGTCGGGATGTACCACGGCGACGCGGTCGTGGGCGGCCCCTGCGGCACGCCGAAGAGAAACCCGAGCACACCCGGCGGGTAGGGCAGGCCGCTGAAGGAGATGGCGGCCCACCGCGTCACGACGTAGGTCACGAGGACGGCGACGAAGTAGGCGGGCACGAGGCGGGCGACCCGGTTCCACAACCACCGGCGCGGATTGCCCTTCCGGAGGCTCGCGCAAACGAAGAAGGCGGAGATCACCAGCAGGATCGCGGCGCCGAACTGCGCTGTCACCCGGACGGGGTACCCCGTGAGTTCCGGGTGCAGGAGTGCGCCCTGGTGGGTGACGTGCCCGAGGATCACCGCGAGGACGGCGACGACGCGGAGGAGGTCCCAGCTGATCCGGCGCGGCGTCGGGGAGGTGGGCACGGTCGTCCTGAGGTCGGCTGGCGGGGGCTCCGGTGAGCCTACGTGGGCTCGCCCGGGCGCGCTTGTGCGGGTGGAACCGGTTGGAGCGAAACGACTACCGTGTGCACGGTGAACATCGTGGAGACCTACACCGGGCACGTCGACCCGGGCGGCGACGCCACCCGGCGCACCCTGGACGCGCTGACCATCACCAAGCTGTCCGTCGGCCCGATGGACAACAACACGTACCTGCTGGTGTGCCGCGAGTCCCAGGAGGCCCTGCTCATCGACGCGGCGAACGACCCGGAGCGCATCTCGGACCTGATCGGCCACGGCCCCGACCGCCCGGCCCTCCGCACGGTCGTGACGACCCACCAGCACCAGGACCACTGGCAGGCCCTCGGCGCGGTGGCCGGCGCCAACGGGTCCAACACGGCGGCCCATCCGCTGGACGCCCCGCCGTTGCCGGTCCCGCCGGACTTCCTGGTCGAGCACGGCGACACGTTGGCCGTGGGGCAGGTCACTCTTTCGGTGATCCATTTGAGGGGGCACACGCCGGGGTCGATCGCGCTGCTGTACCGCGACCCGGCGGGGCATCCGCATCTGTTCACCGGGGACTCGCTGTTCCCTGGTGGGGTGGGGCGGACCACGTCGCCGGAGGACTTCGCGTCGTTGCTGGACGATGTGTCGTCGCGGATCTTCGACGAGCTGCCGGACGAGACGTGGTTCTACCCGGGGCACGGGGACGACTCGACGTTGGGTGCGGAGCGCTCGAAGCTGAAGGAGTGGCGCGACCGCGGCTGGTGACTTTCTCCGATCGGGGCTGCCTGCGGTGCCGGCGGCCCCGATCATGGGTCACCGGCGTCGGCCGAGGGTCGGCAGGCCGCCGGACCGGGTGGACACCGAGGTCGTGCCGTGCCGGTCCTGATCACCGCGGCCAGCCGGCCTTGCCGCGCGCGAACGAGAGCGACGGGTGCTCGCACAGGCACACCCCAGGCCCACCGTCAGGCCGCACCGCGCGCATTCCAGCAGCTGACCGCCCTTGTTCGCAGCACTCGATCTCGCGAGTCAGTCGGCGCTTCGCGATGCGGCGTTACAACCCGCGGCCGAAGACGCACTCCCACCTGCTCCAACCAGGTGGACAACACCGCTTCCCCTTCCACCCCCGATCCCCCGTCGAGCAGAGTCGGCCCCATGAGCGGGCTGTACGACGGGGAATTCGCCGGGTTCAAGATCGCGTCGTCGGAGGAAATCGACGGTGCCCTCCGGGAGGCGGTTGTCGCCGTTGATGCCAACGTCCTTCTCGACCTCTATCGCTTCCGGCCGCAGACCTCGCAGGACCTCATCAACACCCTCAAGAGCCTCGACGACCGCCTGGTCGTGCCGCACCAGGCGCTCCGGGAGTTCTGGCGGCACCGGCAACGCTCGCAGGGCAGCCCCCGCGGTGCGACCAAGCTGGCCACCGATGCCCTGGCCAAGTCCGGACGCTCGATGCGGGACGCGCTGACCGCGTGGGCCAAGGCAGTCGGGGTCGACGACGACGAGTCGGCCGACCTCGCCTCGCGCGTCGACGACTTCGTCGGCACCCTCAAAGACGAGCTGCAGCGCGCTCTCCAGGACGCGGACGCCGAGCGCGGTGGCGACCAGATCCTGGAACAGCTGGAGGAGCTTCTCGCCGGCCGCGTCACCGAACCGCTGCCCGCCGAGGAATGGCTCGAGTGCGTCGCCGAAGCGAACCGGCGCATCGAGGGGGAAGAACCGCCCGGCTACAAGGACGCCGGCAAACAGGACAACGACACACCCGAGGGCGGCGCGGGCGACTACCTCGTCTGGTACCAGGCCACCCGCTACGGCAAGGAAAAGGCCAAGGACCTCCTTCTCGTCACGCGCGACGAGAAGGAGGACTGGTGGTGGCGCCAGCAGTCGGACTTCGTCGGCCCGCGCCCCGAACTGACGCTTGAATACCACAAGCTGACCGGCCGGCGGCTGTTCCTGCTCCGCCCCGCCGACCTGCTCGCCCGCGCGTCCGTCCTCGAGGTGGAGGTCGACCAGGCTTCCCCGGTCGACGCCGGAAGGGTCGCCGACGCCGACGAAGAGCCGCCGGCCGAGCTGTGGACCTTGCCCGCGCTGTCGGCGCTTCTGGACCTGCTCGAGCGGGAAGCTCCCGTGCAGGCGGCCGCGCTCCGGCTCGCCACACCCGACCAGGACGGGCGGGTCAGCCGCGAAAAGGTCTACGAACTGGGTGACTACGCGGACGACCGCATGCTGCGCGGGTTCACCCGGCCGGTCCGGCGGTTGACCGCGACACTGCAGGGAGACGGCGTGGTTCCGGCCCGGGTCGCGCCGATCTTCGTCGCCCGGTACCCCGACGGCGTCAAGGCGTCGTACTTCAGCGTGCCGGCCGAAGTCCCGCTGCTGCTGGAAGAACTCGCGTCCGGGGGACCGGCGGCCCGTTCGGAGCAGCCGGATAACGCTTGAGGCGGCAAACCCGCCTTTCGGGCAACCCGGGGACGAACCGGGCGTCCCCCGCACATCCCAGCGCTGGGACTTCCGCCGGTTCACCAGGAGGTCCACCATGTCCAGACCCGTCCGACGCACCCTCCTCGCCGTCGTGCTGCTGCTCGCCGGGACGCTCGCCGCCGCCGGGCCCGCGCAGGCCGTGCCCGCCACGCCCGCCCTGACCACCATCCGGACCGGGAACAACCCCGGGTTCGACCGGATCGTGCTCGACCTGTCCGCCGGGCCCGCGCCCGGCGCCGTCAGCTACCAGCTCGTGGACGAGCTCATCGCCGACCCGAGCACGGAAATCGTGTGGCTGACCGGGGAGTACTTCATCAACGTCTCCGCCGGCGCCGCCGTCATGCACGACGAGAGCGGCAACCTCACCTACACCGGGCCGCGGAAGTTCCGGACGCGAAACCTCGCCAACGTCATGGCCGTCGCCGTCATCGGGGACTTCGAGTCCCAGCTGCTGGTCGGGCTCGGCGTGCGGACGCGGACCGCGGTGAACGTCTTCACGCTCACCGCGCCCAACCGCGTGGTCATCGACGTCGCCCACTGAGCGCGGGCGGGGGAGTCAGCCGCGCTCGTACGGGATCTTCTCCCCCGCCTCGACCGCGAACGGCAGGTGGTTGCCCGCCGGCGGCAGCGGGCACGTCGCGAAGTCCGTGAACGCGCAGGGCAGGTTCAGCGCCCGGTTGAAGTCCAGGGTCACCGCGCCGTCGCCGGACGGCGCGCCGACCGGGAGCGACCGGTTCGCCGCGTACGTCGTGACGCCGCTCGTCTCGTCGGTGAACAGGATGCTGAGCCCGCCGTTCCGGCCGTTGAACGCGGTCAGCGTGTGCGACGCGCCGTCTCGCGTGAAGTGGACCAGGCCCGGCGCCGTGTAGACGTGGCTCAGGCCCTCGACCACGGCGCCCACCGTGGTGGGCCGCGGCGAGTCGAACGGCTCGAAGCGTCCTTCGAGCACCCAGGACGGCGACGGCTCGTACGCCGGGACGCCGTGGAACGCGCGCAGCACCTCGGCCTTCGGGTCGTGCACGCGGATCAGGTACCCCGACCGGCGGGCCACCTCGATCTCGACGTCGCCGGCCAGCACGCGCGTGCCCGCACCGCTGTTGACCAGCTCGAAGCGGCGGGTCCCGGTGATCGGCGAACCGTCGTGGGTCAGCGAAGCGCCGGCCGGGTCGACGTACGCCGCGTCCGCGTCCTGCCACCAGCGGCCCGGGATGCCCGGGTACTCGCGGGGCTCGGTGGTCAGCCAGTCCAGGGACACCAGCGCCAGCCAGCCGTGCGGCGCCGCGAGGTCCGCCTCGCGCTCGGTCTTCCAGTCCTGCCAGTCCTCGGTGAACGTGCTCATCGCAGGCCCCTTCCGCTCGGCTACGACGGTGCCAACCCGTCGGCTTCGCCGGTATTCCGCGTCCCAGTATCCGGACCCGTGCGCAGCCAGGCGAGCTCACGCTCACCGCCGGTGGGCACGACCACCCGCCGGAACACCGCCGCGTCGGCCACCGTGTCGTGGAAGCGGTCGGAGACGATCAGCAGCTGATCGGCCTCCGGCGCCGCCGTCATCGCCGCCTTCAGCTCCTCGGCGTCGCACAGCCACGTCGAGAGCGCGACCGCCGCGCCGCCGAAGTGCGGCGGCCGCAGCACGACGTCACCGTGGTCGGCGGCCAGCCGCAGCCGCAGCCTGCCGAAGTCGTTGAGGTGGCGGTTGCGGCGGCGCAGCGCGTCGTCCACCAGCCCGACCAGCTCGGTCGCGACCCACCGCGGCGGCACCGTCGGCGGGATGACCAGCGTCGTGTGGTCGCCTTCCGGCCGGCGGAACCACGTCGGCGTGCGGTACGGGACGGGGACCTGGTCGAACACCTCGTCCAGCACCCCGTCGAGAGTGGCGCCGAGGTGCACCGCGCGGGCCGTGCGGCCGCGGCTGGGCGCGACGATCCCGATCCGGACGACGGTCGCGGCCACCGGGTCGGTGCGCACGGCCGCTCACTCCCCGTCGGCGTCGAACGACCACTGCAGGCCGTAGCTGAGCCCCTGATGCAGCTCGTGGAACTCGAGCCGGACCTCGCCGACGCGGTTGACCGTCAGCGCGTCCCCCGAGTCGGCGCCGTCGTCGATCACGCGGCCCGGCACGCCGTTGAGCCGCCACACCCGCGCGGGCGGGCCGGTGCGGTCGAACCGGACCCGTATCGAGAACTCTTCGCAGCGGCGCAAGGGAGTCAGGACGTAGTACGGGCGCAGCGCCGTGCGCCGCGGCGCGAACCGGATGCCGTACTCGTGGCGCTGGCCGAGCCGCAACGGGCTCGGCAGCCGCATGACGAACTGCGCGTGGCTCGCCGAAACCTGGCGCGCTTCGACGATCTCGCCGCCGAAGAGCGCGTCCGCGGTGATGTCCGGCACCGGGTCGCTGCCCGGGTCGGCCGGCACGCTGAACGGCAGGACCAGCTCGTCGAGCTCGTCGACCTCCGCGACGATCCGGCGTTCCTCCTGCAGGTCCGGCGGGTCGCGGTCGAGCCGGAGCATCGCCTTCATCGACTCGACGTACCAGCCGGCCAGCGGGTGCAGGTCGCGGCCGCGCGGCGGCGCGCCGAGCAGCTCGTCGAGCCGCCGGAAGGCGAGGTCGATGCGGCGCCGGGCGGTGCGCGGGTCACGGTCGAGGACGCTGGCCAGCCACGAGATCCGGCGGTCGAGGAACTCCCCCGCGGCCTCTTCGTGCAGGCCGAACGCGGCGAGCGCGGCCAGCCGCAGGTCGGCCGGGAGCCGTCCGCACAGCTCGGTGAGCCGCAGCACCAGCTTCTGCCGCGCGTCGGCGGGCTGGTCGGTGCCGGTGATCCCGCACGCCGCTCTCAGGCAGGTGCCGATCCGCAGGTGCAGGTCGGCCGCGTCGAGCCCGCGGCCGCGGCGCAGTTCGTTCAGCTCGCGCACGAACGGGGAGACGTTCTCCGGCGTCATCCGACCCCCTCCCCGGCCCGGTGCGGAAAGAACGGTTCAGATTACCAGCGGCGGTTCCCCCGTGGGGTGACATTTCACGGACACGCATTCGCGAAACGGCCCGGCCGGCCGGCCCCCCACGAGTCGGCCGGCCGGGCTGCGCCGCGGGTCAGACGGCCCCGAAGATCAGGGCCCAGATCGAATGGCTCTCCATCACACACCTCCTCATCGCAGTACCCAGGCCGAGGCGGAGCCCGGTTTCACCGGGGACGGGAATCGTGCGGCACTCCGCGGGAAAGGAAATCCGGCCGGTCGGCATCTTTTTCTTTTCCGGCCGGACTCCAGAATCGCCGGGTGAGGGCGAGAGTCAGATGCCCGCTGTCACCGCTCTTGTGTGCCGTTTGGCTCAGAACGGGCGAACGCGCGCAGGACACGCAGCTCCCGGATCAGGATCCGGCGGCGGCCGGTCTCGACGATCCCGCGCTCCCGCAGCATGTGCAGCGCCCGCGCGACGGTCCGCCGGGCGGCGCCGACCTGCGCGGCCATGTCGGCCTGCGACAGCGACGCCTCGACCACGACCCCTTCGGGCACGGCCCGGCCGTGCTCCTCGGCCAGCCGGACCAGCAGCGCCGCGACCCGGCGGCTGACGTCGAAGGCGGCGGAGTCGACCCGCGCCGACTCGGCGTTGCGCAGCCGCGCCGCGACCGTCTTGATCGTCGCGAGGGCGATCTCGGGCCGGGTGCGCAGGACGGCCACGAACTGGGCGCCGGTCAGCTGGAAGACGGTGCAGGGCTCGATCGCGCGGACCGACGCCGTCCGCGGCCGGCCGGTCACCGCGGCGAGGTCGCCCAGCACCTCGCCGGGGCCGCGCAGCCCGAAGAGGACCTCTCGGCCGTCTTCGACGATGGTGGAGACGCGCACCCAGCCGGACACGAGCACGTGGACGTGGTCGGAGGGGTCGCCTTCCATGAGCACGACGTCGTTCGCCCGGAACCGGCGGCGGGTGCCCTGGGCGAGCAGGTACTCGCGGTCGGGGCCGGCGAGGTAGGCCAGGAGTGCCCCGTCCGCCTTGTCGTCGTGCGCGTGCATCGGAGGCCTCCCGCTCCGCTCCGGAACTCCACCGTAACCCGGCGTGGCGGCCGGGGGCGAGGGTCGCGACCGGTAGGGTCTCCGCGTGGACGTGGAGATCTACACCGACGGCGCGTGCAGCGGGAACCCCGGACCGGGCGGCTGGGGAGCGGTGCTCCGCTACGGCCGCCACGAGCGCGAGCTCTACGGCGGCGAAGCGACCCCGACGACGAACAACCGCATGGAGCTGACGGCGCCGATCCGTGCTTTGGAGAGCCTGACCCGGCCGTCGCAGGTGCGGGTGTTCACCGACAGCACGTACGTCCGCAACGGGATCACGCAGTGGCTCCCCCGCTGGAAGAACAACGGCTGGCAGACGGCGGCGCGCGAACCGGTGAAGAACGCGGACCTGTGGCAACGCCTCGACGCGGCGATCGGCGGCCACGAGGTCGAGTGGCTGTGGGTGAAGGGCCACGCGGGCCACCCGGAGAACGAGCGAGCGGACCGCCTCGCCGTCCGGGGCGCGCAGGAGGCCCGGGAGTCGGGGAAGCCGGTCAACGCGGGATAGTCCTCAATGGACGGTCAAGAGGCGTGGCACAATGCCCCGGTGCCTCCCGCCTCCTGCCCGTGCGGCCTCGCCGAGTCCTACGCCGCCTGTTGCGGCCGGTTCCACGAAGGCGGCCTCGCGGCTCCCACGGCCGAACTGCTGATGCGGTCGCGGTTCAGCGCCTTCGCCGTCGGGGACGCCGGTTACCTGCTGCGCACCTGGCACCCCGACACCCGCCCGCGGCGGCTGAGCCTCGACGCCGGCCAGGAGTGGACGCGGCTGGAGATCCTCGGCCGCACCGGGGGCGGGCTGCTGCACACCGAAGGCACCGTCGAGTTCCGCGCGCACTACCGCCACCGGGGCCGGGACGGCTTCCTCGAGGAGAACAGCCGTTTCCGCCGGGCGGACGGCCACTGGGTCTACCTCGACGCGGAGGCCTGAACCCGCCACGCGCACCGCGATCGTCGGCGTGGCCGGGGCTCCCCTCGGCGTCCTGGCCGGCGGCCGAGGCCTGAAACCCGCCACGCACACGGCCTCCGTCGTGCTAAACAGTGCGGCGATGGGAAAACTGACGCGCCGCGCCCGGGCCAAGGCCGACTACCTCGGTTTCCTCGGCGCCCGGGAGTGGCCGGTCGCCGCCTCCGGGCTGGGGGTGCTCCTCGGGGTGGTCACCATCCTGCCGAGCGCCGTCGGAATCGTGCTCTCGGCCGTCGCGCTCGGGCTGGGCGTCGCCACCTTCACCCGGGACGTCCGGGTGCTGCGCCGCCGGTGGGCGGGGTTCGCCTTCACCACCATCGCCGCGCCGTTCCCGGTGGCCGAACTGCCGCCGCCGTCGGCGTATCCGCCTTCGGAGTACCTCGCCGTGCCCGCCCGCGGGACCGCGCTCGTCAGCGCCGCCATCGACCGGGACCTCCGGACCGGACGGCACACCATCACCGTCGCCGAGGAGCCCTACCGGCTGCCGCCCGCCCTCAAGGCGACCGCGCCGCACGTGCTGCCGCTGGGGCGCGCGGCCGGCTGCTGTTCAACGGCCCGATCGTCGGCATGCGCGGCGATCCGCTGCCGGCCACCGGGGCGCGGCCCGCGCCGATCCGGCTGCACCGGGCCCGGTTCTTCGACGCGGTCTGCTCGAACGAGCTCGGCACGCTCCGCATCACCCGCGCGGACACCGGCGAGGAGTACGACCTCCGCAAGACCGAGCTGACCGGCACCGACGGCGCGCTCCGCGAGCTCGGCAGCAGCACGCTGGCCGACCTCGTCGGCGTCTCCACCGTCGCGTTCACCACCGACGGCAAGCTCGTCACCGTCCGACAGTCGACGCTCAACGCCGTGAGCGGGCTGCTGCTCGCGCCGTCGGGCAGCGGTTCGCTCGAACCGCAGGACCTGCGCACGCCCGACGGCGGCCCGCGCCGGGCCCTGCACACCGCGGTCTGCGCCGGGATGGACCGGGAGCTGCGCGAAGAGAGCGGGCTCGCACCGGCGGACATCCGCGAGACGAAGCTCGTCGGCTTCGCGCGCTGGATGGAACGCGGCGCCAAGCCGGAGTTCTTCGGGGTGACCGAACTGGCCGTCGACAGCACCGAGGTCGCCGCGCGCCGTCCGGTCAGCGGGGAACGCCTCTACAGCGCCGGGCTGACGCTCTTCGACGTCGACCTCGCCACCATCGGCGCGGCGCTGGCCGCCGGTGTCCCGCTGAGCGAAGCACTTCCGCAGCGGATCTGGGAGGACGGCTCACTGCCGCTCCTGCTGGCCCTGCGTGCCGCGGCGGTGTGGCGAGCGGGCCGGGTCTGACCGAAACGCCCCTGTTCTCCGGGTGACCGGACCGCTACTATCGTCCGCAATTGTTAGGGAACTTTACTAACAATGGCCACCTTTCCCTCGCCGCCGCGGTGCCTAGGAGGCGCGCAAGTGAGCTATCGGCAGAGAAGAACCCGGACCCTCCTCGGCGCGGCGGTGCTCGCCGTCGCCACGGTCGGGGCGACCGTCCCGGCGGCGACCGGCCAGGAGCAGGCGAGAGCGGTGGTCACCGCCGCGGCGCCGGCCACCGCGGTGCCCGGCTTCCTGATCCAGACGTCGGCCCAGGTCAGTGACGACTCGGCGGTCTCGAAGCCCGGCTTCAACACCGCCGGCTGGTACCCGGTCGGGCCGCGCTCGACCGTCTACGCCGGGCTGCTGGCCAACGGCAAGTACGCCGACCCGTTCTACTCGACGAACATGAAGAACGTGCCGACCGCGGACTTCAAGGTCCCGTGGTGGTACCGCACCGACCTCACCGTCACCGACACCACCCAGCGCACCTACCTCGACTTCAGCGGTGTGCTGTCCAAGGCCGACGTCTGGGTCAACGGGACCCGGATCGCGGACAAGACGCAGGTCAACGGCGCCTACACACGTCACGACCTGGACATCACCGCGCAGGTGAAGGCCGGCGCCAACAGCATCGCGTTCAAGGTCTACCCGAACGACCCGAACAAGGACCTGTCGATGGGCTGGATCGACTGGGCCCAGACCCCGCCGGACCAGAACATGGGCATCGTGCGGGACGTCCTCGTCCGGCGCAGCGGCCCGGTGGCGCTGCGCGGCGGCCACGTCGTCACGAAACTGACCGGGACGACGCACGCCGACCTCACGGTGAAGGCCGACGTCCGCAACGACTCGGCGGCCGCCGTCTCCACGACGGTCTCCGGCACGGTCGCCGGCAAGCCGATCAGCCAGCCGGTTTCCCTGGCCGCCAAGGAGAAGAAGACCGTCACGTTCCCGGTCATCGGGATCGACAACCCGCAGGTCTGGTGGCCCGCCGGGATGGGCGGGCAGCCGCTCTACGACCTCGACCTGACGGCGAGCGTCGGCGGCACGGCGTCGGACACCTCGCACTCGAGCTTCGGCGTGCGCCAGGTGACGGCAACCAACAACTCCAGCGGTGGCCGGTCGTACAAGATCAACGGGCGCCCGCTGCTGATCAAGGGCGGCGGTTACTCCCCCGACCTGTTCCTGCGCTGGAACGAGCAGTACGCGGCGGACAAGCTCGCCTACGTCAAGGACCTCGGCCTCAACACCGTGCGCCTGGAAGGGCACATCGAGCCGGACGAGTTCTTCGACCTCGCCGACAGGATGGGCGTGCTGACGCTGCCCGGCTGGGAGTGCTGCGACAAGTGGGAAGGCCAGGTCAACGGCAGCGAGAAGGGTGACCCCTGGACCGCGGCCGACTACCCGGTCGCCAAGGCGTCGATGACCGCGGAGGCCGAGCGGCTGCGCGACCACCCGAGTGTCATCTCCTTCCTGATCGGCAGTGACTTCGCGCCCGACGCGACGATCGAGAAGAACTACCTCGACGCGCTCAGCGCCGCGGACTGGCCCACCCCGGTGGTCCCGGCCGCGTCGGCGAAGTCGTCGCCGCAGCTCGGCGCGTCCGGCATGAAGATGAACGGGCCGTACGACTACGTCCCGCCGAACTACTGGTACGACAAGGCGCACAGCGACCTCGGCGGCGCGTGGGGCTTCAACTCCGAAACCAGTGCCGGGCCGGACATCCCGACGATGGACACGCTCAAGCGGATGATGTCCTCGAGCGAGCTCGACACGATGTGGAAGAGCCCGTCGACCGCGCAGTACCACCGGTCGTCGTCTTCGACGTTCGCCAACCTGAAGCTGTTCGGCGACGCGCTCACCGGCCGCTACGGCAAGCCGGCGAGCCTCGACGACTTCGTCCGGAAGGCGCAGCTGGCGCAGTACGAGAACGTCCGCGCCGAGTTCGAGTCGCACTCGCGCAACTTCAGCGACAGCTCGAACCCGTCGACCGGGATCATCTACTGGATGCTCAACAGCGGCTGGACGTCGCTGCACTGGCAGCTGTTCGACGCCTACCTCGACCAGAACGGCTCCTACTTCGGGGCCAAGAAGGCGAACGAGCCGCTGCACATCCAGTACTCGTACGACACCAAGTCCGTCGTGGTGGTCAACCACAACCACGACGCGGCGTCGAACCTCACCGCGTCCGTGAAGCTGTACAACCTCGACGGGACGGAGAAGTTCACCCAGTCCAAAGCCGTTGCGGTCGGCGGTGACGGCGCGAAGACCACTGCGCTGACCATCGGCTCGGTGAGCGGCCTGTCGACGACGTACCTGGCGAAGCTCGTCCTGACCGACGGCTCGGGCAAGGAGGTCAGCCGCAACGTCTACTGGCTGTCCACCAAGGCCGACACGCTGAACTGGGACTCGAGCGACTGGTACTACACGCCGACGTCGTCCTACGCCGATCTGTCCGGGCTGAACGGCCTGGCCCAGGTGTCGCTGGGGTCGACGGCCACGTCGACGGCCAACGGCGACGGCACCACGACGACCAAGGTGACGCTGACGAACGGCTCGGCGAACAAGGTGCCGGCGTTCTTCGTCGACGCGCACGTCCTCGGCGCGGCGGGCGCGCCGGTGCTGCCGGTGCGGTGGACCGACAACCAGGTCAGCCTCTGGCCGGGCGAGTCGGCCACGCTCACGGCGACGTACCGGACCGCGGACCTCAAGGGCGCCAAGCCGTCCGTGCGGGTCGCGGGTTGGAACACCGGGTCGAAGACGATCCCGGCGGACGGCACGACCGGCCCGGGTGACCCGGACCCGGGCACGCCGGCCGACTACCAGGCCGAGAACGCGACGATCACCAGCGGCGTCGCGGAGTCGAACCACGACGGCTTCACCGGCACCGGGTTCGTCAACTACGACAACACCACCGGCAGCGCGGTGGAGTTCTCGGTCGACGCGGCCGCGGCGGGCAGCGCGAACGTCGTGCTGCGCTACGCCAACGGCACCACGGTGAACCGGCCGATGGACATCACGGTGAACGGCGCCAAAGTGGCGTCGGCCGTGGCGTTCGGCGGCACGGGGAACTGGGACACCTGGCAGACGGTCACCCTCCCGGTGACGCTGACCGCCGGGACGAACAAGATCAAGGCGACCGCGACGACCGCCAACGGCGGCCCGAACGTCGACAAGATCACCGTTTAGGAACCGGGCCGGGGCGGTTCGCGCCGCCCCGGCTCAGTCCCAGAGCAGGCGCTGCTCGCGGTCCGGGTCGGACACGGTCGTGGAGACGTCGTCGAAGAGGCGCGTCACACGGTCGGCCGGGGTGTAGCGCGGCCAGCCGGGGTCGCCGGTGGTGACGAACCGGACCCAGGCGCCGGACATCTCCGTTGCCAGCGCTTGGAAACGCTCGGTCGGGCGGGTGCGGCCGGCGAACAGGAACCGCCAGTTCCTGTTGTCGATGTCGTCGAACACCAGCGGCAGGTCGAGCCCGTGCGGCGCGCCCAGGCCACGGCCCCGGGGCGCGATCCGCCAGTCGAGGCGGTACATCCAGGCGTCCGGCTGCTTCTCGGCGAAGCGGATCGCCGGGATCCACCAGTCCCCCGCGGTCAGCGCCCGGTTGCGGATCTGGTCTGCGGGCCAGTCGAGCAGCTCGGTGTAGGCCGCGACGGCCTTCTCGATCTCGGCGTCGTCCAGCATCGTCGAGCCGACGCCCAGGAGCTTCGCGCCACCGGACTGCAGCCAGCTGAAGAGGTCTTCCTCGTCGGCCGTCGTCCCGATGAGCAGCGGAACCTCGCGGACGCCGTCGAGCGGGCGTTCCGGCAGCAGCTCGTCCCTGACGACCACGCGGTAGGTGACCTTCGTGCCGGACACCGCCGAAACCCGTTGCTGCGCTTCGAGAATCCGCTTCACCGGCAGGGTCGCGAGGTCGCCCGGGGCAACGTCCAGTTCGGACAGCACCGCCGAAGCGACCGCCGCGCCTTCGGCCGGGGTGTGCACGACCGAGCCGACGCCGGTGCCGCTCTGCACGATCGCCTGATGGACGAGCCCGCGCGTGGCGGGCACGGCGAGCAGCGTCCCGACCGTGCGCCCGCCGTTGGACTGCCCGGCGAGCGTCACCCGGCCCGGGTCACCGCCGAACGCGCTGACGTTCTCGCGCACCCACTCCAGCGCGGCGACCTGGTCGCGCAGGGAGAGGTTCGAATCGGCGACGCCGGGCAGGTGCAGCAGGCCGAGGACGCCGAGCCGGTAGCCGACGGTCACGACGACCACGCCCCGGCGCGCGTACGCCGAAGCGTCGAACTGGTGCGGCGCGCCCATCACGCCGCCCCCGCCGTGGATCCACACCAGCACGGGGTACGAGCCGGGCGACGCGGGCGCGTAGACGTTCAGATGGAGGCAGTCCTCGTCACCGGTGAAGCCCCGCCCGGTCAGCTCCGGCTGCGGCGCCCGCGCGGCCCACTTCGTCGCGTCACGCTCACCGGCCCAGGGCCGCGCCGGGCGCGGCGCGCGGAACCGCAGCTCCCCCACCGGCGGCTCGGCGTAGGGCACCCCGAGGAACGTCCTGACCCCGTCCTGTTCGGACCCGCGCAGGGCGCCGGCCGCGATCTCCACCGTCGTCACGATGCCAAGACTAAGGCCTGCGCCGACGTGGACCGGAGTCATCGTGGAACGCCCGCTTGAGCAGGTGGCCGGGTTGGGGGGGGGGGGGGGGGGGGGGGGGGGGGGGGGGAGAAAAAAAAAAAAAAAAAACAAGAGGGGGGAGGGAGGGAGAGAGCGGAGACATACCCAAACAGCGGAGAGGGG
>NZ_JBVJON010000002.1:434175-784853 GCF_055583145.1 Amycolatopsis sp. NPDC104819 | reverse complement strand
GCGGCGAGAGAGGGGGAGGGGGGGGGGGGGGGGTTCCGGGGGGGGGGGGGGGGGGGGGTGTTGGGGGGGGGGGGGGGGGGGAACCCCCCCCCAAACCCCCCACGACCAGCTGCGGCGGGGGGCGACGAGCTGGCCAGGTGACACGCGCCGCGAGCGGCGGGTAATGATTACCCCGTGCACATCGCGGCAGAGATAGTGGCGCTGGTCGTGACGGTCCTCGTCGTCAGCGCCGTGGCGCGGCGGCTGGACTGGTCGGCCCCGCTGTGCCTGATCGTCGTCGGGGTCGGGGCGTCCTACGTCCCCGGCGTCCCCGAGTACCACCTCGACCCCGAGGTCGTGCTGCTCGGCCTGCTGCCGCCGCTGCTCTACTCGGCGGCCATCCAGACGTCGCTGGTCGACTTCCGGAAGAACCGCGGGGCGATCGGCCTGATGTCGGTCGGGCTGGTCGTGTTCACCGCGTTCGGCGTCGGGCTGGTCGCCTGGGCCGTGATCCCCGGCCTCCCGCTGGCCGGCGGGATCGCGCTCGGGGCGATCGTCGCCCCGCCGGACGCGGTCGCGGCCAGCGTCGTCGCCCGCCGGGTCGGCATGCCCCGCAAGCTGATCCGGCTGCTGGAGGGCGAGAGCCTCTTCAACGACGCGGCCGCGCTCGTCGCCCTGCGCACGGCCATCGCCGCGCTCGCCGGCTCGGTCAGCTTCTGGCAGGTCGGCGCGGACTTCCTGCGCGCGGCCATCGGCGGGATCGTGCTCGGGCTGGTCGTCGGGTTCGTGGCCGCGTTCATCCGCGCCCGGCTGAACGAGCCGGTGCTGGACACCGCGCTGTCGTTCGCGGTGCCGTTCATCGCCTACATCCCGACCGAGGCGATCCACGGCTCCGGCGTGCTGGCCGTCGTCGTCGCCGGGCTCATCCTGGGGCACAAGGCGCCGAAGATCCTCTCCGGCTCGGCGCGGCTGGCCAGCAGGCTGAACTGGCAGACCATCGCGTTCCTGCTGGAGAACATGGTCTTCCTGCTGATCGGCCTGCAGCTGCGGCGGATCCTGTCCGAAGTGGGCGAATCCGGGCTGTCGCTGGCCATGCTGACCTGGATCTGCGTGGCGGTGCTCGCCGCGACGATCTTCACGCGGATGCTGTGGCTGATCGGCATCGGCACGGTGAAGCGGCTGGAGCGGCGGTTCCTGCCCGGCAAGACCCGGGCGAAGATCTGGCCGTGGCGCTACTCGGCGGTGATCTCCTGGGCGGGCATGCGCGGGGTTGTCACGCTCGCCGCGGCCTTCGTGCTGCCGGCGGACACCCCGCAGCGGGCCGTGCTGGTGCTCGCCGCGTTCGTCGTCGTGGCCGGCACGCTCGCCGTGCAGGGCATGACGCTGCCACCGCTGATCCGGCGGCTGCGCCTGCCGCGGCCGGACCCGGCGGAGGACGCGCTGCAGGAGGCGTCCGTGCTGCACGACATGACCACCGCGGCGCTGGCGAAGCTCGAGGAGATCCAGCAGCCGGACGACCCGCCGGAGATCATCCAGCGCATCCGCGACCGGCTGCAGAACCGCTCCGACTCCGCGTGGGAGCAGCTCGGCCGGCAGAGCGTCCTGGCCGAGACGCCGAGCGACGCTTACCGCCGCCTGCGGATCCAGCTCCTCGAAGTCGAACGCGAGCAGTTCCTGAAGGCCCGCGACGCCGGCAGCGCCGACGACGACGTCCTGCGGAAGGTCCTGGAGCGGCTCGACATCGAAGAGTCCATGCTGGACCGCGACGAGGAGGAACCCGACGTCGAAGGCCGCGAGCTGCGCACCCCCGCCGCGACGGCCGGTTCGTGCAAGCACCTGGCCCACGAGTGGGTCGACCGCGACCCCAGCTCGCCGGACACCTGCGCCGCCTGCATCGAGGAGGGCACCACCTGGGTGCACCTGCGGATGTGCCTGAAGTGCGGCAACGTCGCCTGCTGCGACTCCTCGCCGCGCCGGCACGCCACCCGGCACTTCCACGAATCCCGCCATCCGGTCATGCGCAGTTTCGAGCCGGGAGAGACGTGGCGATGGTGTTTCGTGGACAAGCAGCTCGGCTAACCTCGGGGCCATGACGACGCCTGAGCAGGAGATCGAATACCGCCAGCACCGGTTCGCACCGCCGTCGGGGGCGACCGAGATCTTCCTGGTCCGACACGGCGAATCCGCTCCCGCGCGGGCCAGCCGGCCGTTCGACCTGGTCGACGGCCAGGCCGACCCGGACCTCGCGACGGAGGGCCGCGACCACGCCCAGCGCGTCGGCGTCCGGCTGGCCGGCGAGCGCATCGACGCGATCTACGTGACGACCCTGCGCCGCACGGTGCAGACCGCGGCGCCGCTGGCCGAGAAGCTGGGGATCACGCCGGTCGTCGAGCCCGACCTGCGCGAGATCCACCTGGGCGACTGGGAGAACGGGCTGTTCCGGAAGCACACGACCGACGGCCACCCGATCGTCGACCGGCTGTGGGCCGAGCAGCGCTGGGACGTCATCCCGGGCGCGGAGTCCGACGAGGCGTTCGGCGCCCGGCTGCGTGGCGCGCTGACGCGGATCGCCGCCGCGCACCCGGACCAGCGCGTCGCGGTGTTCACCCACGGCGGTGTGATCGGCGAGGTGTTCGCGCAGGCCAGCCGTTCGGTCGAGCGCTTCGCGTTCCTCGGCGCCGACAACGGGTCCGTCTCCCACCTGGTGCTGCACGGCGACAACTGGATCGTGCGACGCTTCAACGACACGTCGCATTTGGCCAACCCGCTGGGCTGAGCTCGCTTCGCGGAGCTCAGACGGCGCAGCTGAAGAGGCGTCCCGGCTCGGTCACGGTCTTCTCGGCGACGACGGCGCCGTCGACGACGATCCGGCAGCGCAGCTCGCCGGGGCCGGGGTTGCGCGCAGCGATGGAGTAGAACTCGGTGCGGTCGGCCGGGCCGATCCGGGTGAAGGCCGCCGACCACGGCGTCGTGACCTGGGCCTGCTGGACCAGCGCGGAGCCCTCGGCGGCGTAGGTGACGTTGCCGGCGCCGTCCGCGCCGAGCAGCTCGTAGACGACGGAGTGGCTGACGGTGGCGACGGCGGCCGGCACGACCGGCGCGGCGACGGGCGCTTCCTTCGCCGGCCCGCGCGAGGACCTGGGGACGACGTACGACGTCACCGCGAAGGCCGCGGCGAGCACGACGAGGACAACAACGACGTTTCCGGCCGGCTTGGCCCGGCGCGCGCAGTCACGGGCCGGCTCGGTCGCGGTGGGAACACCCATGGAGAGGTCTTCTCTCGTCGCGCGCACTCCCGTCGAGTGCGTCGTGTATATCTCGCCGTGACCTCACTGCGCGTTAGCGGCGTTTCGCGAGAAGTCCAACTTTCACCCAAACGGGTGCTCAGTCCACCAGCCCTGCCTCGGCGAGCATCCGCAGCACCCGCTGCCCGGCGGGCGGGCAGACCGAGGCCTCGGCCGAGCTGAGCCAGGCGGCCTCGGCGATCTCTCGCGACGGCGCCGGCTCGCCCACGTGCTCGGCGGTGTAGCAGGTCATCCGGACCAGACGGCCGTCCGCGAACCCGTCGGCCTGCTCCTCGAGGGCGGCGAAGAACCGGAAGCTCAGCGGGTCGAGCTCGACGCCGAGCTCTTCCCGGATCTCGCGGCACAACCCCGCGACGTCGCCTTCGCCCGGTTCGCGTTTGCCGCCGGGGAGGTAGAACTTGGCTTTCCCGCTGGTGCGGACCGACAGCAGCCGCCGGTCGCGGACGTGGATCCAGGCCAGTGAGTCGATGGGTTCGGTGGAGTTTTTGTCGGTCCCCGGGTGCATGATGCGGAGTATGTACGAAGAGGCGGCGCCACCCGGCCCGCTGGCGGGCGTGGCCCGCTGCGTGTGGCGATCGGCTTCGGAGGGACCGAAGCGAATCGTCCCCGACGGCTGCCTGGACCTGGTAGTAGGCGACGGCGGGGTGTTCGTGGCGGGCCCGGACACGGCGGCGTGGTCATCGGTGACCCGGCCGAACGCGGAGCTGCACGGGGTCCGGTTCACGCCGGGCCGGGCGTCGGCGGTGCTGGGCGTTGCGGCGGACGAGCTGCGCGACCGCCGGGTTGCGTTGGGAGAGTTGTGGGGGCGCTCGGGGGAAGTACTGGCGGAGCGGCTGCTGTCTGGTGAGTTGACGCCTGCGCAAGCGGTTGCGTCTCGGATCTCGGCGGCGGAGGTCGGGCCGGTGGATCCGGCGGTGGCGGCGTTGATCGACCGGCTGGACGCGGGAGCGGCGAGGGTCGCGGAGGCGATGGCGATGCTCGCGCGGCCGGTGGTTGAGCCTGCCGCTGAAGCTGGACTCGCCCCGCCTCACGTGCACTCCGCGGAAGCGGCGGCCGGGTTGGCCCGGCGAGGCGGGCAGGTCACCGAAGCCGAACTCGCCCGGCTTGGTCGGTCGCACGCGTCCTCCGCGGAAGCGGCGGCCGAGCTGGCTCGGCGAGGCGGGCCCGGACCGGATCTCGTGGCGGCGCGGGTCGAAGACCCCGCCCGTTCCGTCACCGTGAGTGAGCGGCGGCTGCGGCGACGGTTCGTCCAAGCGGTGGGTTACGGCCCCGCCACTTACCTCCGCGTCACCCGGTTCCAGCGCGCCGTCGCGCTCGCGCCGCACACTTCCGGGCTCGCCGCGCTGGCGGCCGCCGCCGGGTACGCCGACCAGGCGCACCTCAGCCGGGACTGCCGGGCCCTGACCGGGCTCACCCCCCGCGCCTACTTCCCCGGTCCCTCCACTGTGGACGCGCCGGTGCGTGACCGGCGACGTTCGGCGTAACCCGTGCGGGCTAACCGAAGGGGAATATCGAGCCGGGAAGTAAGCGGACGGTAAACGACCACCAAGGGCGCTATTCTCCCCTCGACGAGTGATCAGGGAGGGCGTGTGGCCACCATCAGCGACGTCGCGGCGAGGGCCGGCGTCTCCACGGCGACCGTGTCGCGCGCGCTCAACGGGAAGTCCACTGTGGACCCGACGCTCGCCGCGCGCGTGCAGGAGGCCGCCGCCGAGCTGGGGTATCACCCGAACGGGCTGGCCCGGAACCTGCGCCGCCAGGAGACGGCCGTGCTCGCGCTGATCATCTCCGACGTCGAAAACCCGTTCTTCACGGCCATCGCGCGCGGCGTCGAGGACCTCGCGCAGCGGTCCGGGTACTCGGTCGTGCTCTGCAACTCCGACGAGAACGAGGAGAAGGAGCGCCGCTACATCGAGGTCGCACTGCAGGAGCGGGTCGCCGGGGTGGTGCTCTCGCCCACCGGCCGGTCGACGAACGTCGAAGGTTTGCGCCGGCAGGGCACGCCGCTGGTGGCGGTCGATCGGCCGCTGCCGGCCGAGGCAGGCGACCAGGTGCTGGTCGACACGCGCCACGCCGCCGCCGAGGCGACCCGGCACCTGCTGGCCGGCGGCTACCGGCGCGTCGGCTGCCTCACGGGCCCGACGGGCGTCCGCACGGCCGACGACCGCCTGGCGGGCTACGCCGACGTCGTCGGCGAAGCGAACGTAGTGGCACGGCGAGCGGAGTACCGCGCGGAGGGCGCCCGGCTGGCGGCGCTGGAGCTGCTCGACGAGCCGTCCCCGCCGGACGCGCTCCTGGTCGCGAACAGCACGATGGCGATCGGAGTGCTCGAAGCGCTCTCGGCGCGCGGCCTGCGCTCCGGCCGCGACGTCGGCATCGTCTCGTTCGACGACGCCCCGTGGACAACGCTGATCGACCCCCCGCTCACGGTGGTCGCCCAACCGGCGTACGAGGTCGGCCGCGTGGCGGCGCAGCTTTTGCTGGCGAGGATTTCCGACAGCAGCCGCGACGCGACAACGACCACGCTGGAAGCCAAGCTGATCGAGCGGAAGAGCTCCCGCCGCTGACCCCGGCCGGACCGCGACCGCACCCGGAACGTCGGCTCGCGCACCTGGACGGACGACACGCGTACCCAGACGAACGACACGCGCACCAGACCGCCGACTCACGTACCCCGGTGGCCGACACGCGTACCTGGACGGACGACTCGCGTTCCCAGAAGGCCGACTCGCGTGCGGAGGGGGCGGGACAGACGTGCCTGGGGGGCCGGCTCGTGCCAGGCCCCCCAGGCACGCCCCACCCCCTGTGTCCCCCATGGCCGGCGCCAACCCGCCGGATCCTGTGAGCACGGAGCGGAAATCGTTTACTCACACGGAACGTAAGGCCGGAAGCGCGGAGTGTCAAGCCTGGACAACCTCGCTCGTTCCGGTCAGACTAGCCGGAAGTTGCCTACTCAACGTGTTGACTAATGTGCGGTAAGTGTCGATCTCTGGTGAATTCGCCCACAGATCGGGCAAGAAACCGCACGAACCCGCACACGCGCGCTGTTTCGGGTTAATCTGAACCGCATGTCTGTAGCGCTGGAGAACATCCTCGCCAAGGCGGGCCTGAAGGTCGACGCGAACGAGTTCCTCACGCTCGTCGAAGACGCGGCGCGCAGACTGTCCCCACCGAATCCGGATCCCTCGCACTACTTCTCCGCCGACCAGCGGGCCGCGCTCGCCGACGTCGGCCTCGACCTCTCGCCGAGGCGCGAAGAAGAGCCGGACTTCCGGGCGCGCACCGTCGCCGCCCACGCCGTGCTCGCCGAAGGGGCGCTCAGTGTCAACGAAGCCGCGAAAGCCCTCGGTGTGGACGACAGCCGGATCCGGCACCGCCTCAAGGAAGGCAGGCTGACCGGCTGGAAGGACGGCGGCTGGCGGCTCCCGGCGTGGCAGTTCGCCGGCTCCGGGGTGCTGCCCGGCCTGGAGGTCGTCCTCAAAGCCCTGCCCGACGACCAGCCCGCGCTGGTCGTCGCCGCGTTCATGAGCACTCCCCAGCCCGACCTGGTGATCAACGACCACCCGGCGACGCCGCGCCAGTGGCTCCTTTCCGGGGGTGACCCGGAGCACGTCGCGCGCCTCATCGCCACGCTCGGCTCGCCGTTCTAGGCTGGACCACCCCGAGCAAGATCACCGACAAGGACGGACCACCCCCGACCCATGGCCCGGCTACCGCTGCCGCCCGCCCGATCCGTCCTGGTCCGGCAGCTGAACCGCGCCAACGACGTGGTGACGGTCCAGCCCGCGACCAGGCTGGTGCGGATCTTCACGGCGCACGGCAACCACCCCCAGCAGTGGAACTCGTTCCGCTACACCGGCCCGCTCCCGCACGGCCGGTTCGACCAGCAGTCGCCCGGCCGCGGCGGCGCGCCGGTCACCGACCCCGCGAACGGGGTCCTGTACTTCGGCCTCACCGTCCGCACGTCGGTCGCGGAGGTCTTCCAGACCAGCTCGACGGTCGACCGCCGCACGCGCGGTCCCCGGCTGGTGGTCGTCCGCCCGACCCGCACCCTGCGCCTGCTCGACCTGACCGGCCTGTGGCCGACCCGGGTGGGCGCGTCCCAGGAGATCTCGAGCGGGCCGAAGAAGCTGACGCAGGCCTGGGCGCGCGCGATCCGCGGCGCGTTCAGCGACCTCGACGGCCTCTGGTACCGCTCGTCGATGGATTCCGGCGACCCCGCGATCTGCCTCTGGGACCCGCCCGCGGGCGCGGCGCTGCCGATCGCGCCGGACGTCCTGCTGCCGCTGGACCACCCCGGCCTGGACGTCCCGCTCGGGCGCGTCTGCGAAGAGCTGAACTACACGCTGCTGAACTGAGCGTCGAGCAGCGGGACGATCGCGCGCAGGTCGCCCCCGTCGACGAGGTGGGTCGCGACGGCCCGCGCCGCCGGAGCCGCGTTGAAGCCGATGCTCATCCCGACGGCGGCGAACAGCGGCAGGTCGGACCGGCTGTCCCCGACCGCGACGCACCGCTCCGGCGCAACCCCCCGGGCCAGCGCGAAGTCGCGCTTGCCGTACTCGTCCAGGTGCGCGGCGACGCGGCCGGTGTAGCGCCCGTCCGCGGTCTCGGGCACGGGCCCGCAGTAGGCGGTGAACCCGAACCGGCCGGCGAGCATCCGGCCCACCGGCGTCCACGCGAGCGTCGTGAGGATCGGCGCGAGACCGTGGTCGTGGCACCACGCCACCGTCTCCGCGATCCCGCCGACCAGCGGCAGGGTCTCGAGCCGGGCCGAGACCTCGGTTTCGGTGTGCCCGGCCCAGCCTCGGGCGTCGATGACCGACGCTTCCTGGTTGGTCATCCGGCCTGCGTCGTAGGCCGCTTCGGCCGCCACGAGCTCGGCCTCGTGGCCCAGCGCCGCGGCCACCCACGCGCAGGAGCTCGTGCCGGGCACCAAGGTGCCGTCGACGTCGAAGCACACCAGGCCCTCAGCCAAGGGTGCCTCGCGGGCAGACGAACCCCACGATCTCCGACGCGATCAGCCCGGCCTGCTCGGCCGGGTCGGCGTCGAGGATCGCGCGAGTTTCCGCTTCCGACGTCCGGAAGAACGCCACTCCCGTCACCGGCAGCGACGCAGACGGCTCCGGCACCGAGCCCGCGAACAGCAGCGATCCGGCCGCCTGCTGGGCGCGGGCCGCGGACAGGTGCCGGGCGCGGAGCTCGCGGGCCATCTCCTCGGAGATCTCGCCGGCGCGGGGACCGGCCCGGAACAGCACCATCCGCCAGGTCTCGAGCTCGAAATCCACCTCGGGCACCGTCATGGCACGTCAAGCTACAGCTGCCGCGCCCACCATTCCAGGATCGCTTCGAACCGCTGGACCCGGTGCCGCGGCCGGCCGGAGCGGGACAGCTCGTGGCCCTCGCCCGGGAACAGCAGCAGCTCCGCCGGCGCGCCCGCCCGCCGCAGCGCGACGAACATCCGCTGCGCCTGCTCCAGCGGGCACCGCCAGTCCTGCTCCGAATGCACCACCGCGAACGGGATCTTGATCTGCGCCGCGTAGGTGAGCGGCGAACGGTCGCGCTGCACCTCCGGCGACGCGCCGATGTAGGAGTCGACGAAGAAGTAGCCGATGTCGGAGCTGCCGACCATCGAGTCCCACGCGTTGACCGCGCGCTCGCTCCACGCCGCCTTGAACCGCTCGCCGTGGTGGGCGGCCAGCCAGCTCGTCATGAACCCGCCGTACGAACCGCCCATGATGCCGACGCGCGAGGCGTCCAGGTCGGGCCGCTCGAGCGCCACGTCGAGCAAAGCCAACACGTCGTCGACGTCGACCGTGCCGAACGCCTCCGTGATCGCGTGGCCGTGGGTCTGCCCGTAGCCCGCCGACCCGCGCGGGTTGCCGAGCACCACCGCGTACCCCGCGGACGCGTACACCTGCGCCTCGTCGAACACCGCCCAGTCCTGCTGGGTGAACGGGCCGCCGTGCACCACGCGCAGCACCGGGTGCGGGCCCTCGCCCTCGGGCAGCACCAGCCAGCCGTGCACCGGGTAGCCGTCCGGCGCCGTGGTCTCCAGCTCGACGAGCGGCCGGATCCCCTTGTCCCGCAACGGCTTCGAGTAGTCGGTCAGCACGCGCGGGGCGCCGTCGCCGAGCAGCACGACCTCACCCGACGTCGACGGCGTCGCGAGCACCGCCGCGAGCACCGTGCCGTCCAGTGTGAACGACCGGACGACGGTGCGGTCCGCGTAGACGACCGGCAGGTCTTCGAGCGGGGCGTCCGTGGCGGTGACGGCGACCGCGCGCAGCTCGACCGCGCCGCGGTGGCGGACGGCCACGAGCACGTCGTCGCCGCGCGGCGCCGGCGGGCCGGCGGAGGTCTCGCAGTCCACCGTCTCGATGTCGGTCAGCCGGCGGGCCTTCACCGAGCCGACGCCGAACTCCGGCGTGGCCGCGTAAAGCCCCGTCATCGCCGCTTCGCGATGCTCCTCAAAGGACTGTCCGAAGTAGAACAACGTGCCGTCGGCGCCGAACACCGGATGCTCCGAATACCCCGCCGTGCGCACGACGACCTCGGGCTCGCCGCCCTCGGCGGAGATCGCGCAGACGTCGCGCGCGTCGCTCTCGGCCGCACCCCAGTCCGGCGGCGCGGTGAAGACGACGCGAGCGCCGTCCGGCGTCCACACCGGGTGGGTCACGTCGAAGCCGTCACCGGTCAGCGGCTCGGGTTCGAGGGGCCCGTCCTCGGCCGTGTCGAGGACGAACAGCCGCTGCATCCGGTCGCGCAGGAAGCCGACGTCGTCGATCCGGTAGTCCATCCGCGTGATCCGGCGCGGGGCCTCGGCCACGGCTTCCGGGGTCTCGCCGTCGGTGTCCTCGGTGCCGTAACGACCGGCCTCGGGCACCCGCGCGGTGAAGGCGACGCGCCGCGAGTCCGGCGCCCAGACCGGCTCCCCGGCGCCGAGGTGCAGCGCCGTCAGACGCCGGGCCTCCCCGCCGTCGGCCGGCATGACGTGCAGCTGGGGGCTCCCGTCGGCGCCCTTGCCCTCCCCCGCGCGGAGGAACGCCACCCAGCGCCCGTCCGGGGAGATCGCCGGCGCCGAGTCGCGCGGACCGTGGGTCCACGCGGCTTCACCGCCGTCGAGGGACACCCGCCGCAGCGCGCTGTGCGCGGCGTTCGTCTTCAGGTCGGGTTTCTTCAGCGCGGTGAGCAGCAGGTTCCCGCGCAGGGCGGGACGGCCGGGGACGACGATGTGTTCGATGTCGGCAGGACGCACGTCCCCGACCGTACCCGAATTCCTTAGCTGTGCGAACGACCTAGGCCACGACCTGTTTGCGTTCGTCGCGCCGGGCCTTCGCCAGGCTCGCCACCGTGGTGACGGTCAGCACGACGACGATCACGCCGAGGGAGATCCAGTTGTTGATGTCCAGCCAGTCCGGGACGACGTGGTACTCGTGCAGCGCGTGCAGGAACAGCTTCGCGCCGATGAAGGCGAGGATCACCGCGAGGCCGTAGCTGAGGTAGACCAGCTTGGTCACCAGGCCGCCGAGCAGGAAGTACAGCTGCCGCAGCCCCATCAGCGCGAACGCGTTGGCGGTGAAGACGAGGAACGCCTCCTGCGTGATGCCGAAGATCGCCGGGATCGAGTCGACGGCGAAGAGCAGGTCGGCCGAGCCGATGGCCACGATGACCAGCAGCATCGGCGTGATCATCCGCTTGCCGTTCAGCTTCACGGTGTAGTGGTGGCCGTGGTAGTCGTCGGTCACCGGGGCGATCTTGCGGACCTGCCGGGTGACGGCGTTCTCGTGGTACTCCTCGTCGTCGCCCTTGCCGCGGACCATGCTGATCGCGGTCCAGACGAGCACCGCGCCGAAGAGGAAGAACACCCAGACGAACTGCTCGATCAGGGCCGCGCCGATGAAGATGAACACGCTGCGCATCGCCAGCGCGAGCAGGATGCCGACCAGCAGCACGCGGTGCTGGTGGATGGCGGGCACCTTGAACGAGGCCATGATGATCATGAAGATGAACAGGTTGTCGACGCTCAGCGAGTACTCGGTGATGTACCCGGTGAAGAACTCGACACCCGGGTCGTGCCCGCCGAAGATCCACACGCCGGCGCCGAAGACGACCGCGCACGCGATGTAGAAGATCACCCAGCGAGCGGCTTCCCCCGTGGTCACTTCGTGCGGCTTGCTGTCGACGATCACCAGGTCGAGCGCGATCAGGGCCAGCAGGCCACCGATCGTGGCGATCCACAGCCACAGGGGGACAGTCATGGAACCAGAACCTCCGGATAGTGCGCATGAGCAACTAACCGGAGGTCTCTTCCGCCGATGCGAACACCGGCCGACGGTGCCGGGGGCGCTGGGCCACCGTGCTGACGACACCGCCGCGGAGGAATACTCCCCTCACAGCGCGTCCAGTTTGCCGGTTACCCCCGGTCGAACGCCAGCCGGGGTTGCCAGTGTCACCACTTTGGTCCTGTTATCCGGGTCACTCCGCCCGCCGTTGAGGGCACTCTCAGGAAACTTCACATACGGTCACCCCGTGCCCCGATTCCCGCTCCCACGCACCCGCGGAGCCCGCCTCACCGCGCTCGCCGCCGTCGTCGCGGTCCTGGCCGCCGGCGCGGTCTTCTGGATCACGCGGCCCGCGGCGCCCCCGCCCGTGCCCACGCAGGACGCGTTGGTCGACATGCCCGCCGCGCCCGGCTCGGCGGAGCAGGTCAAGATCGACACGACCACCTACCTGCCCGCCACCGTGCCCGCGCCCGCGGTGCTGCTCGCGCACGGCTTCGGCGGGGACAAGACCAGCGTCGCCGACGATGCCCGCGAGCTCGCGCGGAAGGGCTTCGTCGTGATGACGTGGTCCGCGCGCGGGTTCGGGAAGAGCACCGGCAAGATCGGGCTGAACGACCCGGACGGCGAGGTCGCCGACGCGAGCCGCCTGATCGACCGGCTCGTCGCGCAGCACCAGGTCACCACCGACCCGAGCGGCGACCCGAAGGTCGCGGTCACCGGCGCCTCCTACGGCGGTGCGCTCTCGCTGCTGCTGGCCGGCACCGACAAGCGCGTCGACGCGATCGCCCCGGTGATCACCTACAACGACCTCGCCCAGGGCCTGGTTCCGAACGCCGCCACCCCCGCGCTCCGGCCCTCGGGCACCCCGGCCGCCGGCGCGTTCGCGACCGACGGCGTGTTCAAGAAGAGCTGGGCGGGCATCTTCTTCTCGGCCGGGTCCGGCGCGGCGGCGAGCGGCTCGCCGTCGGCCGAAGCGCCCGAAGCCGGGCAGGAGACCGACAGCGGGTCCACCGCCGCGGCCGGGGCGGGCGCCGCGGCGGCCGCCGTCCCGGCCGCGCCGAACGGCGGGGGCGGACCCCGTGGCGGCGCCGCGGCCGACCCCTGCGGGCGCTTCACGGCCGCGGTCTGCCGCGCCTACACCGAGCTCGGCACCACCGGGGAGATCAGCCAGGCGAGCGTCGACCTGCTGCGCCGGGTGTCGCCCGTTTCGGTGACGGACAAGATCACCGTGCCGACCCTGCTGGTGCAGGGTGAGAGCGACACGCTCTTCGGCCTCGACCAGTCCGACGCCACCGCCCGGCAGATCACCGCGGCGGGCGGCAAGGTCCGCACGATCTGGTACACCGGCGGCCACGACGGCGGGAAGCCCGGACCGCAGCTGCGCACGAAGATCGGCGACTTCCTCTGGGACGCCGTCAACGGCGGCGACCCCGGCACCGGCTTCAGCTACGACGTCCAGGGCACGTTGCGCGCCAACGGGACGCCGTCGGTCCGCACCGTCACCGCCGACACCTACCCGGGGCTGACCGGCCCGGCCGCCGAACGCCGGCTGCTGCCGATGGCCGGTCCCGCGCAGTCGGTGGTGCGCCCGGCCGGCGCGAACCCGTCGGCGGTGAGCGGGATCCCCGGCCTCAACGGCGTCGCGAGCAGCTCGTCGCGGCTCGGCGCGCTGTTCAGCAACGATCCGCCCGGCCAGTCCGCGCAGTTCACCACCGCCCCGGTGGACTCGCAGGTCGTCGTCAGCGGCTCGTCCACCGTGCGGCTGCAGGTCGCCGCGGACCCGGCGCACCCCCAGCCGGACGCGGTGCTGTTCGCGAAGCTCTACGACGTCGGGCAGGACGGTTCGCGCGTGCTGCCGTCGAACGCCATCGCGCCGTTCCGGGTGAGCGGGCTGCCCGCCGACGGCACGCCGGTCGAGGTCACCGTGACGCTCCCGGGCATCGTCCGCCCGATCGAGGGCGGCCACTCGCTGCGGCTGGTCGTCGGCACCACCGACCAGGCGTTCGCCTCACCGGCGGCGCCCGCGGTGTTCCGGGTCGCGCTCGCCGGCGGGACCGCACTGGCCGTGCCGGTCGTGCCCGGGACGTCCGTCGGCTCCCCGGCCCCGGTCGGGCAGCTGGCCGGCATCGGCGTGACGCTCGCGATCGGCGTGGCCGTGGTGCTCTTCGCCGCGCTGCGCCGCCGCCGGGCCACCGACATCGACCCGGAGCTCGCCACCACCCCGCTCGTCATCGAGGGGCTGCGCAAGGAGTACCCGGGCGGGTTCGTCGCGGTGAACGACCTGTCCTTCCGCGTCGAACCGGGCCAGGTGCTCGGCCTGCTCGGGCCGAACGGCGCGGGCAAGACGACCACGCTGCGGATGCTGATGGGCCTGATCACGCCGACGAAGGGCCACATCCGGGTCTTCGGGCACAAGATCACCGCGGGCGCCCCGGTGCTCTCGCGCATCGGCTCGTTCGTGGAGGGCTCCGGCTTCCTGCCGCACCTGTCCGGCCGGGCGAACCTCGAGCTGTACTGGGCGGCCACCGGACGGCCGGCGGACAAGGCGCACTTCGGCGAGGCGCTGGAGATCGCCGGGCTCGGCGCGGCGGTCGACCGCCGGGTGCGCACCTACAGCCAGGGCATGCGGCAGCGGCTGGCGATCGCCCAGGCGATGCTCGGCCTGCCGGAGCTCATGGTGCTCGACGAGCCGACCAACGGGCTCGACCCGCCCCAGATCCACCAGATGCGCGAGGTGCTGCAGCGCTACGCCGCCACCGGCCGCACCGTGGTGGTGTCCAGCCACCTGCTCGCCGAGGTCGAGCAGACCTGCACGCACGTCGTGGTCATGCACCGCGGCGCGCTGGTCGCCGCGGGCGAGGTCGGCGAGCTGGCCGCGGCCGGCGGCGAGGCGACGTTCCGGGTCGACGACCCGGCCGCGGCCGCCGCCGCGCTGAAGGCGGCCGGCGGGGTCACCTCGGTCGACGTCGACGGCGACCTGGTGCACGCCGACCTCGACGGGCTGCCGCGCGCCGAGGCGGTCGCGGCGCTGGTCCGCGCCGGCGTCGCGGTGGAGCAGGCCGGGCCCCGGCGCCGGCTGGAAGACGCGTTCCTGCAACTGGTCGGAGAAGAGCAGTGAGTGACTCGGGTGTCCACACCGATCCGCACGCACTCGACGAACTGAGCGACGTCGCGTCGCACGAGCACGCCGCGGTCGGGCCGGACGGCGCCGTCGAGGGCTACAGCGCCCGGCGCACGCTGCGGCTCGGCGTCGAGCTGCGGCGCCAGCTCAAGCGGCGGCGCACGCAGTTCCTGCTCGGGTTCGTCGCGATCCTGCCGTTCATCCTGGTGATCGCGTTCGAGGCCGGGCAGTCGAACCCGAACCGGCGCAGCGGCGGGTTCGTCGACCTGGCCACGGCTTCGGCGCCGAACTTCGTCGTGCTGGCGCTGTTCGTGTCCGGGACGTTCCTGCTCCCGATGATCGTCGCGCTGTTCTTCGGCGACACCATCGCGAGCGAGGCGTCGTGGTCGAGCCTGAAGTACCTGCTGGCCGTGCCGGTGCCGCGGCACCGGGTGCTGCGGCAGAAGGCGATCGTGTCCGGGCTGCTGTCGGCGGCGGCGCTGGTGCTGCTGCCGGTGATGTCCCTGATCGTCGGGCTGCTCTGGTACGGCGCGGGCGACGCGATCAGCCCGACCGGCGACGCGGTTTCCTTCGGCGACAGCATGCTGGCCATCGCACTGTCCACTGTGTACATCATCCTGCAGCTGGCCTGGGTGGCCGGGCTCGCGCTCGCGCTGAGCGTGACGACCGACGCCCCGCTCGGCGCGGTCGGCGGCGCGGTGCTGGTGGCGATCCTGTCGCAGATCCTCGACCAGATCACGGCGCTGGAGGGCCTGCGCAACTACCTGCCGACGCACTACGCGTTCTCGTGGATGGACCTGATCTCGACCGACGTCGACTGGACCAACCTGGCGAGCGGAATGCTCTCGGCGGCGATCTACGGAACGGTGTTCGTCCTCTACGCCGGGCGGCGGTTCGCCCGGAAGGACATCACCAGCTGATGACCACCGTGGTGGCGGGCCACCAGCCGCCGGCGCCGCTGGTGAAGGCGTTCAACGGGGTGCTTCGCGCGCTGCTGCCGAGCCCGCTCGGCCGCGGCGTCCGCGAGTTCCTGCTGCTCGCCTCCACCGGCCGCCGCACCGGGCGGCGCTACCGCGTGCCGGTGACCGCCCACCGCGACGACACCGGGCTGTACGCGTCGTGCGGTTGAGCGTCAAAACCTGAGCGGTTACGGTCGGGCACGTGCCGATCATGCTGGAGAGCCACCACGACATCGCCGTGCTGCGGATCGACCACGGCGGCGGCAACACCCTCGACACCGACTCGTGCCGCGAACTCGTGCTGCGGCTGGAGGAGGTCGACCAGGCCCGCGCCGTCGTGCTCACCGGCACCGGGCGCGTCTTCTCCGCGGGCGTCGACCTCAAGCGGATCGACGACGGCGGCGCGTCCTACGTGTCCGAGTTCCTGCCGCTGCTGTCGGACGCGCTGCTGGCCGTGTTCGGCTGCCCGCGTCCGGTGGTCGCCGCGCTGAACGGCCACGCCGTCGCCGGCGGCGCGGTGCTGGCCGCCGCGTGCGACCACCGTGTGCTCGGCGCCGGCACGATCGGCGTGACCGAGCTGCTGGTCGGGGTGCCGTTCCCGCTGGCCGCGCTGGAAATCCTGCGCTGCGCCTACGGCACGGCCCCGCTGCCTTCGCTCACCTACTCGGGCGAAACCCGCGGCGGCGAGGACGCGCTGGCCGCGGGTCTGGTCGACGAGCTGGCCCCGCCGGAGGAGGTGCTCGAGCGGGCCCTCGCCGTCGCGACCCGGCTCGGCGAGCTGCCGGCCGAGGCGTTCGCGCACACCAAGGCCCAGATCCGGCAGCCCTACCACGAGCGGATCGCCGAGTACCGCCACGCCGACGACCCCGAGGTCGAACGGCTGTGGCGGGCACCCGCGGCGCTGACCGCCGTCAAGTCCTATGTGGACAGGGTGCTGCGTTAGGCGCGCACCCCGGTTTCGGCGAGAGCCTTGATGCCCTCGACCGTCTTCTGCATGTTGTCCTGCAGCTCGCCCAGCCGCATCGCGACGATCTCGTCCTCGTGCTCGGGCATCGAGGCGATGATCGTCGTGAGGTTGGACGGGCCGGGACCGATCTGGGCCCACTGGCGCAGGAGCGTGCCGTCGCCGTCCGGGACGAGCTCGAACTTCCACGACGCGGCCGGGTTGGTCACGTCCATCACCGACCACGCGAAGAGCCGCCCGGGCTCGTAGCCGGTGACCGTCGAAACCGTCTCCCACTCCCCGGCGACCGGGTGCGAGTTGCGGCCGCGGAACTGCGCGCCGAGACCGGGCTCGGACCCTTCGACCCAGCCGCCGCCCTGGTACTCGCTGGAGAACCGGGCGGGCAGGTCGACGTCCAGCAGCCAGGACCAGACCTCGGCCGGCGGCGCGTCGATGCGGACCTCGACCTGGGTCGTGGGACAGTCGGAAACCTTCATGGCGGACCCCTCGCTCGATGACGGTGGCTACGGCTTCGGACCGTAACGTGGCGGCGATCACGGCGACAACTCGCACGGTGCGCGTGGTCGCACAAGCCGGAGGACGTCACCCGGCGCCCGCGCCACCCGCCGAAAGTCGGGTCCTCACCGATTCTGCGCCCGGACAGCCGATTGCCGACCGGGGCCGATTCTGTGAGGGTCCCACGGTGGGTTCCGGAGCCGGGGAGGGTGCTTCCATGCGCAGACTGTTCACCGCCGCGGCGGTCGTGCTGGCGTTCGTCGGGCTGGCGCCCGCCGTCAGCGCCGCCCCCGACATCAAGGCGGCCCTGCAGAAGATCCCCGGACTGACGGTCGTGGCGGAGAACCCGGCGCCGGCCGGCTACCGGTTCTTCCAGCTCACCTACACCCAGCCCGCCGACCACCGGCACCCCGAAGCGGGCACGTTCCAGCAGCGCTTCACCCTGCTGCACCGCGACTTCACCGCGCCGACCGTCGCCTTCACCAGCGGTTACAACGTCAGCACCGCGCCGAACCGCTCGGAGCCGACGCAGATCGTCAACGGCAACCAGCTCTCGATGGAGTACCGGTACTTCAAGCCGTCACGGCCGGAGCCGGAGAACTGGGCGAAGCAGCTGACGATCTGGCAGGCCGCGGCGGACGAGCACCGCGCGGTGCAGGCGTTCAAGGCGATCTACCCGGGCAAGTGGCTGGCCACCGGCGGCAGCAAGGGCGGGATGACCGCGACGTACTTCCGGCGCTTCTTCCCCGACGACGTCGACGGCACGGTCCCCTACGTCGCGCCCAACGACGTCATCGACCCGCTCGACGTCTACAACCGGTTCCTCTCGCGCGTCGGCAACGACCCGGGCTGCCGCGACGCCCTGAAGGCGATCCAGCGAGACGCGCTGAAGCGGCGTGACGAGCTGGGCGCGATCGCCGCGGTCGACGCGGCCAAGCGCGGGCTGACGTTCTCGATCGTCGGCTCGGCCGACAAGTCCCTCGAGATCTCGGTGATCGACTCGTACTTCGCGTTCTGGCAGTACCAGACACAGGCGGACTGCGCGACGGTGCCGGCCGCGGGCGCGCCGGCGGCGGAGGTCTACGCCTGGTACGAGAAGGTGGAGAGCCTCAACACCTACTCCGACCAGGACCTCGAGCCGTTCGTCCCGTACTACTACCAGGCGGCGGCCCAGCTGGGTTCACCCGAGGCGTACGACGGCTACCTGCGCGACCTGCTCCGCTACCCGGGCGCCGACCAGCCGAAGACGTTCGTGCCGTCGTCGGTCAAGATCCCGCGGTTCGACTACCTGGCGATGCCGGACGTCGACTTCTGGGTGAAGTCCCGCGGCACCCGGCTGCTGTTCGTCTACGGCTCGAACGACCCGTGGGGCGCCGAGCCGTTCGAACTCGGCTTCGGCAGCCGGGACTCCTACCGGTACTACGTCCAGGGCGGCAACCACGGCTCGAAGATCGCGCAGCTGGCCCCGGCCGACGCCGCGGCGGCCACGGCGACGGTCCGGCGCTGGGCGGGCCTGCCGCCCACGTCCGCGCTGACGGCGCGCAGCGCCCCGGCCGGCTTCCCCGACTTCGACACCGACCTCACCCTCGCGCAGCGTCCGCCGCTGTGACTTTCCTCAGGCCGGGCGTAGTCTCACGGCACCTGACGGCCCGGCCTGAGGAGGCGGCATGCCTCGTCCCGTCCACTTCGAGATCCACGCGAGCGACCCCGACCGCGCGGTGGCGTTCTACACGGCGGTGTTCGGCTGGAAGTTCGAGCGCTGGGGCGACGTCCCGTACTGGGTGATCTCGACCGGCGAAGGCGACGGAATCGACGGCGGCCTCGTCCCCCGCGTCGGCCCGGCGCCCGAGGAGACGGCGCCGGTCCACGGGTACGTGAACACGATCGGCGTCAACGACCTCGACCAGGCTCTCGCTGCGGTGAACGAGGCGGGCGGATCATTGGCGCTGCCGAAGAACCCGGTGCCGGGCGTGGGCTGGCTCGCGTACGTCAAGGACACCGAGGGGAACATCTTCGGGATGCTGCAACCGGACGAGAACGCGCCGGTGCCGTCCTAAGGGCGTTTCGCCCTGGGCAGCCGCCCGACGACGTCTTCGTAGGAGGCGTCGACCAGGTCTTCGAGTTCGGCGTCCGGAACCCCGGCGCCGAACTCGACGCGGTTCCAGCCGTAGCGGCCGAGGTAGTCCATCACGGACACGGCGTCCGGGTACCGCTTCCGCAGTTCGGCCGCTTCTTCCCGGGTGGCCCCACATTTGACGGCGACGCTGCCGGGCTCGTCCTGCCCGATGAAGGCGAAACCCTTGCCGCCGACCTTCGCGACGAGCACGTGGTCCCCGAAGGGATAGGTCTCCTCGGCGCCCGGCTTGGCGAGGCAGTACGCGACGACGGCGGCGATGTTCATTGCTCGAGCTTGACGAGTTCGAGGTCGGTCTGCGGGAAGTCGTCCCCAATGCAGAGCAAGGGTTCCCTCGCGATCTTGGCCGTGGCGTAACAATGGCAGTCGCCCAGGTTGAGCTTCGCCGAGTGCCTGCCTTTTCCGAACCGCTGGAACGCCTCGACCGCGACTTCGGCATGCCGGGTGTCGAACGGGATCGTGACCACACCCCACTCCTGCAGGAACCGTTCGAACAGGCTCCGGCCCCGCATCCCGAACTTGGCCTGCAGCACGATTCCCGCCTCCGCCCTGGTCGGCGCACCGATCTTCGGCTCCTCGGCCGTGACCAGCGCCCGCTCGAGGGCCGCGCTCTCCGGCTCGCGGTTGATCATCGCGATGATGGCCGACGAATCGATGATCACACGCCCTCCGGCCCGAAGCCGAGGATGTCTTCCTGCTCCGCCTTGGTGATGGGCACACCCAGCTGATCGGGGGGCAACTGGGACCAGACCTCCTGTTCCAAGAAGCGACGCAGCCGCGCAAGGCGCTCTTCGGGCGTTTCCTTGCCCGCGAGCAACTGGTCACGCCGCAGACGCAGTGCCTCTCGCACCGCGCCGGTCTTGGTGTCGCCGGTCAGCTCGGCCACTTCGGCAGCGAGGCGCTCCGTTTCCGGGTCCTTGATGTTCATCGCCATGGTGTAATGGTACCCGCGATGGTGTAATGCTTCCATCCCTCCTTCTCGGCCGACCCGCACCCCGGGTCGCGCGCCCAGCTCCGCCCGTCTCCCTATTTGATCCCGGCCGCGTCCATGCCTCGCAGCTCCTTCTTCAGGTCCGAGATCTCGTCGCGCAGCCGGGCCGCCAGCTCGAACTGGAGGTCGCGCGCCGCCTGCATCATCTGGTCCGTCATCTGCTGGATCAGGTCGGCCAGCTGGGCGCGCGGCATCGCCGAGACGTCCTTGTCCACCAGCATTCCCGAGCTGCGGACCCGGTCGCCCTGCTCGGGCTTCTTGCCCCGGGACGAGTTGCGGCCCGAGCCGCCCACCGAGACCTGTTCGGTGTCCTCGGCCTCGCTGTAGACCCGGTCGAGGATGTCGGCGATCTTCTTCCGCAGCGGCTGCGGGTCGACCCCGCGCTCCACGTTGTAGGCGACCTGCTTCTCGCGGCGGCGATCGGTCTCCTCGATCGCGTGCTGCATGGAGTCGGTGATCTTGTCCGCGTACATGTGGACCTCGCCGGACACGTTGCGCGCCGCGCGGCCGATCGTCTGGATCAGCGACGTCCCGCTCCGGAGGAAGCCTTCCTTGTCCGCGTCGAGGATCGCGACCAGCGACACCTCCGGCAGGTCGAGCCCCTCGCGCAGGAGGTTGATGCCGACCAGCACGTCGAAGTCGCCCGCCCGCAGCTGCCGCAGCAGCTCGACCCGGCGCAGCGTGTCGACCTCCGAGTGCAGGTACCGCACCCGGATGCCCAGCTCCAGCAGGTAGTCCGTGAGGTCCTCGGCCATCTTCTTGGTCAGCGTGGTGACCAGGACGCGCTCGTCCTTCTCCGCCCGCTCCCGGATCTCGTGGACCAGGTCGTCGATCTGGCCTTCGGTCGGCTTCACGACCACCTTCGGGTCGACCAGACCGGTCGGCCGGATCACCTGCTCGACGAACTCGCCGGCCGCCTGGCCCATCTCGTACGGCCCCGGTGTCGCCGACAGGTAGACCGTCTGCCCGATCCGGTCGGAGAACTCCTCCCAGGTCAGCGGCCGGTTGTCGACCGCGCTCGGCAGCCGGAAGCCGTACTCGACCAGGTTCCGCTTCCGCGACATGTCGCCTTCGTACATGCCGCCGATCTGCGGCACCGTCTGGTGCGACTCGTCGATGACCAGGAGGAAGTCCTCCGGGAAGTAGTCGATCAGGGTCGCCGGCGCCGTGCCCGCGCCGCGGCCGTCGATGTGGCGCGAGTAGTTCTCGATGCCGGAGCAGAACCCGACCTGCCGCATCATCTCGATGTCGTAAGCCGTGCGCATCCGCAGCCGCTGCGCCTCCAGGAGCTTGCCCTGCTTTTCCAGCTCCGCCAGGCGTTCTTCCAGCTCCTGCTCGATGCCCTGGATCGCCTTTTCCATCCGCTCCGGGCCCGCGACGTAGTGCGTCGCCGGGAAGATCCGGACCTCGTCGACCTCCTTGACGATGTCGCCGGTCAGCGGGTGCAGGTAGTAGAGCTTCTCCACCTCGTCACCGAAGAACTCGACGCGGATCGCCAGCTCCTCGTACGCCGGGATGATCTCCACCGTGTCGCCGCGCGCCCGGAACGTGCCGCGGGCGAAGGCGATGTCGTTGCGCGTGTACTGCACGTCGACCAGGGCCCGCAGGAAGACGTCCCGGTCGAGCTGCATGCCGACCTTCAGCTTCGAGGACCGGTCGAGGTAGGACTGCGGGGTGCCCAGGCCGTAGATGCACGAGACACTCGCGACCACGATGACGTCCCGGCGCGACAACAGGTTCATCGTCGCCGAGTGCCGCAGCCGCTCGACGTCGTCGTTGATCGACGAGTCCTTCTCGATGTAGGTGTCCGTCTGCGCGATGTACGCCTCGGGCTGGTAGTAGTCGTAGTAGCTGACGAAGTACTCGACCGCGTTGTTCGGGAACAGCTCGCGCAGCTCGTTCGCCAGCTGCGCGGCCAGGGTCTTGTTCGGCGCCATCACCAGTGTCGGCCGCTGGACGCGCTCGATCAGCCACGCCGTGGTCGCCGACTTGCCGGTGCCGGTGGCGCCCAGGAGCACGACGTCCTTCTCACCCGCCTTGACCCGGCGTTCGAGCTCGTCGATGGCCGCCGGCTGGTCGCCGGCGGGCTGGTAGTCACTGATCACCTCGAACCGGCCGCCGGTCCGCGGGATCTCCGAGACGGGCCGGAAGTCGGACTGGGCGAGCACGGGGTGTTCGGTTGCGAAAGCCACGTCGACCAGAGTACGACGCGGCACCGACAATTTCCGTCGGCCCTGGTCAGCGGGGTCGGAACACCGTCACGGACGTCACCTCGCCGCCGGTCACGACGCAGTGCAGGACGGCGCCGGGCGCGGGGCCGTCGCCGAAGCACGAGACGAGCACCCGGTCGGGTCCGGTCGCTTGGGTTTCGAAGCGCGGGAACTCCGCGAGCACGTCGGCGACTTCGCCCGTCGGTGACGAGAGGTGCGCCAGCACGACCTCACGCGGCGACGGCGGTGGCGGGACGGGCAGGTCGTGGCTCTCGAAGAGCCGGTTCAGCTGGTCGGCCGCGGAAACCGCGCGGGGGAAACCGGCGAAGGCAGCGGTCTGGACGACGACTTCGCAGACTTCAGCCGGGGCGAGGCCCGACGCCAGGCCGGTGCGGAGGTGGACGCTCAGCGGCGGCCCGACCATCCCGGCCGCGACGATCGCCGCGAGCGTCGCGGCTTCGCGCGTGCGGGGGTCGAGGGCGGGACGTTCGTGGAGGTGGCCGTAGACCGTGCCGACGGCCAGCTCGCCGAGCGCCGGGATCGTCGCGAAGAGGGCGTCGAGACGCGCTTCGCCGCTTTCGACCAGCCCGCCGAAGGTGGCCCGGCCGCGGGCGTGCAGGCGGTCCATCGGCTCGGTCATGGATGCCCCCTTCAGCAGTTGCAGTCGCAGCAGGAGCAGCAGTCGCAACAATCGCAGTCGCAGTCGCAGCTCGAGTGGGGTTTCCCGCTCCACGGCCCAGGATAGGGATCACGGCAGCAGAACTGGCAGGTGCAGCACATGTACGGCGCGATCGTGCAGCCGAGGAGGAAGTTGCGTGGCTTCGGTGGGACGGCGAACTTCGGGTACCAGAGGCCGCCGCCCTTGCCGTGGAGGGGCTCGGGTTCGCCGGAGTCGCCGGGACCGTTGGGGCCTCCTGGGCCGCCGGGTCCACCCGGGCCGCCGGGTCCATTGGGCCCGCCAGGCCCAGTCGGCCCGCCGGGCCCCTCGGGCCGGGAGGTGCTGCCCGGCGCCCATGGGCCGTGCCCGGCGGGACCGCCCGAGTACCCGGGCGCGCCCGGCGGCGGAAATCCCGGCGACGGAGTCTGGTGGGGATGTTGCTGCGGCCGAGGCCCCGGCCCGATCCACCCCGGCGGCGGCTGCTGCCCGGAGGCACCCGCCGCGCGCGGTTCCTCGCCGTGCATCGGCTGCCGAAGCCCGCCGTGTGTCGGGCCCGAGCCGTGCGCCCCGCCGTGGCCGAAGGCTCGCCGCACCGCTTGGCGCAGCTCGTGCACCAGCAACGCATGCACCAGCGCCGGCCGGGCGAACTCCGCCTCCTGCAATGCCAGCTCCACCCCCAGCACCGCGTCATCACACAACCGCCGGGCCTCCGCCAACCCCGTTCCCGTGGCCGGCAACGGGTTCCACGCTCCCGCCGCCGCGTCGGCGGCCTGGTCCTCGACCGCGTCCAGCAGATGCGCGACCCGGCCGAACAAACGGCCCGCCTCCGCCAGCGGCGCCACATTGTCCGGCCGTCCCGCCAGCTCGGCCGTCCGCGCGAAGGCCGCCGACGTCGCCAGTTCCGCCGGTTCCGTCGCGACCAGCGGTGAATCCCCGAACCCGACCGTGCTCTCCAGCGAAGCCTGCCGTGACACCGCCTCCGTGAGCACCGCCGTGTCGAAGCCGACCCGGCTGCCGGTGCGGCTGCCCTGCTCCGCCCAGCGGGCCGCGACGCGGCGGGCGGCCGCCGCCACCGGGCGGCGAGCGAACGCGCCGTCGTGGTCCTCGACGTGGTCGCCGACCTTCGCCGCCGCCAGCACCAGGGACACCGCCGCGGCGAGCTGGGCGCCTTCGCCCCGCGCCACCGATGTCGAACGCATGCCGCGCAGCGGGCACGGGCCCGCGTCGCGGCGCCGGTCCGCCGCCGGTGTCTGGGCCTCGACCAGCGCCGAGATGATCAGGCCGTCGTAGTTGGTGACGACGCGGGCGAGCTGACCGTGTTCGTCACGCAGTGTGAGACAGAGCCCGCACAGGTGCGCGAGCCAGTCCGCGTGCAGGTCGCCCGCCAGCCGGTGCCGGCACGGCCTGATGATCCCGAACATCCCCGGCCCCCTCGCCTCCCGGACGGTCGGCGAACCTTAGCCCGAACGTGTGGCGCGCGTGGCGGAAGTACGCGATTCGTGACCGGCCCGGCAGGATGAGCGCCATGGCCGGACTGCACGCGCCGAAGGTCGAGATCTTCGACCCCGCCGAGCGCGCGAACATCGACCCGAAGGGCATCCTGCGGAAGGTCGACGAGTACCACGAGGAGCCGTTCGGCCTCTACCTCGCCCGCCCGACCCCGGGCCGCGCGCAGTTCCACTACCTCGAGTCGTGGCTGCTGCCCGGGTTCGGCCTGCGGATCACCGACTTCTGGTTCTCCCCCGGCCACGAGCGCGACCAGGACTTCTACCTCGACGTCGTCCGCGTCCGCCGGGACGGCCCGCGCTGGGTCGCCACCGACCTCTACGTCGACCTCGTGCTCCGGGACAAGCTGTCGCTGCGGGTGATCGACACCGACGAGCTCCTCGAAGCCCACGCCGCGGGCCTGCTCGGCGCCGAAGACGCCGAGTTCGCGCTGAAGACGGCCTACGCCACCGTGGACGGGCTGGCCGCCCACGGCTACGACCTCACCGCCTGGCTCGCCACGAAGGACATCGCGCTCACCTGGCGGCGGCACCCCTAACCGGCCGAGTAGTACCCGAGGAACATGTCGACGCCCCGGTTGATGAGGTCGTCGGTGCGCTGAGCGTCGATCCGTTCGCCGTACGCGGCGTGGGCGAAGTGCGGGTAGAGGACGAGGGCGTAGAGCTGGACGAGGGCCAGGTCGACGTCCGGGATCACCAGCTCGCCGGCCTCGACGCGCTTGCGGAACTCCCCGGCGAGGATCGCGGACGTCAGGTCGGGGCCGTTGGCCTTCCACGCCCGGCCCAGCTCGGGAAACCGCTGCGCCTCCCCGGCGACGAGCGCGCGAAGCGCGAGGACCTGCGGCTGCGCCATCCCCGCCACCCAGCCCCGCGCCGTCCGCACGAGGATCTCGCGGATGTCGTCGGACTCGGCGAGGCTCTTCTCCAGGGCCAGGGTCGACTGCTGGAGCGCTTCCTTGAGCGCGTCGTGGATGACCGCGTGGAACAGCTCGCTCTTGCTGCCGAAGTGGTTGTAGATCGTCACCTTCGACACGTCGGCCCGCTGGGCGATGACGTCGATGCCGGCTTCGAAGCCGCTGGCGAGGAACACCTCGCGGGCGGCGTCGACGATCGCCCGCCGCTTGAGGTCGGCGCGCTCGCCGGTGGGGGTGCGCCGTCGTGTGTCCGTCATCCCCGCAGCCTACCCCTGAACTGTGCCGTCCAGTTCAGCTGAACTGAACCGTTGAGTTCATATGAACTGAAGCGTACAGTTCAGCTTCACCACAGGCGCCCGACCAGGAGGTACGCATGCTGTCCGAACCGGAACTGAGATCGGTGAACCCCCTCGCGGGGCGCCGCAACGCGCGCTTGACTCTGCTGGCGTTCGCGATGCTGATCGTTTCCCTCGACCAGTACATCGTCGTGGTCGCGCTGCCCGAGATCGGCCGCGACCTGGGCTACTCCGCGCAGACGCTCCAGGCGGTGGTCAGCACCTACGCGATCGCCTCCAGCGGGTTCCTGCTGTTCGGCGGCCGGGCCGCGGACCTGCTCGGCCGCCGCCGGATGCTGGTCACCGGACTGACGCTCTATGCCCTCGCGTCGGTCGCCGGCGGGCTGGCCACGGCGCCGCTGCTCCAGCTCGCCGCCCGCGCGCTCCAGGGCCTGGGCGGGGCGCTGGTCTTCCCCAGCACCCTGGCGATCATCACCACGAGCTTCGCCGAGGGTCGCGACCGCAACCGCGCGCTGAGCGTGTGGGGTGGCGCCGGCGCGGCCGGCCTGGTCGTCGGTGTGCTGCTCGGCGGCCTGCTGACGCAGGGGTTCGGGTGGCGGGCGGTGTTCTTCGTCAACGTCCCGCCGGCCGGCGCCGCGATCGTGGCGGCGTTCGCGCTCATCGCCGCCGACGGGCCGCGGGTGACGACCCGGCGGTTCGACCTGGCCAGCACGGTGAGCGTCACCGGCGCGGTGACCCTGCTGGCGTTTGCGCTGGTCCGGGGGCCGGACGCGGGGTGGGCCTCCCCGGAGATCGTCGCCGCCACGATCGCGGGAGTGCTGCTGCTCGGCGTCTTCGCGGTGATCGAACGGCGCAGCGCGGACCCGCTGCTGCCCCGCCACCTGATGACGAGTCCTAGCCTCGTGCTGGCCACGGTGGTCGCCTTCATGTTCACGGCCACCTTCGGCTCGCTGCTGTACTTCCTGTCCCTCTACTTCCAGGACGTCCGGGGGTACGACGCGCTGGAGACCGGCCTCGGGTTCCTGCTGCCGACCGCGGTCGTGGTCGCGGGCTCGGTGGTGGCCGGCCCGGTGGTGACCCGGCTCGGCGTCCGGCGCACCCTGCTCGGCGCGCTCGCCGTCGGCGCGCTCGGCGCGTGCCTGCTCGGGTTCGCGCTCACGCCCGACGGCTCCTACGCCTGGCTGGTGCCGGGCCTGACGGTGGTCAGCGTCGGCGACGGGATGGTCTTCACCGTCATGTACATCGCCGCGGCGACCCGGGTGCCCGACCCGCAGCAGGGGATCGCCTCGGGGATCGTCACCACCGGGTCCGGCATCGGCGCCGCGGCCGGGCTCGCGGTGCTGGTCCTGGTCGCGAACGGCGGCGGCGGGATCCGGGCGGCGGTGTTCGCCGTCGCCGGCGGCATCGCGCTCACCTTCGTGCTCGCGCTCGTGCTCACCCGGCACATCCGCCGATCGGTGGATGCCGGGTCCACCGGCGGCGGACCCGGGTCCGGACCGTCCTGACGATGTGCCCGGCCCCGGCGCGGCGGGATTCTCGATGCGTCGGGAAACGGAGCGAAGGGGGACGGCGACATGTCGAGCGAAAACACCACGGGCGGTCCGATGAGCGTGACGACCGCGCCCGCCCCGGCCCGGGTCCGGCCGGTGGCGCCCTTCGCCCGGACGCCGGTGGCGGTCGTGGCCGCGCTGATGGCGGTCCCGCTGCTGCTCACCGCGAACCGCTACGGCTACTTCGGCGACGAGCTCTACTTCCTCGCCGCCGGGCGGCACCTCGCCTGGGGGTACGTCGACCAGCCGCCGCTGCTGCCGTTGCTGGCCCGGACGATGGACGCGCTCGGGCATTCCCCGTTCGTGCTGCGGATCCCGGCAATGCTCGCCATGGTCGGTGGCGCCGTGCTGACCGCGCTGATCGCCCGCGAGCTGGGCGGCGGGCGGAAGGCGCAGACCCTCGCCGCGGGCGCTTTCGCCGTGTCGACGCAGTTCCTGGCGAGCGGGCACCTGCTCGCGACGTCCACAGTGGACCCGTTCCTCTGGACCCTGCTGCTGTGGCTGCTGGTCCGCTGGGTGCGCACCCGCGCCGACGGCCTGCTCGGCTGGGCCGGGGTGGTGACGGCGGTCGCGCTCTACACGAAGTTCCTCATCGGGGGGTTCTGGCTCGCCGCCGGGGTCGCGATCCTCGTCTGCGGCCCGCGGGAGCTGCTGCGGCGGCCCGCGTTGTGGGTGGGCGCCGCGATCGCGGTGGTCGTGCTGGCGCCGACGCTGGTCTGGCAGGCGGCGCACGGCTGGCCGCAGCTCGGCATGGGCGCGGCGATCTCGCAGGAGGTCGGCGACACGTGGGGCGGGCGCCTGCTGTTCCTGCCGTCGGCGCTGGTCGTGGCCGGCCTCCCGGTCGGGGTGGCGCTGCTGTGTTACGGCCTCTGGCGGCTCCTGCGCGACCAGGAGTTCCGGTTCCTCGGCTGGACCGCGGTGGTGCTGACCGTCGTGATCCTGGCCGTGAACGGCCGGAGCTACTACGTCGCCGGGATGTTCCCGGTGTGCTGGGCGATGGCCGCGGTGGCGGTCGAACGCCGGGAGCCGTCGCGCTGGTGGCGGTGGCTCGCGACCTGGCCGTGTTACGTGCTGACCGCGCTGCTCGCCCTGCCGGGCGCGGTGCCGGTGTGGCCGCAGGCCTGGCTGAGCGAGCACCCGGGGCTGCCGAAGCCCGTCTTCGCGTTCGCGGAGATCGGCTGGCCCGAAGGCGCCCGGTCGGTGGCGGCGACGTTCGCCGCGCTGCCCGGGAAGGCGCACACCGCGGTGCTGACCGAGTCGTACTGGGGAGCCAGCGCGCTCGACCGCTACGGCCGTGAGCTCGGCCTGCCCGAACCGGCGAGCGGCAACCGCGGATACGCGACGCTGACGGTCCCGTCCGAAAGCGCGACGGACGTCCTGTACGTCGGGACGGACCCGCGGCCGCTGGCCGGGCACTTCGCCGACATCCGGCCGCTCGGGAAGGTGGACACCGGCGGCGCGAAGCCGAGCTACTTCGACGGCGTGCCGCTGTGGCTGGCGACCGGCCGGACCGAGCCGTGGCCGGTGCTCTGGCCGCAGGTCGTGAACACCCACACGTGAGCCGCGTGCCCGGCCACGTAGGGTGCGGGAAGGACCGGGCCGGACGAGGAACAGGAGCACGATGGACGCCGTGACCACGGCCCCCGACCAGGTGAAACCCGGGCTCGCGCCCTTCGCCCGGCTCCCGGTCGCGCTGCTCGCGCTGGGCACGGCCACCATCCTGCTGCTCACCGCCGGCCGCTACGGCTACTTCGGTGACGAGCTCTACTTCCTCGCCGCCGGCCGGCACCTGGCGTGGGGGTACGCCGACCAGCCGCCGCTGGTGCCCGCGCTCGCCTGGCTGATGAACACCCTCGCGCCCGGCTCGCTCGTGGTGTTCCGGCTGCCGGCGATCGCCGCCACCGCCGCCGGGGTCGTGGTCACCGCGCTGATCGCGCGGGAGCTCGGCGGGCGGCGCAAGGCGCAGGCCCGCGCCGCGGCGGCGTACGCGATCTGCGGGCAGTTCGTCGGCAGCGGCCACTACCTGGCGACGTCGACGATCGACCCGCTGCTGTGGACGCTGGTGCTGTGGCTGGTGGTCCGCTGGGTCCGCACGCGGGACGACGGCCTGCTCGTCTGGCTCGGTGTGGTGACGGCGGTGGCGCTCAACGACAAGCTCCTCATCGCCGCGTTCTGGGCGGTGGCCGGGCTCGCGATCCTGGTGTTCGGGCCGCGGGATCTCTTACGCCGTCCCCAACTCTGGCTGGGCGCGCTCATCGCCGCCGCGTCCCTGGTGCCCACGGTGCTCTGGCAGCACACGAACGGCTGGCCGCAGCTCGCGATGGGTGACGCCGTCGGCGCCGAGGTCGACGCCGCGGGCGGCCGCGAGAGCTTCGTCCCGAACCTGCTCGCCGGCGCGGGCTGGGTGATCGGCGCGCTCGGGGTGCTCTACGGCGTCACCGTGCTGGTGGGGAGCAAGCAGCTGCGGCCGTACCGGTTCCTGGGCTGGACGGCGCTGGGCGTCGTCGCGATGTTCCTCGTCGCGAACGGGCGGTTCTACTACGCGGCCGGGATGTTCGGTGTCCTGTGGGCCGCGGCCGCCGTCCACCTGGAAGCCTGCGAGCCGGCGAGGTGGTGGCGGTGGGTGCCGACGTGGCCGGTCTTCGTGCTCTCGGCGCTGTTCAGCCTGCCGTTCACGCTGCCGGTCTGGCCCGCGCACTGGCTCGCCGACCACCCGGCGGCGCCACGACCCGCCTACGCCGCCGAGGAGATCGGCTGGCCGGACCTCACCGACGACGTCGCCGCGCTGTGCCGGACGGCGCCGCCGGGCACCGCGATCGTGACCGGCGGGTACTGGCAGGCGGGCGCGCTCGGCCGGTACGGGCCGGAGCGCGGCCTGCCCGAGGCGTACAGCCCCAGCCGGGGTTTCTGGTACTTCGGCCGACCCGCCGACAACGCCGACACCGTGCTCTTCGTCGGCTACGACCCTTCGAAGCTCGCGAAGCACTTCGGGACCGCCCGGATCGTCGGCCAGGTCGGCAACCGCCTCGGCATCCGCAACGCGAGTGAGCACCTGCCGGTCTGGGAGCTCACCGGCCGGACGGCGAGCTGGGCCGAGATCTGGCCCTCGCTCAAGGACATGCGGGCGTGAGCGTGAAGATCGACTGGAGCCGGTCGCTCTGGCCGCCGTTCACGCCGAAGCCGGCCGGGGTCTGGGGACCGTGGCTGCACCGCATCGAGCGGTACCTGCCCTACGCCCTGCTGGCCGTCTCGACGGGGATCAGCGCGGCGATCGGCGGGCACGACGGCCGCTGGTGGGCGACGACCGGTGTGCTGGTCGCGGCCACGACGTGCTGGCTGGTCCTGGTGGAAACCCTCGCGCCGCCGCGGCTGCGCGCGCACCCGGCGTTCGCCCTGCCCGCGTTCCTCGGCGTGCTCGGGCTCGGCAGCGCGCTCGAAGCCCGGGACGTCACGTTCCTGATCTTCGTGATCTTCGCTTTCCTGGCCGCGACGCGGCTGCGGCCGACCTGGCTAGCCTTCCTCGCCCTCGCGGCGACGTCGCTGCTGATCAACACCATGGGCAACGGCGGGCCGGCGCACGCGCTGAGCGAGCAGCCCGGCATCGTGGTCATGCTGGTCGTGGTGCAGACGGTGACCATCGGCGGCGGCGCGACACTCTCGGCCGCGGTCGCGCGGCAGAACGAAGACCGCCGTCGCACGCTGGACGAGCTGGCCGCGGCACAGGCGGAAAACGAAGGCCTGCAACGACAGCTGCTCGGCCAGGCCCGCGAAGCCGGGATCCTCGACGAACGGCAGCGGCTGGCCCAGGAGATCCACGACACGCTCGCGCAGGGTTTCACCGGCATCATCACCCAGCTCGAAGCCGCCGCGCTCGCCGAGAACGAGCCGGCGGAATGGCGGCGGCACCTCGATTCCGCCGCCGCGCTGGCGCGCGAGAACCTGACCGCCGCCCGGCGGTCGGTGCGCGCGCTGCACCCCGCGCCGCTGGACACCGACCCGCTGCCCGACGCACTCGCGGACGTCGCGGCGAAGTGGAGCGAGCGGACCGGCGTGCCCGCCGAGTTCACCACCACCGGCGTTCCGCGGCGGCTGCACCCGGAGGTCGAGGCGGCGATCCTGCGGATCACCCAGGAAGCGTTGTCCAATGTGGACAAACACGCGGCGGCCGGCCGGGTCGGGCTCACGCTGTCCTACATGGACGGCGAGGTGACCCTCGACGTCCGCGACGACGGGGTCGGCTTCACCCCCGGCGCCGGCCCCGGGTTCGGCCTGGCCGGGATGCGCCGCCGGGTCCAGCGCCTCGCCGGTACGCTCCACATCGAGTCCGAAAGCGGCGGCACCGCGATCTCGGCCGCCCTCCCCGCCGTCCCGCCCCTGCCGGAGGCCTTCGCGTGACGATCACCGTGCTCATCGCCGACGACCACCCGATCGTCCGCGACGGGCTGCGCGGCATCTTCACCGGCCGCGGCTTCGAGGTCGTCGGCGAGGCGGCGAACGGCGCGGAAGCCGTGGTGCTGGCCGAGCGGCTGCACCCCGACGTCGTGCTGATGGACCTGCGGATGCCGGGCACCGACGGCGTCGCGGCGATCACCGAGCTGGCCCGGCTCGGCAACCCGGCGCGGGTCCTGGTGCTCACGACCTACGACACGGACTCGGACGTGCTGCCGGCCATCGAGGCCGGCGCGACCGGGTACCTGCTCAAGGACGCGCCGCGCGAGGACCTGTTCCGCGCCGTCGAGGCGGCCGCCCGCGGGGAGGCGGTGCTCTCCCCCGCGGTCGCCAGCCGCCTGATGGGCCGGATGCGCGAGCCGGTCCGGGAACCGCTTTCCCAGCGTGAGCTCGAGGTGCTCACCCTGGTCGCCCGCGGATCGACGAACAAGGAAACCGCGAAGAAGCTCTTCATCAGCGAAGCGACGGTCAAGACGCACCTGGTCCACGTCTACGCGAAGCTCGGCGTGAAGGACCGCGCCGCCGCGGTGGCCGTGGCGTTCGAACGCGGGCTGCTGGGCTCCTAGGGTGTCCAGCCGGTGGCCGCGGCCCACTTCTCCCCGCGGCCGAACGCGGCGTTGACCCAGTCCTGCTTCTCGTCGGCGTACGCCTCGACCGTGCCGTCTTCGGCGTGCGCGTCGGCCAGCCGCAGCTTCACGTCGCGGTAGTCGTCACGCTCGTCGGGGTTCGCGCGCAGGAAGTCGCGGAACAGCAGCGCGAGCCGCCAGGCCGGCGTCTCGGTGGCCCGGACGTGCAGGTTCACCGGGCGCCGCGGGTCGGCGCCGACGTGCAGCCGCTTCGGCCACGGCTCGCCGCCGTCCTGGGCCTCGTCGTACCAGTCGCCCTCCAGCCGCGGGAAGCCCGCGTCGGACAGCAGTTCCTTCAAAGCCTCGGCGTCGGCCAAGGTGGACACCGTCACCTGCAGGTCGAGGACGTCCTTGGCGGGCAGGCCGGGCACGGCGGTCGACCCGATGTGGTCGGCGCGCAGCGCCAGCTCCCCCGCCGCGGCGCGGACCCGGGCGAGCACCCGCTCGGCCTGCGCCGGCCAGGTCAGGTCGTACTCGGCGATCTTCGGCGACATCGGCGGGCGGGGGCGGCGCAGCCGGACGTTCGCCTCGAACGGCACCAGCCGGTCGGCCCACAACGCGTCGACCTCGGCGAGCACGGCGTCTTCGGCGCCGCCGTTGTCCAGCCAGACGTCGGCGACGGCGCGGCGCTGCTCGGCGCTGGCCTGCGCGCGGATCCGCGCCCGCGCGTCTTCCTCGGCCATCCCCCGCGCCGACACGAGCCGCCGGACCCGCACCTCGACCGGCGCGTCGACGACCACGACCAGGTGGTACGCGGTCGCGAGACCGTTTTCGACCAGCAGCGGGATGTCGTGGACGACCACCGCGTCCGGCTTGGCGGCGGCCATCAGCTCCCCGGTGCGGGCGCCGACCAGGGGGTGCACGATCGCGTTCAGCCGGTGCCGCGACTCGTCGTCGGCGAACGCCCGCGCGGCGAGCACGGGCCGGTCGAGCGAGCCGTCGGCGGCCAGGATGCCGTCGCCGAACTCCTCGACGAGCCGGGCGAGCCCCTCGGTGCCGGGCTCCACCACCGCACGGGCGATCCGGTCGGAGTCCACCAGTACGGCGCCGTGTTCTTCGAGCCGGTTCGCCACGGTCGACTTGCCGGCCCCGATCCCACCCGTCAACCCCACGCGCAACATGCCGATCACCCTAGTCAGGCCCCCGGGGAGGCCGCTGGGTGCGCCCATTCGTGTGACGCGCCGGCTGGCTCCCGTAACGCGGGTAATCGTTTTCCGATGCGATGGGCAGCGGGCTGCCTCGCTCGCCGGGTCAGGGGAGGGACCATGAAGCTGGCGAAGATCGGCCAGGCCGCCGTCGCGCTACTGGGGGCCGGCGGGCTCGCCGTGGTGGCGCCCGACCTGCCGGCGGTGAGTCCCGCCGAGCCGGCCGGCGGCTGCTTGTCCGGCGTCTACCGGATCCAGGCGCAGCCGTCCCGCACGCTGTACGCGGTGAAGCGCACGTGGATCCCCTTCACCACGACGTGCGCGAACGGCCAGGTCACGACCCCGCCCGCGTGACGGCGTCGTCGACCCACACGGACGGGTGATCCGCAAGACGATCGTGACGCGTGACTCAACCGATATCCGGACACGCCGCGTTGCTTACCCACGTTCCCCGCCCGAACTGCGTACCGTGCGCGCGACAGGGTCGCCCACACGGAGGAACGATGGCGAACAGCAAGCACGTCGGGAGGCACCGGCTCGGCACGCCGGGGCTGGTGCACTGCGTTCTTCATCGCCCGGTGGCCGAGGCCCTCGACGACTACCGGCGGACCTGGCTGAACGCCCTGCTGATCCCGGCCAAGCACAGCTTCGCCGGGCTCCGCCGCAAGGCTCGTGCCGCCGCGCTCGAGCGCATCTGGGTCCCGGCGGTCGGCGTCACGACGGTGCGGCCGGTGGCCGCCGCCCGCGCCGCCTGACCACCCGGCTCACCGGCCGGTTTCGCGCGTCTCGATCGCGATTTCCGACGAGAGTGTGCGGTGCACCGGGCACTTGTCCGCGATCAGCATGAGCTTGGCGCGCTGGTCGTCGTCGAGCTCGCCCTCCAGCTCGATCTCCCGCGTGATCCGGCTGATCATGCCGCGTTCGGTTTCGCACTTCGCGCAGTCCTCGGCGTGGATGCGGTCGTGGCGGAGCCGGATCGTCGCCCTGGCCAGCGGGAACCCCTTCCGGTCGGCGTACATCCGCAGCGTGATGGCCGTGCACGAACCCAGCGACGCGAGCAGCAGCTCGTACGGGTTCGGGCCGGCGTCGGCGCCCCCGACCGCGACCGGCTCGTCGACCAGCAGTGTGTGGCTCGACGTCGTGACCTGCTGCGTGTAGGTGCCGTCGCCGCTCGCGGTGACGACGACCGTGCCGGGCTCGGGGTGTGCCATCGGAGTCAGTCCTCCCAGGGTGAGTCCAAGATCGTGGTGACGAAGTCCTGTCGTGCGAAGCCTGGCACGAACCGCGCCAGGACATCGGCTTTGACGTTCCCGAAAGTCGTGTCGGGCCGGTCACGGATGCCGTCGGTGAACGCGGCGAGGATGCGCCGCTTGAAGTCCGGCCGCGGGTGCGCGGCGACCACCGCGGCCCGCGCCTCGGCGGGCAGGTCGTGGTAGCCGATGCCCAGGACGTCGTACTCGACCCCGGCCGTCACCAGCGCGACCTCGGGTTCCATGTGCTCGGGGATGCCCGGCGTGGTGTGCAGCGCGATCGCGGTCCAGGCGACGCGGGCCTGCTCGGCGTCGACGCCGTGGCCGAGCAGGAAGCGCCGGGCCTCGTCGGCGCCGTCGAGCTCGAAGCGCCGCTCGGTGCGGTGGCCGGCGACGAGCCCGACGTCGTGGAAGAGCGCCGCGACGTAGAGCAGTTCGGCGTCGAAGTCGAGGCCGCGCCGTCGGCCCTGCAGCGCGCCGAAGAGGTAGACGCGGGAAGAGTGGTCGTACAGGAGCGGGCCGAGGGTGTCCTTGACGAGCTCGGCGGCTTCCCGGGCGAGCGCGGTGTCGGGGATGTCCGTGGTCATGACGTCGACCTTGCCCGGGGCCGCGGTGCTCGGACCTGTGCCCAGCGGACGGGAATACCGCACATCCGGACATCCGGCGCATTCCCAAGAGGACGCGGATATCGTATCTTCTGCTGCGGGTGGGTCACCCGATCGGAGTTGTGCGCGAAGGGGGTGCGCCGTGGCCACCAGGCACCTGTCGATGCGCCCCGCCGAACAGGGCAACCGCGAGCGGTACCTCGACGCGGCGTTGTCGGTCCTGTTCGACCGCGGCGTCCCGGGGCTGTCCGTGCGCGGGGTGGCCGAAGCGGCGGGCGCGTCCACGATCTCCGTGTACGCCCGCTTCGGCGGTCGCTCCGGCCTGCTCGACGCCTTGTACGAGCGCACTTTCGACTCGCTGCGGGAGATGCTGGAGGGCCTGCCGCCGTCGGGCGCGGACGGCGTCGGGGACCTGCTGCACCTGGCGCTCGAGTACCGGCTCTTCGCGCTGGAGAGCCCGGCCCGCTACGCGCTGATGTTCGAGAGACCGGTGCCCGGCTTCGACCCGGACCCGGCCCTGCGGTCGGCGGTGGTGCGGACGACGTTCGGCCTGTTCATCACCCGCGTGCACCGCGTGTGCCCACCGGAAGCGGACCCGAAGGCGGCGGCGTACCAGCTGTGGACGGCGATGCACGGCCTGGTCGGCTCGGAGCTGATGCTCGCGTCTCGGACACCGCTGCCGGGCTGGTTCATCCCGCCGACCGACGAGGCGAACGAGGAGATGTACCGCCGCGGGGTCACGGCGATGATGACCGGCCTGGGCCTGCGCAACCGCTGAGACGGGCCCGGCACGCACCCGCCGCTGGGGCCGCCTGTGAGCCGCAGCCGAGCCGGAGCAGGGACCGCACCGAAGCGAGCCGCAGAACGACCGGACCGGACCAGGGGCGAGCCCCGGGACACTTCAAGCGCCTGCCGCGGAACCCGAACCCCGCGCACCCAAGTGTCGCGAATGACCCATTCGGGACGTCTCGCGTCCCCAATGACCCATTCGCGGCACTCCGAGCCGGCGCCCAGACAGCCGCAAGACAGGCCCTGAACGCAGCGAACCCCGGTCCGCCTGGACCGGGGTTCGCCGTGGTTCAGCTCAGAGCGCTACTGCTCACGCACCGCCGGAGAGCTTCTCGCGGAGAGCCGCGAGCTGCTCGTCGGAGGCGAGGGTGCCGCCGCTGCTCTTCGTGTCGGCCGGGGCCGAGCCCGAGGTGTAGCTTTCCGCGCCACCTTCGATGCCGGTCGCCGCGTCCGCCGCGGCTTCCGCGTCGGCCTCGACGGCCTTCTGGACCTGCTTCATGTGGGCCTCGTAACGGGTGTGCGCCTCCGCGTACTGGCGCTCCCACTCCTCACGCTGCTTGTCGAAGCCTTCCTGCCACTCCTGGGTGTCCGGGTCGAAGCCCTCGGGGTAGATGTAGTTCCCCTCGGTGTCGTACTCGGCGGCCATGCCGTACTGGGCCGGGTCGAACTCGGTGTCCGGCGTGACACCCTCGTTCGCCTGCTTCAGCGACAGCGAGATGCGACGGCGCTCGAGGTCGATGTCGATGACCTTGACCATGACGTCGCCGTTGACCTGGACGACCTGCTCCGGGATCTCCACGTGGCGCTCGGCCAGCTCGGAGATGTGGACCAGACCCTCGATGCCCTCTTCGACACGCACGAACGCGCCGAACGGAACCAGCTTGGTGACCTTGCCCGGCACGATCTGGCCGATCGCGTGGGTGCGGGCGAACTGGCGCCACGGGTCTTCCTGGGTCGCCTTCAGCGACAGCGAGACGCGCTCGCGGTCCATGTCGACGTCCAGGACCTCGACCGTGACCTCCTGGCCGACCTCGACGACCTCGGACGGGTGGTCGATGTGCTTCCAGGACAGCTCGGAAACGTGCACCAGGCCGTCGACGCCACCCAGGTCCACGAAGGCACCGAAGTTGACGATGGACGACACGACGCCCTTGCGGACCTGGCCCTTGGCGAGCGCGTTGAGGAACTCGCTGCGCACCTCGGACTGGGTCTGCTCGAGGTAGGCGCGGCGAGACAGGACCACGTTGTTGCGGTTCTTGTCCAGCTCGATGATCTTCGCCTCGAGCTCGCGGCCGACGTACGGCTGCAGGTCGCGCACACGGCGCATTTCGACCAGGGACGCGGGGAGGAAGCCGCGCAGGCCGATGTCCAGGATGAGGCCGCCCTTGACGACCTCGATGACGGTGCCCTTGACGGGCTCGTCCTTCTCCTTGAGCTCCTCGATCGTGCCCCAGGCGCGCTCGTACTGCGCGCGCTTCTTGGACAGGATCAGACGGCCTTCCTTGTCCTCCTTCTGGAGAACGAGGGCTTCGACCTCATCGCCGACGGTGACAACCTCAGCCGGGTCGACATCGTGCTTGATGGAGAGCTCACGCGAGGGGATGACACCCTCGGTCTTGTAGCCGATGTCGAGCAGGACCTCGTCGCGGTCGACCTTGACGATCGTGCCTTCGACGATGTCGCCATCGTTGAAGTACTTGATGGTCTTGTCGATAGCCGCGAGGAAGTCTTCCTCCGACCCGATGTCGTTGATGGCGACCTGCGGGGCCCCGATGGGGGCGGTCGGGGCGGTGGCGGTGTCGGTGGTCATTAGGCGGGTTGCTCCGGTGGATGGGATCGAGGGTTGGCAGTTGTCGGCGCGATGGGGTGTGAGGAGCATGCGACGACCCTGCGAGCAAACGTCCACCAGTGAACGACCGCGGCATGACCCGCAAACGGTGCGCGACCCGAGCCCGACCAGAAGCTGAGCGGAAGGCAGCGCGAACCCACTGCGCTAACACTTATCCTACGCGGCGGTCACCAGGCGGCACAATCAGGGTCCCCCGGCGATCGCTAAGGTCCTCGCGAAGGCAAACGCACCCAGGAGGACGCAGGTGGAGCGGGCACCGGCGGCCGGGACCGGAGACACCATCATGCCACCGAACGACCCGGCCGCGCCGGGCCGCCACGACACCGCCGAGCAGCGGCTGGGCACCACCGCCGTCGCCTACCGCGAGGTCGGCGGGGCGGAGGCCGCGGCCGCGAACCTCGCCTGGTGGGACGCCGACGCCGACGACTACCAGGCCGAGCACGGCGGCTTCCTCGGCGACGCCGACTTCGTCTGGTGCCCGGAAGGGGTGCGCGAGGCGGACGCGCGACTGCTCGGCGACGTCCGCGGCCGGCGCGTGCTGGAGATCGGCTGCGGGCAGGCCGCGTGCTCGCGCTGGCTGGCGGCCGAGGGCGCCGACGCCGTCGCGACCGACCTGTCCGCCGGCATGCTGCGCCACGCTCAGGAGGGCAACACGCGCACCGGCGTCGCCGTGCCGCTCGTGCAGGCGAACGCCGAGCACCTGGCGCTCGCGTCCGGCAGCTTCGACGCGGCCTGCTCGGCGTTCGGCGCGATCCCGTTCGTGGCTTCGGTGGACGCCGTCTTCGCCGAGGTCCACCGGGTGCTGCGGCCGGGCGCGCCGTGGGTGTTCTCGGTGACGCACCCGATGCGGTGGATCTTCCCGGACGACCCGGGCCCGCAGGGCCTCACGGTCACCCAGCCGTACTTCGACCGCACGCCGTACGTGGAGGTCGACGACGAGGGCACAGCCACCTACGTCGAGTACCACCACACGCTCGGCGACTACGTGCGCGCGCTGGCCGCGGCCGGGTTCACCGTGACCGACCTCGTCGAGCCGGAGTGGCCCGAGGGGCACACGCGGGTCTGGGGCCAGTGGAGCCCCTTGCGCGGCCGGCTCTTCCCGGGCACCGCGATCTTCCGCACGCGCCGCTCGTGAACCCCCTGGAGGAACAGCAGAACGCCCGGTTCGCCGCGCTCGACCCGCTGCTCCCGCCGATCGCGCCGCCCCCGGCGGCGAACGAGCCGCTCGTGGTCACCGCCGGCGGGCGCCGGGCCGGCGGCCTGCTCACGCACGTCGTGCACGCGCCGGGGTCGTGGCCCGCGCTCTGGGGGCCGCTGGAGCTCTGGGACCTGACGCCGGTGCCGGGCGAAAGCGGCGCGGCGGGCCTCGCGGCGCTGCTGGACGCGTGGCGCGAGCGGATGCGCGGGACGCCGTTCAACCCGGACTCGGGGTGCTCGGTCACCTGGCCGAGCCGCGACGCGGAGGGTTCGGCGGTCCTGCTGGCGCACGGCTTCGCGCCGATGACGTGCCTGGCGGTGCGCCTCCCAGGACCGCCCGCCGACGACCGGCCGTCGCGGGTGTCGGTCCGGCTCGCCGGCGATGCCGACGTCGAGGCCCTGACCCGGCTGCGGCTCGCGGAATGGCAGTACACGTCGCTGGTCGGCACCGCGGTGCACCGGCCGGGCGCGCGGGCGCTGCTGCGCGCGGAGGTCGCCCGCTCACTGCGCTTCAGCGGGCTGGTCTGGCTCGGGGAAGACGACGGCGCGCCGGCCGGGATGGCCGCCTGCGCGCTGACCTTCCCGGCGTGGGGCGACAGCATCCACGGCCGGCTGCGGCCGGGACGCTGGGGGTACGTCGACACGCTGTCGGTGGCGCCCGAGTCCCGCGGCGGCGGGGTGGGCCGGACGCTGATGACCGCCGCCCATCGTGAGCTGGCCCGGCGCGACCTGGAAGGTACGTTCCTCTTCTACCACCCGGCGAACCCGCTCTCCCCGGTGTTCTGGCACCGGCAGGGTTATCGTCCACTGTGGACCATGTGGATCCGGCGCCCCGCCTGGTCCTGACCGCGACCCCAGGGGGACCCATGGACATCGCCGGCCCGCTGTTCGCCGCCCACCGGGCGCGCCTCGCCGCGGTCGACGCGCTGCTGCCGCCCGCCGCGCCCCCGGCCGAGGGCGAGCGGCTGGACGCGGCGACCGCGGACGGCACCCGGGTCACCGCGGTGCTCCAGCGGGAGCGGCTGGCGCCCGGCGACGTCCCGATGCTGTGGGCGGCGGCCGACACCTGGCAGCTCTTCCCCTACTTCGGCGCCACCGGCACCGAGGGCGCCGACCTGCTGCTGCGGGCATTGAAGGGCCGGCTGGAGACCGAGGAGACCGGCGACGACTCGGCGTGCGTCGTCGTCTGGCCGAGCCGGGACGCCGAGGCGATCCGCGCCTACCTCGACCACGGCCTGGTCCCGCTCGGCGCCCTCGGGGTGCGGACCGCGCCGCCGGTCGAAGACACGACCGGCACCACCGTCGCCGTCCGCCGGGCCGGGCCGGGCGACTTCGCCGCCGCGCTGGAGCTGGCCACGGCGACGTTCGACTACACCGGCCTGGTCGCCGTGCCCCGGCGGGCCAACACCGCGGACCTGCTGGCCCCGGCCCTGCGGGAGGCCCTCGACGCCGACGAGCCCGAGGTCTGGCTGGCCGAGGAGGCCGGCGAGGTCCGCGCGCTGGCGCACTGCGCGTGGATCGACGTGTCCCTGGGCGGCGAGGCGGCCGAGCTGCTGCCGCTGGGCCGCTGGGGTTACGTAAACAACGTCGTGACCGCGCCTGGCGAGCGCGGCGGCGGCTTCGGCCGGGCGCTGATGGCCCGCGTGCACCGGGAGTTCCACGAGGCCGGCGCCACCGGCACCTACCTCTACTACAACCCGACCAACCCGCTGTCCTCGGTGTTCTGGCACCGGCAGGGCTATCGTCCACTGTGGACGACGTGGGAGGTGCGCCCGGCGTCCGCGCTGCGGTGAGTCACCCGGTGGTGTGACTTGCGTCCGGTGATCTTGCCGCGGGACCCGGCGGGGACTAGCTTTTGAACTGACCAGTCAGTTCAAAAGATGCTGGAGCCTCCCGTGCAGGTCCGAGCCGATCGCGTGTCCCTCGAAGGGCACCACGGCACCTTGTTACCGCCCACCTCGCTGACCGTCGGCGAGGGTGACCTGGCGATCGTGCACGGCGAACCCGGCGTCGGCGTCACCGCGTTCGGCCTCGCGCTGGCCGGCCGGCTCAGGCCCTCCACCGGCACTGTGCACGCCGAAGGCGTCGACGCTCCCCTGCCCGGGCTCGTCGCGATCGTCGACGCGCCCGGCGTCAGCGAGCCCGACGAGGCGCTGAGCCTGCGTGTGGTCGTCGGCGAGGAGCTGGCGCTCGCCCACCGCCCGGCGGGCAAGGAGGACGTGGCCCGCTGGCTGGCCGGGCACGACGCCGCGCCGTACGCGGGCACGCGGTTCGAGAACCTCGCGCCCACCCTGCGCACCCGGCTGCTCACCGAGCTGGCCGCGGAGCGCAAGGGCGTCCGCGTGCTCGTGCTGGACACGCCGGACCGGCACACCAGTGACGTCGGCAGCTGGGCCGGGCTCGCGCGGGAGCTGGCCGAGCGCGGTCTCGCCGTGGTCGTGCTGACCGCGACGACACCGCTGTCCGCCCTGCCGTTCGAGCCCGCCCGCATCGGCTCGGCCGAACAGCCGGAGCCGCAGCACCACTCCCCTGAACCCGAACCCCGACCCGAACCCACCGAAGAGCTCCCCGCGAGCACTGACGGAGTCGAAGAATGAACGCCTTCCGGATCGCCCGCAACGAGCTGCGCCGCCTGTCCACCGGCACGATGCCGAAGCTGGCGCTGGTCGCGCTCGTGCTGGTGCCGCTGCTCTACGCGTCCTTCTACCTGTACGCGAACTACGACCCGTACGGCCGGCTGGACAAGCTGCCCGCCGCCGTCTTCACCAGTGACACCGGCGCGCAGGACGCGAGCGGCCAGCAGCGCAACGTCGGCCGCGAAGTCACCGACGAGCTGGTCAAGTCCGGCACGTTCCAGTGGCACGAGGTGTCCGAGCAGGAGGCCCGCGACGGCGTCCGCGACGACAAGTACTCGTTCGCCATCGGCATTCCGAGCGGCTTCTCCGCGGCACTGCTGTCGGTCGGCAACTTCCAGCCGCAGCAGGCGACGATCACGCTGACCACCAACGACGCGAACAACTACCTGTCCGGCACGATCGCGAAGCAGGTCGCCGAGCAGGTGCGCAAGACGATCGCGGAGAAGGTCGGCAGCGAGGCCGCGGACCGGTTCCTGGTCGGCTTCTCCACCATCTACGGCAAGATCCAGGAGGCCTCGACGGGCGCCGCGCAGCTCGCGGACGGCGCCACGCAGCTCAAGTCCGGGCAGCAGCAGCTCGCCGGCGGCGCTTCGCAGCTCGCGGACGGCTCGGCGACGCTCGCCACCGGGCTCGGCACGTTGAAGAGCAGCACCGCGGACCTGCCGTCCCAGACGCAGAAGCTCGCCGACGGCGCTTCACAGGTGGCCACCGGGGACCAGAAGGTGGCCGACGCGGCGTCGCTGGCCGCGACGGCGTCGTCCGACATCCAGGGCAAGCTCGACGGTTACCGCACCCAGCTCGTCACCGACCTGCGCGACGCCGGGGTGCCGGAGGCGCAGATCCAGGCGATCGTCGCGAAGGCCGACCAGCTGCGCTCCCCCGTCGACCAGGCCAACGGCAAGATCCAGCAGGCCAACGGCGACCTCGCGAAGCTGGCCGACGGCGCGCGGCAGGTGTCCGACGGCGCGGCGAAGCTCGCCGCGGCGTCCCCGCAGCTGGCGAACGGCATCGCCCAGGCGTCCGACGGCGCGAACCAGCTGCGTGACGGCGCCGCGAAGCTCGACGACGGCGAGAAGACCGCCGTCACCGGCACGAACCAGCTCGCGGACGGCGCGGTGAAGCTGCGCGACGGGCTTTCGGCCGGGCTCAAGGAGATCCCGAACCCGGACGACCCCACCCGCTCGGCCACGGCGAACACGATCGCGGACCCGGTGGCGGTCAACGCCAACGGCGAGGCGTCGGCGGGGACCTACGGCGCGGGCCTGGCGCCGTTCTTCATCTCGCTAGCCACCTGGATCGGCGCGTTCGTGCTGTTCCTGATCCTGCGCCCGCTCTCGACCCGGGCGCTGACGGCGGGCGCGTCCCCGTTCCGCGTCGCGGTCGGCGGCTGGCTGTCCTCGGCGCTCCTCGGCGTCGCCCAGGTGGTCGTCCTGTTCGGCGCGGTGACGTGGCTCGTCGGCATCCACATCGCCCACCCGCTGGGCGCGATCGGGTTCGCGGTGCTGGTGTCGCTGACGTTCACGTCGGTGGTGCACGCGCTCAACGCGTTCTTCGGCGCGGTCGGCAAGTTCCTCGGGCTGGTGCTGCTGGTGCTGCAGCTGGTCAGCGCGGGCGGCACGTTCCCGTGGCAGACGATCCCGGACGCGCTCTACCCGCTGCACGTGGTGCTGCCGATGGGGTACGCCATCGACGGCTTCCGCCACCTGTTCTACAGTGGCGCCACCGTGCAGATCCTGGGAGACATCGGCGTGTTGCTGGCCTACCTGGCAGGCGGGGTCCTCGTGTCCACGCTGGCCGCGCGCAAGCGTCGCGTTTGGACGGTGTCGGCCCTCAAGCCCGAGCTCAGCCTGTGAGCGGCGCGACCAAGCAGAAGCTCTTCGAGGCCACGCTGGAGCTCTCGAAGAGCCGGGGCCTGGTGGGTCTGACGGTCGACGACATCGCCGCCGCGGCGGGCGTCGCCAAGGGCACGGTCTACTACAACTTCGGGTCGAAGGACGGGCTCGTCGACGCTTTGCTGCGCTACGGCGTCGACATGCTCGCCGGGCAGCTGCGCGCCGCCGTCACCGAGGCGGACCCGCTCGAGGTGATCGAGGCGCAGGTCGACACGACGCTGGAGTTCATCGCCCGCTACCCGGGGTTCTCGCAGATCCTGGTGAGCGAGCTGTGGCGGACACCGGGGCAGTGGCACGACACGCTTTCGCTGCTGCGCGAGGAGATCATCTCGATCGTCAAGGACCAGCTGTCCCGGTTGGAGTCGGCCGGGCGGCTGCCGGAAGGGGTGCAGATCCCGACCGCGGCGGCCGGGTTGTTCGGCACCATGCTGGTGGTGGCGCTGGACTGGCAGGTGTTCGGGCCGCAGCGGACGCGGGCGGAGGTCCGCGACGCGGTGATGGTGCTGATCCGCGGTCTGGGACGGCGTTAGCGACGGCTGGGCGCCGCCCCCCGATCTCCACGCTACCGTCCGGCACCGACAGTTCCGGCCCGGCGATGCCATGAATGACTCATTCATGGCGTCTGGCGACATGAATGAGTCATTCACTGCATCGGCTCAGGCGCGGTCCTCGATGCGGGCCCGCACCGCCGCCGCGTAGCTGTCCACCGCCGTCGCCGCCGCGGTCAGCTCGCAGGGGCCGTCGATCAGCAGGCGCTTCGCCGGGACGTACGCCTGCTCCAGCTCCGGGTCGCCGTCCAGGCCCTGCTCGCGGGCCAGCTCGTGGTCGCCCGCGAGGCGGGCGCGCAGCTCCTCGCGGCGGGCGACCAGGCCGTCGAGCACCGCTCGCTGGCGGCGGCCGTCCTCGACCGCCGGGGCCACCGCGTGCTCGTGGCTGTCGATGTGGCGCTCCACCCACTCCGCGTCGCCGTCGACCTCGGCCGAGCGCAGCTGCTTGAGCGCGGCGCGCAGCCGCTGGGCGCGGGCCGGCAGCATCGCGACGCCGGTGAAGCGCGTCGCCACGCGCAGCTGGTACGCCTCGATCTCGCCGAGCTCCTCGACGGACTGGGTGAGCACGTCGAGCCGGCCGGACAGGTCGTCCGCGGCCGGGCGGGCCTGGAACGTCCCCGCCTGCACGGCCGCGACCCCCGGCGACGACTCCTCGCGGAATCCCAGCAGCAGCCGCAGTCCGAGCTCGACCGCGCGGCCCGCGAGCGGGGCGAGCACCTCGCCGACGAGCCGGTCGGGCTCGGCGGAGTCGTCGATCGCGTCGACGACGAGCGTGCGGCCGGCGACCCCGGTGGTGAGCCGGTCTTCGATGCGGTGCCGGACGGCGTCGGCGGTGCGGCCGGTGGCGTCGACGGCGAGGTCGACGCTGCCCGCCGGCGGCATCGAGCCGAGCGTCGGCGGCAGGCCGGGGACACCGAGGGAGCGCTCGCGGTCGGCCAGCACGATGCCGAACCGCAGTGCCGCCGCGACGGGCGAGCCGGCCTCCCCGGTGTCGACGACCCAGACCGTGCCGGGCTCGGCCTTGGCGAACCAGTCCGCGACGCTCTGCACGAACGAGACGTCGACGGCTTCGCCGACCGGGCGGGAAAAGCTGGCGTCGACGGCCGGGCTGCCCGAGGTCCAGATGCTCAGCTGCGGCAGGTGCCCCAGCATCGTCTCGACCGGCACCATCCAGGTGCCGGTGTCCTTGCCGACGACCATGCCGACGACGTGCCCGGTCGCCTCGTCGAGCACGGCCGTGCCGCCGAACCCGGGGCCGATCGGCTCGGCTTCGGCGGTGCGGAAGAGGCGGACCCATTCGCCGCCGGTCTGTTCCGGGCCGCCGAGGCGCGCGTGGGTCCAGCGGCCGACCGACCCGGGCGGGAACCCGAACGCGCGGACGAGCTGGTGCTCGCCGAGGGGCATGCGGTGCAGCGGGGCGCGGAACACGCGGGATTCGGGACGTTCCAGGCGCAGCAGGGCGAGATCACCGTGGCCGCCGCCGTCGGAGGGCACCCAGCACCCCTCCACGACGGTGGCGGTGCCGGGCAGGGCTTCGGCCAGTCCGACGAAGTCGACGCTCAGCGCGGACCGCGGTCCCCCGGCGGCTTCGACGACGTGCGCGCTCGTAAGCACGTGGTACTCGTCGAGCACCGTGCCCGCCCCGCACACCCGGCCGAGTTCGTCGTGCAGCCGAACCCGCCAGCGTCGCCGTTCACGCTCGAACCCCATTCGGCGGACCCTACGCCGTGATCGCCCGCCGGTGAGCGCCGACCTCCCTACCCAGCGGTAATGGCTCACCCGAACGGAGTCCTCCGTTCGTCGTAACGCCAAGGGGTTTGGTGTCCCGGTGAGTGGTTCAGACCCGGCCGAACACCCAGCTGCCGGGCGCCGCCGGATCGTCGCCGGCCCAGAACTCGTACCAGTGGCCCGAGAACTCGGCCCGCGAGATGCGGCCGTCACCGTCGGCGTCGAGGAGGGCGAAGATCTCGTCGGTCGGCGCTTCGAGGCCGTTCCAGGCGGTGATCATGCGGTGGTACTCGGCGGCCGAAATGGTGCCGTCGCCGTTTTCGTCCACCGCCTCGAACATCGCCGCCGCGGTGCCGGTGACCGCGGCCGGCATCTGCGGCAGCCCGTCGACGACGTCGAGGACCTCGTCGAGCGAGACCTTGCCGTCGCGGTCGCGGTCGGACGCCTCCAGCAGCGTCGCCCACCAGCCCATCATGATCGAGGCGAGCTTCTCCCCGTCCGGGGAGCCGCCGTCGGTGCCGCGCACCTCGAGCCATCTCGTGGTGAGGGCCCGGAAGTCGGACTCCGTGAGGTAGCCGTCGTCGTCGGCGTCCATCGCGCCGAAGATGCCGGAGATCTTGCGTCGCTGAAAGTCACTGGCCATGCCGGACAGCTTCGCCGCCGCCGGCGCCGCCCGACGACGTCCGCCCGAGTACACCCGCGCCACGACCCGGTGATTCGGGTCGTGGCGCAGAGTGAAGGGGCTTGCGGCCCGGGGTGAAGTCACGGCGCCTCGTCCGCCTCGGCGCCGAGCTTCTAGTGCGCGGCTTCGTTCCAGGACCGGCCGTAGCCGACCGAGACCTCCAGCGGCACGGCCAGGTCGTAGGCCGAGCCCATGCCCTGGCGCACGAGCGCCTCCAGCTGCTCCCGCTCGCCGTCGGCGACCTCGAGCACGAGCTCGTCGTGGACCTGCAGCAGGATCCGGCTCTTCAGCTTCGCCTTGACCAGCTCCTGGTGGACGGTGAGCATCGCGACCTTGATGATGTCCGCCGCGCTGCCCTGGATCGGGGCGTTCAGCGCCATCCGCTCGGCCATCTCGCGGCGCTGGCGGTTGTCGCTGTTGAGGTCCGGCAGGTACCGGCGGCGACCGAAGATCGTCTCGGTGTAGCCGCACTTGGCCGCCTCGCCGACCACCGAGTGGAGGTAGTCGCGCACGCCGCCGAAGCGGGCGAAGTACGCCTCCATCTGCTCCTTGGCGTCTTCGGTCGAGATCCGCAGCTGCGCCGACAGCCCATACGCTGACAGCCCGTACGCGAGGCCGTACGACATCGCCTTGACGCGGTAGCGCAGCTCCGGCGTGATCTCCTCCGGCGGCAGCGAGAACGCCCGCGACGCGACGAACGTGTGCAGGTCCTCGCCGGAGTGGAACGCCTCGATGAGGCCCTCGTCCTTCGAGAGGTGCGCCATGATCCGCATTTCGATCTGGCTGTAGTCCGCGGTCATCAGCTCGGTGAAGCCCTGGCCGACGACGAACGCGTCGCGGATGCGGCGGCCCTCTTCGGTGCGGACCGGGATGTTCTGCAGGTTCGGCTCGGTCGAGGACAGCCGCCCGGTGGCCGCGATCGTCTGCAGCAGGGTGGTGTGGATGCGGCCGTCGTCGGCGACGGACTTGATCAGCCCTTCGACCGTGGTGCGCAGCTTCGTCGCGTCCCGGTGCTCCAGCATGTGCTGCAGGAACGGGTGCTCGGTCTTCTCGAACAGGCCCTGCAGCGCCTCGGCGTCGGTCGTGTAGCCGGTCTTGGTGCGCTTGGTCTTCGGCATGCCGAGCTCGTCGAACAGCACGACCTGCAGCTGCTTCGGCGATCCGAGGTTGATCTGCTTGCCGATCACCTCGTACGCGGCTTCGGCCGCCTGCGTCACGCGCGACAGGTAGTGCGCTTCGAGCGTGGTCAGCTGCTCGAGGTCGACGGCCACGCCGGCGATCTCCAGCTCGGTGATCACTTCGAGCAGCGGCAGCTCCAGCTCGGCGAGCAGCCGCGCGCCGCCGATCTGCTCCAGCTCCTTCTCGAGCGCGCCGCCCAGCTCGAAGATGGCCCGCGCCTTGACCAGCTCTTCCTGGATCTCCTTCTGTTCCAGGCCTTCCGCGCCGCCGTCGAGCAGCGACAGCTGCCCGTCGCCGCCGTCGGTCTCCGAGCGCAGCTCGCGGTGCAGGTAGCGCAGCGCGAGGTCGTCCAGCTCGAACGTGCGCTGGCCCGGCCGCACGAGATAGGCGGCCAGCGCGGTGTCCATGGCGAGCCCGGCGAGCACCCAGCCGCGGGCGCGGATCGCATGCAGCGGGACCTTGAGGTCGTGGCCGGTCTTGCGGATCTTCGGGTCGGCGAGCCACGCCGCCAGCGCCGTGTCGTCCGCCTGGTCCATCGCCGTGACGTCGACGTACGCGCCTTCGCCGTCCGCCGATGCGAAGGCCACCGCGCGCAGGTCGGACCGGACCGAGGCGCCGGCGGCGCGGAAGGCCAGCGCGACCGGCTCGCCACCGGCCGCGTGCGTGGCGAGCCACGCCCCGAGCGCGCCGGGGGCCAGCGCGTCCCCCGAGACCTCGAAGCCCTCGTCGGCCTCGGGTTCGGCGCTCTGCAGCGTCGCGAACAGCCGGTCGCGCAGGACGCGGAACTCCAGCTCGTCGAACAGCGCGTGCACCGCTTCGCGATCCCACGGGCGCAGCTCCAGCCCCGACGGGCCGACCTCCAGCTCGACATTCCGGATCAGCTCGGTGAGCTGGCGGTTCAGCTGGACCGAGGACAGGTGCGCGCGCAACGCGTCGCCGGCCTTGCCCTTGACCTCGTCGACGCGGTCGATCAGGTCGTCGAGCGAGCCGAACTGCTTGATCCACTTGGCCGCGGTCTTCTCGCCGACGCCGGGGATGTTCGGCAGGTTGTCCGACGGATCGCCGCGCAGCGCCGCGAAGTCCGGGTACTGCTGCGGGGTGAGGCCGTACTTCTCCTCGACGGCGGCCGGGGTGAACCGGGTCATCTCCGAGACGCCGCGCTTCGGGTACAGCACGGTGACCTGCTCGGTGACCAGCTGCAGCGCGTCTCGGTCACCCGTACAGATGAGGACGTCGAAGCCGTCGGCCGTCGCCTGCGTCGTGAGCGTGGCGATGATGTCGTCGGCCTCGAAGTTCTCCTTCGTCAGCGACGGGATGCCGAGCACGTCGAGGACCTCGCGCACCAGGTCGACCTGGCCGCGGAACTCGTCCGGCGTCGTGCTGCGGTTCGCCTTGTAGTCGGCGAAGGTCTCCGAGCGGAACGTCTTGCGCGAGAGGTCGAACGCCACCGCCAGGTGCGTGGGCGCCTCGTCGCGCAGCAGGTTGATGAGCATCGACGTGAACCCGAAGACCGCGTTCGTGACCTGCCCGGTCTTGGTCTTGAAGTTCTCGGCGGGCAGCGCGAAGAACGCGCGGTAGGCCATCGAATGACCGTCGATCAGCAGCAGCTTCGGCTGCTCCGCGCTGGTTCCGGTCGCGGTGGTTCCTGTGGCGTTGGCAACGGTCGTCTTCTCACTCGGGCTCACGGGGCCGAGTCTAGGCTGAGGGTCTGACACTCTTACGTGTCGCATAGGAACAGGAGCTTTGTGTGACGGACAGTGCCGCCCCCATCGACGTGGAGCGGCTGTCGGGCATCGACCCGGCGGCGGCGGACCAGCAGCTGAACGACAAGGTCGGGATGAAACTGCTGGAAGCGACGGCCGAGCGGGTCGTCGGCACCATCCCGGTCGAGGGCAACCTCCAGCCGTACGGCCTGCTGCACGGCGGCGCCAACGCCGTCCTCGCCGAGGCGCTGGGGTCCACGGTGGCCGCGTTGAACGCGGGCCCGGGCCGCGCGGCGATGGGGCTGGAGCTGTCCTGCACCCACCACCGGGCCGTCCGCTCGGGCACGGTCACCGGCGTCGCGACCCCGCTGCACGTCGGCCGCGGCACGATCACCGCCGAGATCGTCCTGACCGACGACGAGGGCCGCCGCACCTGCACCGCCCGGCTGACCTGCGTCGTCCGGGACCGCCCGCCGGGCGCGTGAGCCGGTGGACCTCGACCTCGCCCAGGTGCGGGCGTTCGTCGTCACCGCGGAGCAGCTCCACTTCGGGCGGGCCGCCCAGGCGCTGTTCCTGACCCAGCAGGCGTTGTCGAAGCGCATCCGGAAGCTCGAGGAAGCGCTGGCCACGCCGTTGTTCCGGCGCACCCGCCGCTCGGTCGAGCTCACCGCCGAGGGTGAGCGCTTCCTCGCGCACGCGCGTGAGCTGCTGCGGGTGGCCGACGCCGCGGTGGCCGCGCTCGGTGCCGGCGACCGGCCGCTGCGCCTCGACCTGGTCGACGTCCGGCTCTCCCCGATGTTCCTGCTCCGCCGGCTCGCCGCGCGGGAGCCCGCGCTGCGGATCGACCGGGTCGCCGGCGCCGGGTTCGCCCACGCGGTCGAGCCGCTGCTGTCCGGCGAGCTCGACGCCGCCTTCGGCCGGGTGACCGGCTTCGGGCGGCCGCTGCCGGACGAGCTGGAGCACCGGGTCGTCCGGCTCGAACCGCTGGTCGCGCTGCTCGCCCCGGAACACCCGCTGGCCCAGCTGGACGTGCTGCCGCTCGAAGAGCTGCGCGCCGACGGGATCTGGCTGCCCGGGTCCGGCGGCGCCGCCGAATGGCTGTCCTACCTCGCGGCGATGTGCGCCCGGTTCGACGTCCCGATCGACGACTCCGGCGTCAGCTACGACCTGCGGCACACCCTGGAGCAGACGCGGTACGGCAAGCGCCGCGTCACCCTGGCCGGGGCGGACATGGAGCTCGCGCCCGACCTCAACCTGAAGGTGCTGCCGTTCGCGCCGTCACCGCTGTTCCCGTGGTCGCTGGTGTGGCGGCGCGGGAACACGAACCCGGCGCTGCGGCGGCTGCTGGCCCTGGCCGGGCGCACCAGCCGCGAAGAGGACTGGTGCGCCTACGACCCCGGCCACGCCTGGCTGCCGGACGAGGACCTCAGCCTCGCAGCCGCCGCGCGAACCACTCGCTGAACGCCGTGTCGACGGCGGCCGCGGCCGCCGTCCCCGGCGGGAACTCGTGCGCCATCCCGTCGACCGTCACCAGCTCGGTCCCCAGCTTCTCGCTCAGGGTCGCGGCGGGCTCGCGCACGGCGACGTCGTCGTCCGCGCCGGCGATGAGCAGCAGCGGCGCGCTCAGCTCGCCGGCCCGGTTCACGTAGTCGTAGCGCGCCGCCACCGCGAGGGACCGCTCGGTCCACGCGTAGGTCACGCCGTAGCGCCGTTCGTTGGCGGCGATCATCGGCGCGAGCCGGACCACGGGGCTGGCGACCGCGCCGGCCGCGATTTCGACGTCTCCGCGCGCCAGCACCTCCAGGGCGACGATCGCCCCGGCCGAGCCGCCGAACACGCCCAGCGGCCCGGTCGCGCCCGGCAGCCGGTCGCGCAGCTCGGCCAGCGCCGCCGGGAACTCCCCCGCCGCCTGCTCGGTGACCGGCTCGAACATGTTCAGCACGGCGTCCTCGCCGGCCCGCCGGAAGACTTCTTCGGGACCGCCTTCGGGCAGCCGGGCGCCGGTCAGCGGCAGGCCGAAGTACACCCGCCACGCCTGCAGCCTCGCCATCGGGACGGCGGCGGCCATCGCCTGCTCGCTGGCCGGCGCGTCCATCAGGTGCCAGCCCGCGACCAGCACCGCCGGCGCGTCCGGGTTCGCCGGCGGCATCGCCACGAACGGCACGCCGGCCGCGATTCCCTCGATCATCGTGTGCTCCCTCGGTTCTTGGTATGCCCCAAGCAAACCGTGGGAAGGAGCGGCGGGTCCAACAGCCTTTCCGGCGCCGGTGACAACCGATGGTTGTGAACAGAACCGGCCCCGTGCGCGAGTGCGCACGGGGCCGGTGAGGGGAAGCTCCGGACGTCAGCCGACGCCCAGGTACGCCTCCTTGATGCTGTTGTCCGCCAGCAGCTCCTTGCCGGTGCCGGACTTCGTGATCTGCCCGGTCTCCAGCACGTAGGCCCGGTGGGCCCGCGAGAGCGCCTGCTGCGCGTTCTGCTCCACCAGCAGCACGGTGGTGCCCTGCTTGTTGATCTCCGTGATGATCCGGAAGATCTGCTGGATGAACTGCGGGGCCAGCCCCATCGACGGCTCGTCCAGCAGCAGCAGCTTCGGCTTCGCCATCAGGGCGCGCCCGATGGCGAGCATCTGCTGTTCGCCGCCGGACATCGTGCCGCCCAGCTGGGTCTTGCGCTCCGCCAGGCGCGGGAACAGCTCGAACACCCGCTCCAGGTCGCCGCTGAGGTCCTTGCGGTCCTTGCGGGCGTACGCGCCCATGTCGAGGTTCTCCATCACCGTCATGCCGGGGAAGATGCCCCGGCCTTCCGGCGCCTGCGAGATCCCGCGGACCACGCGGAGGTCACCGCGCAGCTTGGAGATGTCCTCACCGGCGAAGGAGATCTTCCCGCTCGAGATCGGGCGGATCCCCGAGATGGCCCGCATCGTCGTGGACTTGCCGGCGCCGTTGGCCCCGATCAGCGTGACGATCTCGCCCTCGTTCACCGAGATGGACAGCCCGGACACCGCCTGGATCCGTCCGTAGTGGACGGACACGTCCGACAGCTCAAGCAACGTCATCGTCAGGCACCCCCAGGTAGGCCGCGATCACCGCGGGGTTCTCGCGGATCTCCGCCGGCACTCCTTCGGCGATCTTCTTGCCGAACTCCAGCACCACGATCCGGTCCGTCACGCCCATGACGAGCTTCATGTCGTGTTCGATCAGCAGCACGGTGTACCCGTCGTCGCGGATCGTCCGGATCAGCTCCATGAGCTGCTCCTTCTCCGCCGGGTTGAAGCCCGCCGCGGGCTCGTCCAGGCAGAGCAGCTTCGGCTCGGTGGCCAGCGCCCGCGCGATCTCCAGGCGCCGCTGGTAGCCGTAGGGCAGGTTCTTCGCCCGGTCGGCCGCGCGGTCGGCGATGCCGACGAACTCCAGCAGGGCCATCGCCTTCTCGACGGCGGCCTTCTCCTCGTGGTGGTGCCGCGGCAGCCGCAGCAGCGCCCCGAGCAGGCTGGTCTTGTGCCGCGCGTCGGTGCCGACGACGACGTTCTCCAGAGCGGTCATCTCGCTGAAGAGCCGGATGTTCTGGAACGTCCGCGCGATGCCGAGCTGGGTGATGCCGTGCCGCGACGTCTTGCCCAGCGCCTTGCCTTCCAGCCGGACCTCACCGGAGGTCGGCCGGTAGACGCCGGTCATGGCGTTGAAGCACGTCGTCTTGCCCGCGCCGTTCGGCCCGATCAGGCCGAGGATCTCGCCGCGCCGGATGTCGAAGTTGATCTCGTCCAGCGCGACCAGGCCGCCGAAGCGCATGGTCACGTTGTCGACCTCGAGCAGCGTCTGCCCGACCTCGACCTCGATCTCGCGGTCCGGCGCGACGACTTCGGCGACTTCGGCGTCGTGCTCGGCCCGCTCCTCGGCCGTCATCTGCTGCAGCTCGGCGACGAGGCCGCCCTCCGCGACGACCTCGGGACCGCCGTTCTGGGGCTCGGTCATGACTTGCTCCCCGGGGTCGGTTCGGTCTGCAGCGCACCGTCACTGCTGATCTGCTCACCTCGGCCCAGCAGCCGCTGGTACGCCTGCCTGCCGTAGGCGAGCAGCCGCTGGCGCGCGCCGAGCAGGCCCTGCGGGCGGAAGATCATCAGGATGATCAGCGCCAGGCCGAAGATCAGGTACTTGTACTCGGCGATCGCCTGGAACCGCAGCGGGATGTAGGCCACCACGGCCGCGCCGAGCAGGACGCCGACCTTGTTGCCCGAGCCGCCGAGGATCACCGCGGCCAGGAACAGCATCGACGTGACGACGTCGAACTTCTGGTTGTTCACGAAGCCGAGCTGACCGGCGTAGAGGGCGCCGGAGAGGCCGCCGATCGCCGCGCCGCTGATGAACGCCCAGATCTTGAACTTGAACGTCGGCACGCCCATGATCTCCGCCGCGTCCTCGTCGTCCCGGATGGCGACCCAGGCGCGGCCGACGCGGCTGCGCTCCAGGTTCCCGACCAGGAACAGGACGGCGATGATCAGCGTGACGCACAGCCAGTACCACGGCGTGCCGTTCGAGTTGTTGAACAGCGCCGAGCCGTCGGCGTTCGTGCCCGGCGGGTGCCCGACCTCCTTGAAGCCGGAGTTGCCGCGCAGCGGGCCGACGTTGTCCGCCAGCAGGCGGACGATCTCGCCGAACCCGAGCGTCACGATCGCCAGGTAGTCCCCGCGCAACCGCAGCGTGGGTGTCCCGAGGATCACGCCGAAGATCATCGTGACGGCCATCGCGATCGGCAGCACGACGAGGAACGGCAGGTGCGACAGCGACGAGTCGGGGCTGGTGAACAGCGCCATCACGTACGCGCCGATGGCGAAGAACCCGACGTACCCGAGGTCGAGCAGGCCGGCCTGGCCGACCACGACGTTGAGGCCGATGGCGACCAGCGCGTAGCGGGCCACCTCGAACATCGCGATCGGGAAGTCGTACCCGGGCTGGGTGGTGAGGATCGGCGGGTTCAGCACCGGCAGCAGGTAGATCAGCACCACCAGCGGGATCAGGACACCCCACTGCTGGACGCGGCTGAGGTTGTTCCACCGCTCGCCGAACGTGCGCTTCGTGCCGGTCGCGGCGGCCGGCGGAGTCGTGGTCGTCGTCATACCCGCGCCTTTCCGAGTGACTCGCCGAGGATGCCGGTGGGCCGGATCATCAGGACGAGCACCAGCAGGACGAACGCGACGATGTCACGCCAGCCACCACCGAACAGCGACTGGCCGTAGTTCTCGGCGACGCCGAGCAGCAGGCCGCCGAGCAGCGCGCCGCGCAGGTTGCCGATCCCGCCGAGCACCGCCGCGGTGAACGCCTTGATTCCGAGGAGGAACCCGCCCTGGTACCACGCGCCCTGCGGGATCTTCATCATGTAGAACAGGGCCGCCGCGCCGGCGAGCAGGCCGCCGATGAGGAACGTCAGCATGATGACGCGTTCCTTGTTGACGCCCATCAGCGTCGCGGTGTCCGGGTCCTGCGCCACCGCGCGGATGCCGCGGCCGAACTTGGTCTTGTTGACGAAGTAGTTGACGCCCAGCATCAGCACGATCGACGCGATCACCGTGATGATCGTGACGTTGGTGATGCTGCCGCCGAAGAGCGTGAAGACTTCCTGGTTGCGCATGAGCCGGATGCCCAGCTCGGGGTTGCCGCCCCGCCAGATGAAGATGAGCTGCTGCAACACGAAGGAAGCGCCGATCGCGGTGATCAGGAAGACCAGCTTCGGCGCCCCGCGTTTTCTCAGCGGCCGGTAGGCGACCCGTTCCAGGACCACCGCCGTGCCGCCGGAGACCGCCATCGACGCGATCAACGCGAGCACCAGGAAGCCGATCAGCTCGATCGCGGTGAGCGTCGGGGTGTTGCCGGGCCGGAACCCGAGGCCGTAGAAGGTGAACCAGGTCGCGTAGACGCCGTAGATGAAGACTTCGGAGTGCGCGAAGTTGATGAGCTTCAGGACGCCGTAGACGAGGGTGTAGCCCAGCGCCACCAGCGCGTAGATGCTGCCGTAGGCCAGCCCGTCGAACGTGTTGTTCCAGAACTGGTCGAGGAACGCGTTCACGTCGAACGTGATCCAGCTGTCGCTCTGGGCCAGCACGAGCGAGCTCACGTGATGAGTCAATGACACACTAGTTCTCCATGTGGGACCGGGGTGCAGGCCCGGCGGGATCGAGCCGCCGGACGTGCACCCCGGTAATCAGAACGGAAGCGTTGCGCTACTTGATCTCGGTGTTGCGGACGATCTTCCCGCCCTCGACCTTGTAGGTCCACACGGTCGTGCTGGAGAGCTCGCCCTTGTCGTCCCACTTGAAGTGCTTCGTGATGCCCTGGCCGTCATAGGTCTTCACGAAGTCGAGCAGCCCCGCGCGGTCCTTCTTGCCCGAGTCGATGCCCTTGAGCAGGATCGTCGCCAGGTCGTAGGCCTCGGGCGAGTAGGTGCCCGGGTCCTTGCTGAAGGCCGACTTGTAGGCGTCGGTGAACTTCGTGAACTGGTCCGCCGGGACGCAGGGGCAGGTGAAGTACGCCTTCGCGGCCGCCTCGCCGGCGCCCTTGACGAACTCGTCGTCCTTCACGCCGTCCGGGCCGATGAACTTGGCCTCGACACCCGCGTCGTTCAGCTGCTGCGCGAAGGGAGCGGCTTCCTGGTAGTACCCGGAGTAGAACACCGCGTCCGGCTTCTCGCTCTTGATCTTGTTGACCACGGCCGAGAAGTCGGTCTGCTTCGTCTTGACGCTGTCCTGGCAGGTGCCCTTGTCGCCGAGCGCCTGGATGGTCGAAGCCGCCAGGCCGGTGCCGTAGTCGGAGTCGTCCTTGATGACGCACACCTTGTTGGCCTTGAGCTCGCCGGTGATGAACTTCGCGGCGGCCGGGCCCTGGGTGTTGTCGTTGCCCAGACCGCGGAAGAAGGTCTTCCAGCCGTTCTGGCTCAGCGTCGGGTTGGTGGCCGACGGGGTCACCGTGACCAGGCCCGCACCGTTGAAGATGTTGCCCGCGGCCTTCGACTCACCGGAGAACGGCAGGCCGACGACACCGATGATGCCCGGGGTGTTGACGATCTGCGTCACGATGCCCGGCGCCTTGTCCGGCGTGCCTTCGGTGTCGAACTGCTCCAGCTTGACCTGGCAGCCCGCGTTGGCCTTGTTGTGCTGGTCGACGGCGAGCTTCGCGCCGTTCAGGATGTTCTGGCCCAGCGCGGCGTTGGCGCCGTTGATGGTGCCCGCGTACGCGATGGAGGTCGGGGCGCACTGCGCCTTGCCGTCGCCGGCCGGGTCGGCCGCGTCGGCGGCGGCGGACGGGGCCGCGGCCTGGGACTGCGAGCTCGCGCTGCTGTCACCCGAACCGCTGTCCGTGCGCGCCGAACACGCGCTCAGGGCAACGGCCCCGGCTGCGGCCAGCACGATGACCTTCGCAAGTCGTGCTTTCTGCACTCGTTCCTCCAAATGCCACCTGGCCGTCCGGTCGGACGGCTGTCCCCACGTGGGACCTGACTGGCCGCTGAAAGTAGCCGCCCCGGAAGCCGTTGCACAGAGTCACGCGTGCTCTTGTAGCCACATCGTGACGGTCGTCACGAGTATTAACGTATGATTTACACCCGCTCGTCGTAACCACGACCAGCGGGTGGTGACTCTCGGTGCACAGACTGGGACTTGACGCACGGGTCGGGGTGTGCGTCAGGCGTGCAGAGTCTACGGACCCGGAGTGGATCATCACGCCGGACCACGCCAGGAAGGCTCGCAAAGGTACCAAGTGCGCCCTTTCGGGCACCCGGAGCGTCACGAAAAAGGGGTGTGACCACGCATCGCGGTCACACCCCTTGGTCCGGGCGGGTCAGCTGCCGATGCTCTCCACAACGGCTTCGGCGACGGCCTTCATCGTGGTCCGGCGGTCCATGGCGGTGCGCTGGATCCAGCGGAAGGCGTCCGGTTCGGTGAGGCCCTGCCGGCTCATCAGCAGGCCCTTGGCGCGGTCGATGACCTTGCGCGTCTCGAGCCGGTCGGTGAGCCCGGCAACCTCGGCCTCGAGGGCCTGCAGCTCGGAGAACCGGCTGACGGCGAGCTCGATGGCCGGCACGAGGTCCCGCTTGGCGAAGGGCTTGACGAGGTAGGCCATGGTGCCGGCGTCCCGCGCCCGTTCGACGAGGTCCCGCTGACTGAAGGCGGTGAGGATGACAACGGGGGCGATCCGGTCCCCGGTGATCTTGGACGCGGCCTCGATACCGTCCAGTTTGGGCATCTTGACGTCGAGGATCACGAGATCGGGCTTGAGATCGGTGGCCAGCGCAATGGCCTGCTCACCATCCCCGGCCTCCCCGACGACTTCGTACCCCTCTTCACGCAGCATTTCGACGAGGTCCAGCCGGATGAGCGCCTCGTCTTCCGCGACGAGCACCCGACGCTGCGGCACGGTGGCGGCACCGTTGGCCTCGGTAGCCTGATCGGTCACCGGGGTCCTCCTGAAGACTCGGCGGGACGTTGGTCTTCGCGGCTTCCCGCGAACCTGAAGCCTACCGGGAACGATCCAGTTGCCGAGATGGCGTTCACCACGTAGTGGCCTGCACGACACCCCCTGCCCCGGTCACTGCCGGAGGTCGATGATCCCGTAGAGTCACCACGTCACGCCCCCGTAGCCCAACTGGCAGAGGCAACGGATTCAAAACCCGTCCAGTGTGAGTTCGAATCTCACCGGGGGCACGAAGATTTCCCAGTTCAGCGCCATGTTCCTAGTCGAAGCAGCGACTGGGCGGACGTGTTTGCCCAGGTCGAGCCGTGTGAGTTCGAATCGGTCCGGCGCAACGAGCCCTTGACTCCCCGGTCCAGCCCATCGCCTTCAACCTCCTCGTCACTCTTTGCAGGAGCGTACGGGGAGCACCGTGGCCTGGTCGCGGGGCTGACGATGCTGGCCCCATAGCTGACGTCGCGGATGTGCTGACACACGGCAATCCTTATACCTCACTGGTGGATCCCCGCCCAGTCCTCTTCCTCGTTCATCATTTCGGCCGCGAAGTCCAGAAAGACCTCGGCGCCGAGCGTTTGACGTCGTCGGCACGCGCTTCGATGGTGTCGTCCAGCGTTTCGTCCGCGACGTCGTCATAGGAGACGCCGGCCGGATCCCAGTTGACCAACGGGATCCGGCCGTCTGTGACGCTGGCGTGGGTAGCTCCGGCCTTACGCCGGTCAACCACCAGCCGTAGTAGTCGAGGTGGACCGTCGGTTTCCAGCTGGTGCACGACGGCCGAACAGGCAACTGCGGTTGTCGCCAGCACCGCTGGGCTCGAACGACGTCCTGTACGGCCTGGTGACCATCGACCCCCGTGAACGCGGTGTTTCTCTTCCTGATCAACGCGGTCGACATCGCGGCCGCGGTGTATCTTCTTTACCGCCTGGAGCCCTGGGGCCTGGCCCGCAGCTGGTTCGCGATCCGGGGAGAACTTCCGTGGGCAACGACGGCCTTCCTGGAAGACGCGCACTTGCGCGGTTTCCTTCGGCAGGCCGGCGGCGTCTACCAGTTCCGGCATGCACGACTTCGACAGCACATGGCTCGTCCGTAGGGCGGCACCAGGTCAACTTCCGTATTTGGTGTGCGCCAGGCGGAACACCCGCTGGTTCCGCTTCATCTCATTCTTCGTGGCCAGGACCTCGCGACGCGCGATGTGCGACCACAGCCGGCGCTCCATAAAGTCATCCGCGACAAACTCCTGCCTCGTAGAGCACAGCACGACATACGTGCGGCGGTACTTGAACCACGACAGGAAGGTCTTGAGACTTACTCCGCTGTTGTGGGGATCCTTCGACCACGCCTCGGCGTAGTACGTCTTCAGGAGCTTGCAGCCGTCGAGCAGATCACTCTCGATTACTTCCGACGCCACGAGAATCTGGCTACACGCGTCTCGCATCTTCGTGTCGAAGCCCTTCTTGGCGTGAATGACATAGAGTCTGCGCTCGCCGCGGTCGACCTTGATCAGGTCGAACAGTTCGACTTCACCTCTGTCCGATTTGGCGAATACTTCATCCCCGAAATAGAAGTCGGGCTCGTTCGCCTGCGAGTCGTTGAACTCACTCTCACGTCCGCCCACCCAGGGAAGGAAGGACACCTCCGCGCCAAGGAGCACCGGATCCTCAGCCTTGAACACTTCTTCGATGAAGTCGTTCTTCAGGTTGTCCAGGAAGGCACCCAGGCTCCGGTACCACACCTTGTCGATCCGGAAGTAGGTCTGTCCGTCGAGATCGACCTGTCCGTGTAGGAAGTCGAGAACCTTCCGGGTAATCTTCTTCGACTTGTCGTCGGGGTCGACCCGATAGGTCAGCGACAGCGCCAGGAACTTCTCCGCGAACTCTTCCTTGGTACGCAGGCTGTCGGCGAGCTTGCGCTTGATGTGCGGCAAGAGGTCGTCGAAATCCGGCGGGCTCTGGCCCAGGTAGGTCCGGCTCAGCCGGAAGTCCGAGCCGGCGTTGAACTTGATGATCTCGTGGGGGTCGAGTACGTCGATGTCAGGCGCGTTGCCGCCGAGCAGTGCGGTCCGGATGTTCTCGACGAAGGCCCGGACCAGATCGCCTTCCAAGGCCTTGTCGTTCCGGACGGGATAGAGGTTGTCGAGGAACGACAGCTGACGCAGCCGCTCTTCACTCGGCTCGGGCAATGCCTCGAGCGCCGCGATCAGCTCGGTGACGCCAGCGAGGTCGAGCCGCTGCCGAAGCACGAAGGACGATTTGACCTCTACCGCGGGCGGCTTATCCGGATCGACCAGGTCCGCCAGCGGGCTGCCCTCGGAAAGCTGTTCGCGGTCCAGCCGCCCGACCAGCTTCTTCCACACCGTGTCCATCGCTTCGCTCTTGTCAATCGAGTACGCCCGACGGTACGTCTCGGACCGGCTGCTCCGGGAACCGATCAGGTCGCGCACGTCCGCGGCAGTGAAGCTGTTGGAGATCAGCTTCTTCGCGGTGTCGAACGGGAAGCTGTAGTCGACGGCCTCGGCGATAACCCGGAAACCACCGCCGGTCGTGATGGCGTAGAGCGACGTCTCGGAGGCAATGAACAGGCAGGCGTCGGCGCCCCGGATGTAGAAGTTCCGGCCGTCTTCGGCGTTCTGGAGGTAGCCCTCCACGAACGGCAACAGGCCGTCACTGAAACTGGGCCGGACGAAGAGGTCGAGCTGGTAGCCGTCGAGAAGCTGGTTCAGCGGAACGGGCGAAAGCACCTCCAGGCCCTCCTCGGCCACGCGCCTCGCATAGGCTTCGAGCACGCCTTCCAGCCGTGTTGCGGGCGCCATGTCCACAGGAAGCGTCAACTTCCAGATCGCGTTGTTCGACCGCTTGGCGTTCATCCGGGGCACCTCCTATGGCGACGTCCCCCGGGTCGCCCGCTTGCTACTGCCTGTTACGAGCACACCCCGCTTGTTATCACACCGTGACGGCCGTCACAACCGCACGACGTCAGGATCCAGTCGGCCGTCAGACGCCGAGACTTCGCCCGATGGGATCCACTCGAACCGGCTTGCCGATATCCGGTGCGTTGATCATCGAATCGATCGAGAACATGTCCAGCATCTCCCTCAACATTGTCGTTACCAGGCGGTAGGCCGCGAACGGTCGCCGACATGCGGCGACGGATTTACGGGACTCCGTTAACACTTTCGAGCCGAATTCACTCGACCGTGTCGGACCGCGGCGCTGCCGCGCAGTAGAACGCACGGTAGTTGATCCGATCAGGTGAGTTATGTACCTGGGCGGCCGGGTTACGAACCTATCCCCGTGGGCTCGCGCGCCTACGCGAGCCGACAGCCCGGTGCAATTCGCGAAAGGGAGTACTCGGTGGATCAGTCTGTCGACTGGACGGAACTCGCAGGATCCGCGGCTCAGGTCGTGGTAAAGAGCGTCGCCGGCGGCGCGGCTCAAGCCTTGCGAGCGAGGCTCGTGAGGCTGTTCACGAGGGACCCACCGGAGAAGGCCGACGAGTCACCCGAGGCACGCCGGCTCGATGAAACGGATCGTCGCCTCGACCAAGCTGAGGACCGTGCCGCCGAAGAGCACGCGCAGCTGACCAGCTGGAAACGGCGGCTGGAAGTGTTCCTCGAAGATCACCCGGACGCCGCAGAGGAACTCGCCCGGATCGTCGACGAGTACCGGCGAGCGCACCCGGAGAGCGCGGGCTCCGGCCGGTCTCAGATCGTCAACGCGGGCGACAGCTGATCCGGCGAGGCCGGTAAAGCTATGCTGGCCGATGCGGCCTGAGCTAGCGAAGGGGATTTCGAGGTGGACGAGTTCGACCTCGGTCGGCTGACCGACTTCGATTTCGAATTGCTCTGCAAAGATCTCTTCGAGATCGTTCTGGGCTGCTCTCTCGAGGTCTTCGCCCGCGGCCGCGACGGCGGGATCGACCTGCGCCACATCGCGCCGGCCTCGGGTGACACGACGGTGATCCAGTGCAAACACTGGCTCAGGTCGGGCCGCGACGCGCTGATCAGGCACCTGGGGAAAGTCGAATTCCCCAAAGTCGAACGCCTTGCGCCACAACGCTATCTCGTCGCCACGACGGTCGAACTGACCGTCGCGGCCAAGAACGAGATCGCGGGCATCTTCCCGGGCTACGTGCGGTCGCCCGGTGACGTGTACGGCGCGCACGAGATCGCCGCGCTGCTCCGGAGGCATCCGGAGATCGTGCAACGCCACATCCGGCTGTGGCTGGCCAGCAGCTCGGTGCTCGGCTCGCTGCTCAACCGCGACGTGCTGAGCCGCTCACGAGCGCTCGCGGCCGATATCGAGGAAAGCCTGCGCCGGTTCGTGCCGCACCCTGGCCGGGACGAGGCCCGGCGGCTGCTGGACGAGCAGCACAGCTGCCTGATCGTCGGGCCGCCAGGCGTCGGCAAGACGACCCTCGCCCACGTCCTCCTCGCCGACCTGCAAGCCGGCGGCTTCACGGTGGTCGAAGCCACCAATCGCCTCGACGACGTCCACCGCATGTGGGACGACGACGAAAAGCAGGTCTTCTTCGTCGACGACTTCGTCGGCCAGACGACGCTGGACGAAGGCGCGGCCCGGGTGGCGAACCACGAGCTGCCCCGGCTCTTGCGCATGATCCGGAAATCGGCGGCGAAGCGGCTCGTGCTCACCTGCCGCAACTACCTGGTCATCCAGGCACGCGAGCATTACGAACGCCTCGACGCCCGCGGTCTGGATCCTTACGAGTGCGTTGTGGACTCGGCCGAGTTCGACAGCGGGATCCGAGCGGAGATCTTCTACAACCACGTCTTCTTCTCCGGACTTTCACCGGAGAAGCGCGCCCGGCTCGCCCAGCCGGACGTGTACCGGTCGATCATCGGCCATCACAATTACAGCCCTCGTCTGCTTGAGCACGCGCTCGCCGAAGCGGTATTGCTCGCTCCCTCCGGCGACGTCGCGAGCGTTGTGCGGCGCAATCTCGACAACCCCGCCCACCTTTGGGAACGCCTGATCGAAGAAGTTCTCGAGGCGGACGAACTCGCCTTGGTCATGGTCCTCTACACCGCCCACCGGTCAGCGGACCACGACCGGCTGCGCGAAGCGTGGCGAGCTCACTTGGGACTGACCGCGAACTCCGACACCGACCGGCGTTTCCGTCGTTCGCTTCGCCGTCTCGAGCCGGTCATCGCGAAGACTTCCGAGGACCGGTGGGGAGTCCGCGTGAGATTCACCAATCCGTCGATCGTGGACTTCCTCCACAGGCACCTGACGGAGAACTCCGATCTCGTGGTGACGCTGTTCGATACTGCCGCCTTTCTCGACCAGCTGGTCACGCTCTGGAACCTGTCCGGAAGATGGCCGACCACCGCATTTCGTGCAGCACTCACGAGCCAGCCGCAGCGGCTCCACGACGCTGTCATGCGCGTCGTCGACCGCGCTCTAAAGCTGGGGGAACCCCTTGTGGAACACACGGCCGACGAAGCCGCCTTCATCGTCGCGTTGGCCGATCACTGCGAATCCCCCCAGCTCACCGCGGCAGGTTCCGAGCTCCTCCATTCGGTCCTTTACGACTGCCATCCGCAGGTGAGCACACTCCACCGGTTGGCCATCAGCGTAGCCGGCTCGCCGGTCGCGGACTGGCAGGCTTACGCACACGAGCTTGCCGATGAGGCGTATTCGACGGCGATCGAAGAGATCGAACTGTGGATCGACGTCCGGCAGCTCGAGCTGGTCACCTACGGTCTCGCGGACCTGAGCTCGAAGATAGAGATGTTCGGCGAGGGAGAAGTCCGAACCCAAAAACTCGCACTAGCCATTCGAGAACTGGAAAAGTGGTCGGATGACGAGCACGAGGCAGATATCGACGAAAGCACCCTTTTGGAGATGCTTGATTTTCTCGACGGCGAAGAACACGGACTCGTGCAAGCGTACTGGAGAGCACATGATTACCTTGACCGAAAACTCGAGGAAGATGAAGAACATTTTCCCTCGGCACTGCCCTCCTCGACATCACGCCTCGATCTGATCGAGCCAATGTTTTCGACACTCCGTGAGCACTAGCGAACCTTCCCTCGAAAACACAGGACCGTTCCGGGACCCGAAGGCACCTGTCAGAGTCTGGGGACCGCAGAGAGCACAACCAGAACCATAGTCATCACCCAATCGAGAGTAAGCCGTTTCATCGTGGGCACTTGGCTCGTTCTCTAGGGTCCAGGCAGTGCGGTCAGCGAGGAAGTGCGCCGCGATGTCCACGACGGTCGGGACGCGCCCACCCTGGCGGCCAGCGATCCCTCCTTCCGGCACTTCCTGAGGCGCAGCCTCTCCGACGACCCCATCGACCTGCTCGAACGGGGGCCTGACCGCGGCCGCGAAACGGCCGAAGAACACCGAAACGCGCGCACACCGTCGCGCTGCTCGGCCTGATGAACCTCCAGCGTGGCACCCTGTACATCACACGCCGCGCCCATGCTCGACGACAGGCCCAAGCGCACCACGAACTCGCGAATCTCTCGACCAGCGATCCTCGAAAAGCGCGGAAACGCCGACAGGCCGCGGCGGAAATCGCCGCCAGGCTTGAGCTGACACATCCGGAATCGCTGCCCCGCCTGCACTCCGAGCTGACGGGGTCAGAGGCCGCGGCGCAGCGTGCCGGCCGCGGACTCGAGATCGGCGCGGACGGCCCGCGCGATGCGAGCCGCGCTGCCCTCGTCGAGGTGACGCTGGAGGCTGTGGGCGTGGACATTCCACAACCCGGCGACCGCCGCCGCGGTGATGCGGACGGCGGGGTCGGCCACTGAGGCGCCGGTTCGGCCGGCCAGCGCGGTCGCCGCCGCGTCGGTCAGCCGTTCGTGGGCCTCACGGCCGTGCGCTACCAAAGCCGGGGTCGAACGGATCAGCCGGCCGAACCGGCGCACCGCCGGCAGTCCGTGCTGCCGGGCCGACGCGACCAGGAAGTCGAGTTCCGCGCCGAGCACCGCCAGCGCCGTGTCGAGCGGCGCGGTCGTGGGATCCGCGAGCCCCTCGGCCAGCGCGTCGATCTGGACGTCCCACCGGTCGGCCAGCAGGGCTTCCTTGCTGCCGAAGTGGTTGAAGACGGTTTTCTCGGTGACCCCGCAGGCGCGCGCGACGTCGGCGACGCGGACGGCCTCGAACCCCTGTTCCACGAACATCCGGGTCGCCGTCGCGGACAGCAGCTCCCGCAGCTCGCGCTTCCGCCGGTCTCGCAACGACTCCACCACGCCATCGTACAGCGCGAGTACTGTTTACAGTGACTGTAACTTTTACAGCCACTGGAGGCACCACATGAGTGAGTTCGAAGTCGTCCGCGAGTACGCCCACCCCCGGGCGCGGGTCTGGCAGGCCCTCACCGACCCGGCCCTGGTCCCCCGCTGGACGTCGACCGGCCGCGGCGGCCGTCCCGAAGGCTTCACCGCGGAGGTGGGCACGAGATTCCGGTTCGTCGGCCGCCCGGTCCTGGGCTGGGACGGCATCGTCCGCTGCGAGGTCCTCGCAGCGGACGCGCCGGAACTGCTGAGCTTCAGCTGGCGCAACCAGGAAGCCGACACCCCGAGCACGGTGGTGTGCCGGTTGGCCGAGACCACCGCCGGAACCCGGCTCACGTATCACCACACCGGGTTTCGCGGTGCCGGCGGCTTCCTGATGGCCCGCCTGTTGCACCGGGTCCGGCGCCGCATGCTCACCGAAGGGCTGCCGGAAGTCCTGGCCGAGCGGGACTGGTAGCCGCGGGTCAGAAACCCGGGAACACGCGACGCAGGTCGTCGAGCGTGACGTTGCCTTCGACGGTGACGCCGCGGTCGTACGGCGCCTTGAGCCGGCCGCTGACCAGCCGGACGAACGCCTCCGCCGGGCCGTTGAACGTCGCGGACGGCGCCTCGAGGTGGTCGACCACCGTGACGGCGTCGTCGATCACCAGGCCGCCCCCGGGCACCGCGATCGACACCGGGTCCGCGAGCTCGGCCGGCTTCGCCAGGAAACTCAGCATGAACCCGACCGGCCCGGTGAGGAGGTCGAGCAGCACCGCGGCCGAACCGGCGTTCACCCCGGCGTCGGGATCGAAGGCCACACGCACGTCCCAGGAGTGGTTGGCCACCTCACTGAGCCGCATGCCGACGGCGGTCAGCAGCGGGACCGGCTCAGGCAGGAACCCGAGGTCGACGGTCAGCGACGTGCGCTGCTCGGGCGTGAGCGCCTCGACCGTCTCGAGCCAGCGGGCGTTGTGCTCCAGGAAGCCCTCGGCCTGCTCTCGCGGCGTGGAACCGTCCCAGCGAGCCCAGATCGTCCGGTTCTCTTCGGCCGGCACGGTCTCGCCGGCGGCCCGGGCGATCGGCGCGCGGCCGATCTCCGCGCCGCTGCCGAGGTGGGAAAGCGCCTGGGCGACGGTCCATTCGGAAGCGCCGCTGGTGGTGGCCAGCTGGGCGTCGGTGAGGACGCTGGCGAGGGCGGCGAGCGTGTCGTGCTCGGAACGGAGGGCGGCGATCGTGCGGTCCACGAGTTCACTCATGCCACGCTCAACTCACGAGTGGACGGAGATGTTCCGCTCCGCTCGCGACCACCGCGCCGCCAGCCCGGCCGCGTGCCCCGCCTGATCGGGATCGACCCCGGCCCGGGCGACCAGCCGCAGCCGGGAGACGCCGTCGGGGACGCTCGGCGGGCGAAAGCAGCCGACGATGATCCCTTCCGCGTCGAGGCGGTCCGCCGCCGCCACGGCCTGCTCCGCGGAGTCCGCGGGGATCGACTGCACCGCGCCGGGCGCCCGCGGCACTCCCGCGGCCTCGGCGATCACCGCGGCGACGTCGTGCAGCTGCGCGACCCGCCCCGGTTCGGCGGTGACGATCCGGCAGGCCTCGGCCGCACCCGCCGCCGCGGCGGGCGCGAGGCCTGTGTCGAAGATGAACGTGCGCGCGGTGTTGACCAGGTGCTCCCGCAGCAACGGTGAACCCAGCACCGCGCCGCCCTGGGTCGCGAGCGCCTTCGACAGTGTCGCCGTTACGACGACGTGCGAGGCCCCGGCCAGCCCGGCCGCGTGGACCGCGCCGCTCCCCTGCCCGGCGACGCCGACGCCGTGGGCTTCGTCCACCACGAGGAACGCGTCGTACTCCGCGCACAGCGCCGCGGTCCGCCCGAGATCCGCCGCGTCGCCGAGCACCGAATAGATCGACTCGACGACCACCACGGCGCGGGGTTGTGTGCGCTCGCGGAGCAGCCGCTCGAGCGCGTCCAGGTCGCCGTGCGGGCAGATTTCCACCTGGGAACGGGAAAGCCGGGCCCCGTCGATCAGCGACGCGTGCACGTGCGCGTCGGACACCAGCAGCGTGTCCGGGGAACCCAGCGCCGTCAGCAGGCCGACGTTGGCCGCGTAGCCGCTGGAGAAGGCCAGGCACGCCGGTTGCCCGGTGAGCCGCGCCAGTTCCGTTTCGAGCTCCGCGTGGCAGGCGGCCGTCCCGGTCACGACGCGCGAAGCGCCCGCTCCGGCGCCGTACTCCTCGATGGCCCGCGTCGCGGCCGCGCGCACCCGGGGATCCGCGCCGAGACCGAGGTAGTCGTTCGACGCCAGGTCCAGCCGCCCGGGCCGCGACCGTGGATGCCGCCGGACGTCGGTGCGGCGGACCAGGCCGGCCCGCCACCGGTCGGTGTCCGCGGCGGCGAGCCAGTCGTGCATCGCGGTCATGCGTTGGCCGGGTCGGTGGTCCCGGCGCCGCGCGTCCGGATCGACGGCGTCGTGCGGTGTTCGTGTTCTCCGGCGCCGAGGACCTCGAACCCGGCGTCGGCGATCATCGCCAGGTCGTCCCGCGCGGCCTGCCCCTCGCTGGTGAGGTAGTCCCCCAGGAACAAGGAGTTCACGACGTGCAGCGCGAGCGGCTGCAGCGAACGCAGGTGCATCTCCCGCCCGCCCGCCATCCGGACTTCCCGGTCGGGACAGGTGAACCGCGCCAGCGCGAGGATCCGCAGCGCGCGCAACGGCGTCAGCTCCCAGGTGCCGGCGAGCGGGGTGCCCTCGAAGGGCATCAGGAAGTTCACCGGGATCGAGTCGCTGTCCAAGGCGCGCAGGGCGAAGAGCGCGTCGATCAGCTCGTCGTCGGTCTCGCCCATGCCGACGATCAGGCCGGAGCACGGGGAAAGTCCCGCGGCTTTGGCCTTTTCGACCGTCGCCACCCGGTCGTCGTACCCGTGGGTCGTGCAGATCTCCGCGTACCGCGACTCGCTCGTGTTCAGGTTGTGGTTGTAGGCGTCGACACCGGCGTCGCGCAGCCGCTCGGCCTGGCCCTCCCGCAGGATCCCGAGGCACGCGCACACCTCGACCCCGGCGTGCGCGGACTTGACCGCCTCGACCACCCCGGCGACGCGGTCGACGTCACGGTCGCTCGGCCCGCGGCCGCTCGCGACGAGGCACACCCGGGACGCGCCGCCGTGGATGCCCGCGGTGGCCTGCCGGACGGTCTCCTCGGCCGAAAGCCACGAGTACTTGAGGATCTGCGCGGACGACCCGAGCCGCTGCGAGCAGTAACCGCAGTCCTCCGGGCACAGGCCCGACTTGAGGTTGACGAGGTAGTTGACCTTGACGCGGTTGCCGAAGTGGGCCCGCCGGAGCCGCCCGGCCGCGGCGACCAGCCCGAGCACCTCCTCGTCCGGCGTCTCGAGCACCATCCGGGCGTCCTCGCGCTCGAGGACGCCGCCGGCCAGCTGCCGGGAGGCCAGGTCATCGACTGTTTTGAACACCCGTCAAATCCTAGGCGAGGCAGACCTCGCCGGGCAAGCCGGGACCGGCACAATGGGGCCATGAAGGTGACGCGCGCCCAGATCGTCGACCGGGCGTACGACCTGCTTCGCGAACGCGGGCTGAGCAGCCTGTCCATGCGCCGCGTCGCCCAGGAGCTGGGCGTGCAGCCTGGTGCGCTCTACTACCACGTCGCGAGCAAGCAGGAGCTGCTCGCGGTTGTCGCGGAGCGCGTCCTCGAGGAGCTCCCCGCCTCGGCCTCCGATCCCCGCGCCGTCGCCCAGGACCTCCGCCGCGCGCTGCTCGAAGTCCGCGACGGCGCCGAAGTGGTGTCCTTCGTGCAGGCGTACCGCCCGGACGTCCTCGTGCCGGCGCAGGTGCTGCACCGCCTCTTCGCCGAGCAGCTCGGGCCGCGCCGGGCCGGCTGGGCGGCGCGGACCGTCGTCCACTACGTGCTGGGTTTTGTGGCCGAAGAACAGAACCGGGAGGAGCTGGTCCGCGCCGGGATCGTCGACGACGTCCCCGGCCGGGCCGCGGAAGCGGGCGAAGCCTTCCTGTTCGGCGTCGACGCGATCCTCAGTGGACTCGGCCCGCGATCGGCTCCGGCGTCGCCGACGGCGGCGGAAGAGCACCCGGGCCCGGACGCAGCCCGTCGATGAGCAAAGCCAGGTACCGCTTGCGATCCGCGCCCGCGGGGTCGTCGGGGTGCACGGTCGCCAGCGTCATCACGACCACCGCCGCCAGGTCGCGGCCCAGCAGGCCAGGGCGCACCACACCGGCGTCGACCGCCCGGCTCACCAGCCGGTCGGCGGCGGTGATGTAGCGCTGCACGCCGGCGACGTCGATGGCGCCGATCTCCCGGGCCAGCGCCAGTGCCACCTGGTTCCGGGCGACCAGCTCGACGGTGGCCTCCAGCGAGCTCGTCAGGTCGTGCCACGGGTCGCCGGTCTCCAGCGTCGTGAGGGGTTCGATCACGGTGGTCAGGACGTGCTCGAAGACGGCGCGCACCAGCTGGTCGCGGTTGCGGAAGCGCCGGTACACCGTCGCGACACCGACACCCGCGCGCTTCGCGACGTCTTCGAGCGTCGCGCCCGGGCCGTCCTCCTCGAAGGCTTGGCCGGCCGCGACGACGATGCGCTCGTAGTTGCGCGCCGCGTCGCCCCGCAAGCCCTGCCCGCGCGCCGATGTCATGCCCGCACGCTAACTCACCAGGTGACGGGTAGCGCGTGCAGACCGTAGACGACGTGGAAGGCGCGGAACTCGATGTCCTCGTAGGGCGCCGCGAGCGCGAGGTCCGGGAAACGCCGCAGCAGCGCGGGAAACGCGACCTTCATCTCCATCCGCGCGAGCGGCGCGCCGAGGCAGTGGTGCACCCCGTGCCCGAACGCGACGTGCCGCGCCGCCTCGCGGGTGACGTCGAGCCGCTCCGGGTGTTCGGTCAGCGCCGGGTCCCGGTTGGCCGCGGGCAGCGCCAGCACGAGCTGCTCGCCGGCCGGGATGGTGTGCCCGGCGATCTCCACCTCGGTGGTCGTCGTGCGCGGCACGCCGGAGTGCACGATCGAGAGCCAGCGCAGCAGTTCCTCCACCGCGGGCTCGACCGCGGCCGGGTCGTCGCGCACCAGCGCCAGCTGGTCCGGATGCCGCAGCAGCGCCAAAGTGCCGAGGCCGAGCATGTTCGACGTCGTCTCGTGGCCGGCCACCAGCAGCAGCGACGCGATGCCGATCAGCTCGGCGGTGCTCAGGTCGTCCCCGTGCAGCCGCACGAGCATGCCCAGCATGTCGTCACCCGGCTCGGCCTGGGCCCGCGCGACGAGCCCGGCCATGTACTCCCGGCTCTCACGCTGCAGCTTCATCCGTTCCGGGACCGGGCGGGAGGTGTCGAGCAGCCGGCCGGAGCGGTGCTGGAAGTCCGCGCGGTCGCCGTAGGGCACGCCGAGCAGCTCGCAGATGACCAGGGACGGCACCGGAAGCGCGAAGCCCGCCACGAGGTCGCCCGGCTTGCCCGCGCGCTCGAGGTCGTCGAGCGCCGCGTCGACGATCTCGACGATCCGCGGTTCCAGCCGCCGCATCCGCTTGACGGTGAACTCCGAGGTCAGCATCTTGCGCAGGCGGGTGTGGTCCGGCGGGTCGAAGGCGAGCATCTGCCCGGCCCGCAGCTCCTCCAGCTCGTCGTCGCTGACGTCTTCCATGCCGGGCGGCCGGGCCCGCCGGGTGGCCGCGTTGCTGAACCGGGCCGAGTCGGCCAGCACTTCGCGGACGTCGTCGTACCGCGTCACGAGGTAGGCGGACGTGCCGAACGGGGTCGTGACGCGGGTGACGCCCTCGCCGTCCCGCACCTCGGCGAGCCGGCCGATCGGATCGAACCGGACCCGCCGCATGTGCAGTGGCATCTCGGGCGCCTTGGTCATTTCCCACCCGTCCCCGTCGGAAACCTGTCGGATGGTCGCCACGCTACCACCAAAATGGTAGTTGCCTATCGTTTCATGCCGCGACCGCGACGGCCGCCCGCCGGCCCACGACCGTCAACGCGGCGACGGCGGCCGCGCCGGCCAGCGAGACCACGATGCACACGACCACGGCGGCGTCCCAGCCCGCGAGCAGGCTCGCCGGGGTGACCGGCGGGCGGACCGCCACCAGCGTCACGACCGTGACCCCGAGCGCCGCGCCGACGTACCGGCTCGTGTTGTTGATCCCGCTGCCCATGCCCGTCCGGTGCGGCGGGACGCTCGCCACCGCTTCGCGCCCCAGGGAAGCGTTCACGACACCCGTGCCGAGCCCGGCCACCGCCAGGCCCGCGTACAACCAGCCCTGGCCCGAGTCCGGGCCGAGGAAGGCCATCGGCACCAGCCCCAAGCTGACGACCAGCAAGCCGGCGCTCAGCCGCGCGCCGCCGGGCACCGCCGCCGGAAAGTGCCGGGTCAGCAGGGCCGAGCCGACGCTCGTCGCCGACCAGACCAGGACCGACAGGGCCGCCGCCATCGGCGTCAACGCCAGGCCGTTTTCGAGCAGGGTGCAGACGAACGACATCAGCGCCGTGACCCCGGCGCCCGCGACGAACGCGCCGATCGTCGCCGAGAGCAGGGCCGGCCGGCGGAACAGGGTGAGGTCGAGCATCCCGTCCTCGGTCCGCGCCTGGTGGGCGGCGAACGCGCCGAGCAGCACCACCGCGGCGACGATCAGAGCCACCTCCAGCGGGCTCGTCCAGCTCTGCCGTCCTTCGGTCAGCGCGGCCAGCAGTGCCGCGAGCCCACCGCCCAGCAGGAGCGAACCCGTGACGTCGACCGCCCGCTTCCGGCCCGAAACCGACTCTTCGAGCAGGACCCGGCCCAGCACGGCCACCCCGAGGGCCAGTGCCGTGGCGACGAAGTAGAGCGTGCGAAAGCTGTCGAGCCCGGCGCCGGCCAGCGGGCCGAGGGCGATCCCGGCGCCGAGGCACGCGCCCCACACCCCGGTCGCGCGGCCGCGCCCGGCGGCGTCGGGGAAGGCCGGCCCGAGCACGGCAAGCCCGCAGGCGACGACCGCGGCCGCGCCGAGTCCTTCCACGACACGGCCGGCGATGAACGTGACCGGTTCGGGAGCGACAGCGCACACCAGCGACCCGATGGCCAGCACGACGGCGCCGGCGACGAAGACGCGTCGGCGGCCGAAGTCGTCGCCGACCGCGCCGGCCGGCAGCAGCGCGACCGCCAGCCCGAGGCTCATCGAGCTGAGGATCCACGACGTCGCGACCGCGCCGGCGCCGAGCCCGCCGGTCACCGCCGGGACGATCGACAGCGGCGCGGTGAAGACGAACAGGGCCAGCAGGGTCCCGCCGCCGGAGGCGACGAGGACGGCTCCGGGACGGCGCTCCATGCGAGCTCCTCGTTGATTCGGTGACCGAACTCTTTCGCGGCGAGGCTAGCACGGTTGGTTCGGTGAGCGAACTCTTCTGTGGCACACTGGCGCCCATGGCACTGCCGCGTGAGTACACCAACCAGGCCTGCTCGATGGTCCGCGCGCTGGAGATCGTCGGCGAACGCTGGACCCTGCTGATCGTCCGGGACGCGGTGTTCGGCGTCCGCCGGTTCAGCGACTTCCTCGACCACCTGGGCATCCCGCGCGCGGTGCTGACCGAACGCCTCGAGTTCCTGGTCGGCGAAGGGGTGCTCGCCCGCGTGCCGGGCCCGGGCAAGCGCAGTGAATACGAGCTGACGCCGAAGGGCCTGGGTCTCTGGCCGGTCGTCCGAGCCCTGGCCGCCTGGGGCGACGAGCACTACGCACCGGCCGGCCCCCGCCGGGTGTTCGTGCACGAGGCCTGCGCCGGCGAGGTCTCGCCGTCGGGCGTCTGCCTGCGCTGCGGCGGGGAGGTGCCGGTCGCGGACACGGTGCTCACCCCGGGGCCGGGCCTGCCCCCGCGGTCGCCGGACGCCGACCCGGTCACGGCGGCGCTGTCCCAACCGCGGCTTTTGCTCCGGCCCGTCCGGTGACGATGCCCAACCGTAAGCGAATTCTCCTGCTCCCAGGCATGAACCGCGGCACCGCGGGTATCACGGGCGGACCGTCGAACAAGGGAGCTGTCGTGGGAATTCTGGTGGGCCTGCTGGTGATCTGGGCCGTGCTCGTCGTGCTGGGCGTGGTGATCAAGGGACTGTTCTGGCTGATCATCATCGGCGCGGTGCTGTTCGTGGCGACCGGTGTGATCGGTTATGTGAAGCGGGAGGCCTTGGGCCGCAAGCGCTGAGGGGACCCCTCCCCGGGGAGCCGTGCGACGCTGCAATGTCATGAGCGACGTCCCGGAGCTGCGCAAAGAGGCGCGAGCCATCCTCGACGAGGCCATGGAATCGTTGGCGCGCGACCTGAAGCAGCTCCGTCGCAAGCTCCCGCCCCGGGGTTTCAGGCAGGAGAGCGGGATGGTGCGCACGACGCCCGGTGGGTCCTACCTGGTGGTCGAAGACCTGGACCCGGTGGACCACGGGATGAGCGGCACCCTGAGCGAGGAAGTCCTGACGCCGGGGTACCTGTGGAAGTTCCAGAACCGCAAATGGGGCTACTGCGAAATGACCCTGACGGTCAGCGACCGGCGTGCGGCCGAGCTGACGTTGACCCTGAACGCGCAGTGGCGCGGGAAGTTCGCCGAGAACTCGAGCCGGCACCCGGCCACCCGGGAGGGATGGAAGAAGATGCTCGAGACGCTCAACCGCCGTCGCACTCTTTGAGCAACGCTGAAGACGCACAAACCGCCCGCCTTCACCACTCTGTAGTCGGACCCATATCCGGCGTGGAAAGGTGAGCTTGATGCGTCCCTATCGGATCGACGTCCCCGATTCCGAGCTCGAAGACCTGCGGACGCGGATCGCCTCGACCCGCTGGCCGGCCGCCGTTTCGGTGCCCGGCTGGGAACGTGGTGTCCCCGCCGACTACCTCCGGGAGCTCGCGACCTACTGGGGGACCACCTACGACTGGCGCGCCGCCGAGGCGGAGCTCAACCAGTACCCGCAGTTCGTCACCGAGCTCGACGGTGTCGACGTGCACTTCCTGCACGTCACCTCGCCCGAGCCCGGCGCGACCCCGCTGCTGCTGACCCACGGCTGGCCCGGCTCGATCGTCGAGTTCCTCGACGTCATCGGCCCGCTGTCCGACCCGGCCGCCCACGGGCTCGACCCCGCGCAGGCCTTCCACCTGGTGATCCCGTCGATTCCGGGGCACGGCTTCTCCGGGCCGGTCACCGAGCCCGGCTGGGACGTCAACCGCGTCGCCGCCGCCTGGGCCACGCTGATGCAGGAGCTCGGCTACCGCGACTACGTCACCGCCGGTGGCGACTGGGGCTCGCTGATCTCCCTCGCGCTGGCCCACCACGCGCCCGGGCAGGTCAAGGCCGCGCACGTGTCGATGCTGCTCACCGTGCCCTCCGGTGACCCGGCCGAGTTCGCGAACCTCACCGAAGCCGACGGCGTGCGGCTGGCCGGGCTCGGCCGGTTCGAGGCCGAGCTGTCGGGCTACATGAAGGTCCAGAGCACCCGGCCGCTGACCATCGGCTACAGCCTCAGCGACTCGCCGGTCGGGCAGCTGGCCTGGATCGTGGAGAAGTTCCACGACTGGAACAACGCCGTCAAGACGCCCGAGGAGCAGGTCGGCCGCGACCGGCTGCTCACCAACGCCAGCCTCTACTGGCTGACCGGCACGGCGACGTCGTCGGCGCAGTTCTACTACGAGTCCGGCGCGCACCTGGGCAAGATCTTCACCCCCGGGGTCGCCCCCGACCCGGTCACCGTCCCGGTCGGGGTCGCCGTGTTCGGGCAGGACCCGGCGCTGCCGGTCCGGCCGTTCGCCGAGCGGGACTACCCCAGCATCAGCCGCTGGAGCGAGTACGAGCAGGGCGGGCACTTCGCCGCGCTGGAGCAGCCGAAGGTCTACGTCGACGACATCCGCGCGTTCGTCGCTTCGCTCGGCCAGTAGGTCCGGTTCTCCCTCCCGGGGCAGGATCTCCGATACCTGGGAGGGAGTTCCCGGCCCCGCGGCGCGGGCAGCCTCGGGGGCATGGTTCCCGTCGCACGCTGGGCCGTCGTCGCCGCGCACGCCGTCCCGCTGCTCACCCTGCCGTCCGGGCTCTGGCGGCTGGCCCTCGCCGCCGGGGTCGACGTCGGCATCCGGCCCGTCCCCGAGGTCACGGCCACCGACGCGGTCGCGTTTGCCGCCCTCAGCGTGCTCTGCGAGGGCCTCGCCTTGCTGACGCTCGGCCTGGTGCGGCCGTGGGGCGAGCGCGTCCCGCGGTGGTTCCCGCTGCTCGGCGGGCGGCGGGTCGCGCCGTTCGCCGCCATCGTGCCCGCCGCGCTCGGGTCCCTCGCCCTCGCGCTGATCTGGGCGTACGCCTTCCGCGCCTTCCCCGACATCGAGGGGCTGCGGTTCGCCGAACCGGCCCGGCACGTCCTGGTCGTCGCGTGTTACCTGCCGCTGCTGCTGTGGGCGCCGCTGCTCGCCGCCGTCACCTGGGCCTACTACCTGCGCCGCCGTGGCACCTAACGGGCCATCCCGTGCCAGAGCAGGTCGGCGAGGCTCTCCGCGTCGCGCTCCCACTTCCCGTTCGGGTCCAGGAGCAGCAGCCCCGCCAGGCCGCGCAGCACCTGGACCGGCTCGAGGCCCGGGCGCACCGTGCCGGCCTCGGTGTTGGCGTCCAGCAACGTCGCCACCGCGCCGACCATCGCGTCGTAAGCGCTCGCCGGGAGCTCTCCGCGGGACGCCGTCGCGGTGCGCAGGGCGTCGGCCAGCCCCTTCTTCGTCATCATGTAGTGCGCCAGGTGCTCGGTCACCCACACCCGGAACGCCTCGTCCGCGGTGTGCTTGTCCAGCAGCACCGGCACGATGTCGACGATGTGCCGGACCTCGCGCTGGTACACCGCGAGGATCAGCGACTCCGGCGTCGGGAAGTGCCGGTACACCGTGCCGACGCCGACTTCGGCCTGCTTCGCGATCGTGTTGAACGAGACCTCGCCCGTCTTCGCCAGCGACGCCGCGGCGGCGACCAGGATGCGTTCGTGGTTGCGCCGGGTGTCCGCGCGGCGGGGGCTGACCGAACCCGTCGTCATCGTCCCTCCCGGTGCCGTGGCCGTCTCGGCTGAATGTAGTGCAGGAACCGCCGGAGCTGGACCAACTCCAGCCGGGCACGTCTTTGCGAACCGGATTGTAATCCGCTAGCCTCGCGAACAGGTCAAGCGGATGACTATCCGGTACCTGATCGCCGCCACCACCACCGTCGGGTCCAGCACCGGACGAGCTGCGGAAAGAGACCAGTGGACATATCACTCGAAGTCAACGGAACCACCGAGCACCTGGACGTCGATCCGGGGGTCACCCTCCTGGACGCGTTGCGCGAGCGCCTGGAGGTCACCGGCCCGAAGAAGGGCTGCGACCGCGGGCAGTGCGGCGCCTGCACCGTGCACGTCGGCGGCCGGCCCGTGCTCTCGTGCCTCACCCTGGCCGCCACCGTGAAGCAGCCGGTGACCACCGTCGAAGGACTGTCCACAGAGGACAGCCTGCACCCGGTGCAGCGGGCCTTCGTCGACCAGGACGCCCTGCAGTGCGGGTTCTGCACCGCCGGCCAGATCATGTCGGCGGTCGCCGCCGTCGAGCAGGACGTCGCCGACGTGCGGGAGTTCATGTCCGGCAACCTGTGCCGGTGCGCCGCCTACCCGAACATCGTCAAGGCCGTCGAGCAGGCGAGGCGGGCCGATGCGTCCCTTTGAGCTGACCGCCCCCACCACCGTCGAAGCGGCGCTCGAAACGCCCGGCACGTTCCTCGCCGGCGGGACGACGCTCGTCGACCTCATGAAGCTCGACGTCCTCACGCCGCAGCGCGTCCTCGACATCAACGAGGTCCCGCTGCGCGGCATCGACACCACCGACGGGCTGCGGATCGGCGCGCTGGAGCGGATGAGCGCCATCGCCGCCCACCCGGACGTCTACCCGGCGATCTCGCGCGCGCTGCTGCTGAGCGCGTCGCAGCAGATCCGGAACATGGCCAGCATCGGCGGGAACCTCCTGCAGCGCACCCGCTGCTCGTACTTCCGCGACGTCGCCACGCCGTGCAACAAGCGGGTGCCCGGCAGCGGCTGCCCCGCGCTCGAGGGCGCCAACCGGATGCACGCCATCCTCGGCACCAGTGACTCCTGCGCGGCCACGCACGCCAGCGACGTCGCCGTCGCCCTGGTCGCACTCGATGCCCGCGTGAAGCTGGCCGACGCCGAGGGAACCCGCGAAGTCGCGCTTCGCGACTTCTACCAGCTGCCCGGCGACACCCCGGCGCTGGAGAACGACCTGCGGCCCGGCGAGCTGATCACCGAGGTGATCGTCCCGCGGCTGGACTGGGCGGTGAACTCCACCTACGTCAAGGTCCGCGACCGGCAGTCCTACGAGTTCGCGCTCTGCTCGGCCGCCGTCGCGCTGGACGTGCGGGACGGCGTCGTCGCCGACGCTCGGGTTGCCGCCGGCGGGGTCGGCACGGTGCCGTGGCACCTGCCCGCCGTCGAAGAGGCCCTGAAGGGCCGCCCGGCGACCGAGGCCGCCTTCGAAGAAGCCGCTTCGGTGGCCGCCGACGGCGCCACCCCGTTGCCGGACAACGCGTTCAAGGTGCCGCTGCTCAAGCGCACCCTCGTCCGCGCCCTGCTCGAACTCACCGAGGGGAGCTCCCGATGATCACCCGGCTGGACGCGCCGCTCAAGGTCACCGGCGAGGCCAAGTACGGCGCCGACCACTCCTTCCCCGGCATGGTCTACGGCTACGTCGTGCTCAGCACGATCGCCCACGCCGAGATCGAAGCCATGGACTTCTCCGCGGCGCGGGAAGCACCCGGCGTGCTCGGCGTCTACTCGCCGTTCGACCCGCTGGAGATGCGCACGGCGACCTCGCCGCTGTTCGGCGAGACGTGGGTTCCCTTGCAGGACAAGGAAGTCACCTACTACGGCCAGCCGATCGGCTTTGTCGTCGCGGCGACGTTCGAGCAGGCCCGCGACGCGGCGATGCTGGTGAACGTCGGCTACCGCGCGCTGCCGGCCCGGACGTCGCTGACCGAAGGCCTCGCCACGGCCGAGGACGCGCCGCCCGCGCGTGACGGCGCGCCACCGACCCTGGAGATCCTGGCGGACGGCGTCGAGTCCATCGAGGACGCGTTCGCCGTGAGCCCGGTGGTCGTCGAGGCCACCTACACCACCGCGACCCAGAACCACGCGGCGATGGAGCCGCACTCCGCGGTCGCGGTGTGGGACGACGGCGAGCTGACCGTCTACAGCGGCAACCAGGCCTCGAACCTGCAGGCGATGGAGCTGGCCAGCGCGCTGGGGCTGGACCTGGAAGCCGTGCACTGCGTGAACCCGTTCGTCGGCGGCGCGTTCGGCGGCAAGGGCCGGACGTCCGCGCCGGCGTTCCTGGCCGCCGCGGCGGCCCGCGACCTGGGCCGGCCGGTGAAGGCCGCGCTGACCCGGGAGCAGGTCTTCACCGCGACCGCGGGCCGGGCGGCGACCGTCCAGACGATGCGGCTCGGCGCCGAACGGGACGGCACGCTGGTCGCGCTGAGCCACGACTCGTGGTGCAGCACCGACACCGCCCGCTCGTTCGTCGAACCGACGTCGCACGGCACGTCGCGCGAGTGGTACGCCACGCAGAACCTGGCGATCAGCCAGAAGGTGGTGCCGCTCAACATCCCGCCGACGACGTTCATGCGGGCCCCGGGCGAGGCGCCCGGCTCGTTCGCGCTGGAGAGCGCGATCGACGAGCTGGCCGTCGCGCTGGGCATGGACCCGATCGAGCTGCGGATCAAGAACAGCTCGACCGCCCCGCCCGGCAAGGACCTGCAGTGGTCGAGCAAGCACCTCGACGAGTGCTTCCGCGTCGGCGCGGGCCGGTTCGGCTGGGCGCACCGCCCGGCCGGCTCGCGCACCGACGGCGACTGGCTCGTCGGCATGGGCGTGGCCACGGCGATGTTCCCCGCCCTGCGGTTCCCGGCCACGGTCGGCATCACCCTGAAGGCGGACGACACCGCCGAGGTCGCGACGAGCGGCGCGGACCCCGGCACCGGCCTGCTCACCGTGCTGTCCCTGGTGGGCGCCGAGTCGCTGGACATCCCGGCCGACCGGATCACGCCCCGGCTCGGCGACTCGTCGCTCCCGCCGGGTGGCCTCTCCGGCGGCTCGACGGCGACGGCGAGCGCGGGCACGGCCATCATGATCGCGGCCACCAAGGCGATCGACGAGCTGGTGGCCCTGGCCTCGGACCCCGGCGGGCCGTTCGAAGGCGCCGATGTCACCTACGCCGACGGGCGCGTCTTCGCCGACGGACGCACGATGACCTTCGGCGAGCTGCTGCGGACGCTGGGCCGGGAAACGCTCGAGGTGACCGGCTCGTCGGCGCCCGGCGAAGAGCTGACCAAGCACTCGTTCAGCTCGTGGGGCGCCCAGTTCTGCGAGGTGCGGGTGCACCGGCTGACCCGTGAGGCGCGGGTGTCGCGGATGCTCGGCGTGTTCGACGCGGGCCGGATCATCAACGACAAGGCGGCCCGCAGCCAGATCATGGGCGGCATGATCTGGGGTGTCTCGGCCGCGCTGCACGAGGGCCTGGAGATCGAGGCGAACGGCCGGCTCGCCAACGGTGACTTCGCGAGCTACCTGCTCCCGGTGAACGCGGACATCCCGGCGGTCGACGTCCACTTCGTCGAGTACCCGGACACGCTCCACAACGCGGTCGGCGCGCGGGGTCTCGGCGAGATCGGCACGGTCGGCATGGCCGCGGCCGTCGCCAACGCCGTGTACAACGCCACCGGCACCCGGGTCCGGCACATCCCGATCACCATCGAAGATCTGCTCGAAGACTGACCGTGGCGGCGGCCGGGCCCGGATCCGGGGCCCGGCCGCCGTTACCCTTCCGCGACAACAACGGGGACGGTTCGGCCATGACGCCGGGGTGTCGGCGGTCCTAGGCTGTCGGGCGCGGCGCCGAGCCGCCCCCGCTGTTGCTCCTCGAAGGGACTCCCCGCATGACCGACCCCGTCGTCCCCACCTCCTCCGGCGCGGTCCGCGGTCAGGTCACCTCCGCCGGGGTCGCGCGGTTCCGCGGCATCCCGTACGCCGCCGCGCCCGAGGGTGAGCTCCGCTTCGCCGAACCCGTCCCGGCCCCGCCGTGGGAAGGTGTCCGCGACACGCAGAGACCCGGGCCGACCGCGCCGCAGCGCCGCCACGACGTGCCCGGGATCGACCTGTCGCCGATCGCCGGCGTCGGCTGGCGGCCGGGGCCGGAATACCTGACGGTCGACGTCTGGACCCCGCAGCTGGGCGGGGCCGGGCTGCCGGTGCTGGTGTTCGTGCACGGTGGCGCGTTCCTCGGCGGCACCGGGTCGGCCGCGGTCTACGACGGCACCGCCTTCGCCCGCGCCGGCGCGGTGCTGGTGACGGTGCAGTACCGGCTCGGCATCGACGGGTTCCTGCCCGTCGACGGCGGCGCGACGAACCTCGGGCTGCGCGACCAGCTGGCGGCGCTGCGCTGGATCCGGGAGAACATCACCGCGTTCGGCGGCGACCCCGGAAACGTCACGCTCTTCGGCGCGGCGTCCGGCGCGGTCAGCGTGGCCTGCCTGCTCGGTTCGCCGCTCTCGACCGGGCTCTTCCACCGCGCGATCGTCCAAAGCGGACACCCGGACATGGTGCGCGACGGCATCCAGGCCCGGCGGCTGGCCAAGGTCGTCGCCGACGAGCTGAAGGCGGAGCCGACGGCCGAAGCGTTCCGGAAGGTCTCGACCGAGCAGCTGCTCGACGCGCAGGACGCCGTCCTGCGGCCGGGTGGCGCGCCGGACCTCCGGGACTCGCTGGGGTACGACCGCGGGTACGGCCTCAGCCCGTTCCTGCCGGTGGTCGGCGACGACGTCCTGCCGGAGCACCCGGCCAAGGCGATCCGGGCGGGCGCGGGCGCCGACGTCGACCTGGTCGCCGGCAGCTGCAGTGAAGAGATGCGGCTGTTCCTGGTGCCCAGCGGCGCGCTCGAAGCCGTCACCGACGACCAGGCGATCGCGTCACTGGCGGTTTCGCACCCCGACCCGGCCGGGATCCTGCACGCCTACGGCCTCGGCACCGACCGCACGGCGGGTGAGGTCCTCGTCGAGGCCCTGACCGACCTCGTTTTCCGCGACGGCGTGCGCGACCTCGCCGAAAACCACGCCGGCCGGACCTTCCGGTACGAGTTCGAGTGGGGTTCACCCCTGCTCGAGGGCCGGCTCGGCGCGTGCCACGGCCTCGAGCTGCCGTTCGTGTTCGACGCGCTCGGCACGATGTCCGGACCCCGGGGCCTGCTCGGCGAGCGGGCGCCGCGGGAGCTGGCCAGGGACCTCAACGGCGCCTGGCACCGCTTCGCCGCCACCGGCGCGCCCGGCTGGGCGGAGTACACCACCGAAGACGCGCTTTACCACGCGTACTGATCTTGCTCCACCGGGCTGCACTCCGCCGCCGGGCGGTTGACGAGCCCCCCGCCCCGCTGCCAGGCTCAGGCCGCCCGGACGGCCGGATGAACGGGGACCACCGATGCCCGAGGCGGGCTTTTCCGCACCGCCGCGCGCGTACGTCCGCTCGCTCCTGCGCAGCGGGACACCGGGGGATCCCGCCGGGTCCCTCGACGACAGCGGTGATCTCGCCGCCGTCGGGGACGCGACGCTCGCGCGCGCGGCGCGGTACTGGGTCGTCGTGCCGCTGGCCTACCGCATCGCCGCCTTCATCAAGGTGTTCATCGGCTTCGCCGCCGCGAACGGCACGGCCGGGCTCGGGCCGGCGCTGGGCGCCACTCTGTTCGCCGTGGTGGCCAACAGCGTCGCGATGGTGTGGGTGCTGCGCGGCGGCGGGCTGCGGGCCCGCGTCACCGGCCGCGCCCTCGGGTTCGACCTCGCGATCGGGGTGCTGCTCAACTTCACCGTGGCGGTGACGGCCCCGGCCGCGGTGCAGCCGTTCGCCATCGACGTGTCCTGGACGTGGCTGGTCGGCGCGGTCGCGATGTGGGCGGGCACCTCCGGGCTGCCCGCCGCGCTGTGGCTGCTCGCGGCGGCCGTCCCGCTGCGGGCCGGGCTGACCCTCGCGGGCGGCCTCCCGCTCGGCAACCAGCTCGCCCTGACCCGCTCGATCGGCTGCCTGGTCGCGCTGGCCGTGGCGATCGTGCTCGCCGTGGCCATCCTCGTCCTGCTCGGGGTCGGCACCCGGTTCGCCGTCGACATCGGGCTCCGGCGCGGGCAGGAGGCCGAACGCCGGCGGACGCGCCGGATCATGCACGACAGCGTGCTGCAGACCCTCGAAGCGCTCGCCATCTCCGCGCCGGGGGACGACGCGCAGGCCGTCACCCGGCTCGCGGAACTGCGCTCGGTGGCCAAGGCCGAAGCGGCCGAACTACGCCGTCAGATCACCGAACCGGTGCCCACCGGGCTGTCGCGCGGCTTCGCCGTCGAGCTCGCCGACGTCGCCACCGAGATGGCGCGCGACGGGCTGCGCACCCAGCTCGTCGCCGCGGACTTCGCCGACGACGACAAAGTCTCCCAGGACCGGCGCGTCGCGCTCTGCGAAGCCGTCCGGGAAGCGTTGCGCAACACCGTGAAGCACTCCGGGACCAAGCAGGTCGTGCTACGCGTGGAGAAACGCGACGGCGGGATCGCGGTGGTGGCCCGCGACCAGGGTCACGGCTTCGACGTCCGGGACCGCCCGCCCGGCTTCGGCATCAGCCAGTCCATCGTGGCGCGCCTGGCCGAGGTCGGCGGGCACGGCACGGTGGACTCGCAGCCGGGCCGCGGCACCCGCGTCACGATGTGGGTGCCGGGGTAGTGACCAGCCGGGCGACCTCCGGGGCGTGGGTGAAGACCAGCCCGTGGTCGGCGTCCAGCCAGGACGTCGTGACGTCCGGGCGCTCGCGGCCGAGCCGGTCGAAGCCGGCCCGCCAGTTCCGGTTGCACCGCTCCACCAGCTCTTCACCGCCGTCGCCCGCCATCCACGTCGAGGCGATGACCGAGACGGGTGCGCCGACCTCCCGGTAGCGGCCGAGGATCTTCGAGCGGACGTCGTCGTTCGCGCCGTCGACGAGCACGAGCCGGGCGAAGCCGCCCGGATGCGCGGCCGCGTGGTGCAGCACCAGGTCCGCGCCGAGCGAGTACCCCACGAGCACGGGCGGTTCGGACAGCTCGAGCGACGCGAGCACCGCCTCGAGATCACCGAGGAACGCGTCGAAGGAGTATTCGTCGGCGGCCGAGGCCACGCAGGTCGAAGGTCACCGCGTGGTGCTCGCCCCGCCGCGGGACACGGGGATCCGGACGCCGTCGTGGTGCACTGTGGACCGCCGCATGGCCCCAAGTCACCCGCGTCCGGCGACAACGGTTCTGCGCTGCGGCACAAGACCGGCGGCGGCTTCGGGCGCACGATGACCGGACCGTCACGTGAGGAGAAACCCCATGGCCGAACCGGGTTCGCTGCGCCGCGACGCACTGGGCACGCCGGGCGTCGTCTTCCTCGTGCTGGCCGCGGTCGCGCCGCTGACCGGCATCGTCGTCATCGGGTCGCTGGGCATCGCGCTCGGCAACGGCGGCGGCATGCCCGGCGCGTTCCTGCTCTCCGCCGTGATCCTCGTGCTCTTCGGGGTCGGCTACGCGCAGATGAGCAAGGTCGTCACCGGCGCGGGCGGGTTCTACGTCTACGTCACGAAAGGACTGGGCCGCCCGCTCGGCCTGGTCGCGGCGCTGATCGCGCTGCTGGGCTACAACTGCTTCGTGGCCGGGGCGGTCGGGACGAGCGGCTTCTTCACCGCGAACGTCGTCGAGCAGGTCTTCGGGTGGCACACGCCGTGGCAGCTCTGGAGCCTGGTGTCCGCCGTCGCGGTGTTCGCGCTCGGCCGGCGCGGGGTCGACGTCAGCGCGAAGGTCCTCGGGGTGTCGCTGGTCCTCGAGGTGTCGATCCTGCTCGTCCTCGACGTCGCGGTCGCCGTCCGGACCGGGCTCGACGTCCACGCGTTCGCGCCCGGCGTCGTGTTCTCCGGCTCGATCGGGGTCGCGTTCCTGTTCGCCTTCAACGCCTTCGTCGGCTTCGAGGCGACCGGGCTGTTCAGCGAGGAGGCGCGTGACCCGCACCGGACGATCTCCCGCGCGACCTACACGGCGATCACGCTGATCGGCGTCTTCGCGGCCGTCACGACGTGGGCGGTGGTCAGCGCGACCGGGGTCGTCCAGGCCGGGCAGGCCGGCCAGGACCACCTCGCCGCCGGTGACCTCGTCTTCTCGATCAGCCGGACCTACCTGGGGTCGTTCCTCACCGACGTCATGATGCTGCTGCTGGTCGTGAGCCTGTTCGCCGCGCTGCTGGCGCTGCACAACTCGGCGACGCGCTACCTGTTCGCCCTCGGCCGCGCCCGGGTGCTGCCCGCGGCCCTCGGCCGGACGAACGCCGCGAACGGCGCGCCCTACCTCGCCAGCGGGACGCAGATCGGGTTCGCGACGCTGATCGCCGCGGTGTACGCGCTGGCCGGGCTCGACCCGCTCGCCGACCTCACGGCCAGCATGACCGGCATCGGCACGCTCGGGGTGATCACCCTGCAGGCGCTGGCCGGGATCGCCGTGGTCGCGTTCTTCCGCAAGCGGCGCGACCCGCGGCTCTGGCGCACCGCCGTCGCCCCGGGGCTCGGCGGGCTCGGCCTGGTCGCGGTGACGGTGCTGGCGATCGTCAACTTCCCCACCCTCGCCGGGTCCGACGCGCCCGCGATCGCGTTGCTGCCGTGGCTGCTCGCCCTCGCCGTGGTCGCGGGACTCGCCCTCACGGCCTGGCTGCGGCGCCGCCGGCCGGACGTCTACGCGGACCTCGACGCGCTCGGCGTCGAAACCGACTCCGTGCCCCGGTAGCTCAGGCCGCGCGCCGGGCTTCGCGCTCGGCGGCCAGGCTCTCCCGGCAGGCCGTGGCCAGCCGGGTGGTGGCGGCGCTGCCGCCGTGGCCGCAGCGCGGGCAGGACATCAGCACAGTCAGCGCCAGCTCGTCGACGGCGACGGACAGCTCCGCGCGGCAGTCGCGGCACCAGCGGTGCCGGGTGACCTGGCTGACGTGCAGCGGCGAGGCGACGCACTGGTGGATCCACCGGCCGTGCACGTGACAGGTCAGGCGGTCGTCCGGCGCCAGCAGGCCCATGTCCTCGGCGTCGTCTTCGGTGGCGAGCAGGACCGGCAGGCTCCGGACCCGGGCCGGTGTGGTGGTGATCGAGGCGGTCATCGTGGTCCCCTTTCCGGTTCTACCCAGACGTCGAACCGCTGCCGCCGGAATCGACACGTGGCCGGATTTCGGTGCTTCTTGGCATTTCAGCCACTCCCCGCGCCGAAGGCGGAGCGATAGCTTTCGCCCGTGTCGAAGATCCTTCTCTCCCTCCACGTCCTCGCCGCGGTGCTGGCCGTCGGCCCGGTCGCCGTCGCCGCCAGCATGTTCCCCGCCGCGGTCCGCAAGGGCGACGTCAAGACCGCGACCCTGCTGCACCGGATCTGCCGGGTGTACGCCTACGTCGCCATCGCGGTGCCGGTGTTCGGGTTCGGGGTCGCGGGCACCATGCACGTCATGGGCGACCCGTGGGTGATCGTGTCGGTCGGGCTGACCGCCGTCGCCGCCGCGTTGCTCGCGCTGCTGGTGCTGCCGCGCCAGCGGCGCCTGCTGGCCGAGGAGTCCCCTTCGGGCGCGCTGGGCCGGCTGGCCATGGTCACCGGCGTGTTCAACCTGCTCTGGGCGGCGGTGACGGTGCTGATGATCGTCCGGCCCGGCTCGTCGACCGGGGCTTAGGCCGGGACGCGGACCGCCACGAAGTCCGGGCGGGCGCGCAGGCCGAAGCCGAGTGAGAGGTAGAGGCGGATCGCGGAGGTGTTGCCCGCGGCCGCGTGCATCATCGGCGTCTCACCCCGCTCGCGGATGCCGGCGGCCACGGCGAGCACGAGCCGTGTCGCCAGGCCTTGCCCGCGGTACACCGGATCGGTGCAGACCGCGCTGATCTCGGTGTGGCCGGGCGGGTGCAGGCGCTCCCCCGCCATCGCGACGAGCGCGCCCTCCCGCCGGATCCCGAGGTAGGTGCCGAGCTCGACGGTCCGCTTCCGGAACGGGCCCGGCTGCGTCCGCGCGACGAGGTCGAGCATCTCCGGCACGTCCGCGGGCCCAAGCCGGACGGCCTCGGGCTCCGGCGCGGCCGCGATCCCTTCGTCGACGAGCTGCACCCCGGGGATCTCGTCGAGCACCTCCCAGCCCGACGGCGGCCGGGCGGCGGTCGCGGCCAGCACGACCACCGCGCCGGGGCCGACCAGCGCCGCGACGTCCCGCCAGTCCTGCGCGCCCGGGTCGTCCGGGAGGGCGAGGAACGGCGCCACGTCCTCCGGGTACCGCAGGACGCGCCCCTGCCGCTCCGCGAAGTGGGCGTGCGGGCCGGACAGCGAAGCCCACGTCGGGTTGTCGAGGGGAGAAGACATACGTCCAGGATGCGGAATCCGGCCGGCCCGGCGGCGTTGCTCCCACATCCTGAGCATCGTCGCTAGGGTGCGTTCGTGGGTTCTCAGGTGCCGGTGTGGATACCGATCGTCGTCGCGTTGGTCGGCCTGGCCGGCGTGCTCCTCACGCAGGTCCTCTCGGGCCGGCGCGAGACCAAGCGGATGACCGAGGACGCGGCTCGCGAGGAGCGCCGCTGGCAGCGCGAACGGGAGGCCCGCGCGCACGAAACCCGCGCCGAGGCCTACGCCCTGCTGCTCGGCGCGCTGGAGGCGTTCGACGGCGTGCTGTTCCAGGCCCGCCTCGTCCGCGAGACGGGTAATCCGCTCGACGAGCACCTGACCGCCGAGCTGCGGGAGGTCCGCAGCGAGACCCAGCACGCACTCGGCCCGGCCGCCCTGCACGCCCCGGAGGCGGTCCGGCGGCTGGTCAGCGACGCCGCGCTGCCGCGGATGCGGCTCACCACGATGCTGCTCGACCCGGCCGACGACAGCACGAAGACCCGGCCCGCGTGGGACGCGGGCCAGCGCGGCTACCGCGTCATGCGCGCCCGGATGCGGCAGGACCTCGGGTACGACGCGGAGCCGGTGGAAGAGCTCTACGGCGTTCAGCCGACCGTGGTCAGCTCGTCGTCCGAGAGCACCTTCGAGCCGGCCGTCACGACCAGCCGGCCGCCGGAGACCTGATAGGTGTAGTCGCCGTTCGTCGCGACGAAGCCGTCACCCGAAGCTTCGGCGGGCAGGAGGATGTGGGTCTCGTCCGACGCCGCCTGCCCGCGAGCCTGGCCGTCGTAGAAGACGCGCCCGTCCGGTGTCCTGCAGATGGTGATGAGCGACTTCCCGGTCTGCGCGACCAGCAACGCCGTCCCCGTGCCGCCCGGCAGGTACCGGGCGGCGTCCCCGGGGCACGGCTTCGCGGCCGGGGTGGCCGAGGTGGACGTCGACGGCGGGGCCGGCGGCGGAGTCAGGGCGTTCGCGGTCGTGACGACGGTCTTGGTCGTCGGCAGCGCGGGTGTCGTGTACTCCGGGAACGGCCCGGACGCGGCCGGCGCCGGCTTCGGGCGCCCGGCGAACAGCAGCACCCCGGCCACCGCGACCCCGGCGACCAGCATCAGGGTGAGCAGCACCCACAGCGCCCGCACCCGGGCCCGGCCGGGGGCCAGGCTCGAGCAGGTGCGGCACCGCTGCGCCGCGGCCTCGTTGCCCGCGCCGCACTGCGGACACGTCCAGGGGGAACCCGCCATCGGGCCTCCTCAGCCCCGGCGCCACGCCACGCCGGCCCCTTCATCGTCACCGACGAGGGCGCTCACTGCAACGGCCGGTCACCCCGGCTGGACGACGTTGACCATCCACGGGATGCCGAACTTGTCGACGCAGGCGCCGAATTCGTCGCCCCACATCTGCTTTTCGAACGGAACCGTCACGGTGCCGCCCTCGCTCAGCTTTTCCCAGTAGCCGCGGAGGTCACCGGCGTCGTCACCGCTGAGGCTCACCGAAATGTTCGTGCCCGGGTTGTGCTCCATCCCGGCCGGGGTGTCGGACGCCATCAGCGTGAAGCCGTTTTCGGACTCCAGCTGGCCGTGCATGATCTTCTGCGCGTCCGCCCCTTCGGGTGAACCGAATTCCCCGAACGTGTTCAGCTTGAGGGTGCCGCCGAAAACGCTCTTGTAGAACTCCATCGCCTGGCGCGCGTCGTCGCGGAAGCTCAGGTACGGATTCAGGACGGAAGCCATCGTGATCTCCTTCGCTTGAAGAGAGCCGCATCTTCGCAGAAGGCGACGACCTCGCCAAACGCGCGAATTTCAGACCACGAACCGCCGGTTCGCGGCCGGTTCCAACGGGAGCGCGCCGTGCAGCGCGGCCCGGGCGCGCAGCTCCAGCGCGCGGTCGAGGGGCCGGGCCCCGGCGGCCGCGGCGGGGTGGAACGTGCCGCGGTCGAACAGGTAGACCAGCGCGAGCTTCCGGTCGCGGCGCCCGGTCGGCTCGGCGAACTCGACGGTCGCGGACCGCAGGCAGCCGCCGTAGCCGGCCCGGGACAGCCGGTCCGCGACGTCCACCAGGTCGCCGGTCAGCACGCGCAGGTCGCGGTTGCGCCGCCAGCACCGGACCGTCGAGCGGCCGTCGAGGTCCTGGGTCACCAGCGGGTGCACCGGCAGCCGCGCCGACGTCGCGGCGATCAGCTCCGCATCGGTGCGGGCCAGCGCGTCGCCGTCCACCCGGAAGCCGACGGTGCCGCCGCCGGTGGGCGTGAGGCCCAGCGCGGCGCGCAGCCGCGGGGCGGCCGCGGCGAGGGTGTAGAGGGTCTGCAGGTGCGGGCGGGACGTCCAGCAGCGGACGAGCTTGCTGTCCAGCAGGGTCACGGGGTGGTGTCCTATCTCCGGTCGAGAAGACCGCCGGACCGGGCGCACTGGCAATGTCCACAGTGGACGTCAGGCGCGGGGACGCGGGGTCGGAAAGGACAGCATGCGCCCGCGGTGGCCCGTTCCGCTCCGGAACCGGGCGATCACGCGGCGAACGGCACCGGCCCGCCGCCGAACGGTCCGCGCGGGTCCGGTTGCGCCGATCAGCGGTAGGCCTTCGTCCCTACGCGACCGAGATGACGACCTTCCCGAAGTTCTTCCGGCTCTCGAAGTGCCGGAAGGCCGCCTCGGCGTCCTCGAACGGGTGAACGCTGTCGACGACCGGCTCGAGCGGCCGGACCGCGAGCCACCGGAGCAGGTCCTCGGTGTCCTCGCGGCTGCCCACCCAGATCTTGCGGACGGTCGCGCCGCTGCGGAACAGGTCCATGAAGTCCACCGGCGCACCGCCCGAGCCGACGAACCCGACCAGCGCGATCTCGGCGTGGTGCGTCCCGGCCGCGACGAGCGACTGCGCGAAGGTGCCGGGCCCGCCGACCTCGACGATCCGGTCCGCGCCGCGGCCCCCGGTGGCGTCGAGCACGGCCTTGCCCCACTCCGGCGTCGCGACGTAGTCGATGACGACGTCCGCGCCGAGCTCGGTCAGTTTGGCCGCCTTCTCCGCGCTCGACGTCGTCGCGACCACACGGGCACCCTGCGCCTTCGCCAGTTGCAGGGCGAACAGCGAGACCCCGCCGGTGCCGAGGGTGAGCACGACATCGCCGGGCGCACAGCCCTTGAGCGACGTCCACGCGGTGACGGCCGCGCACGGCAGCGTCGCCCCCTGTTCGAAGCTCACCGAGTCCGGCAGCGCGACCAGCGCGTGCTCCGGGACGGCGCGGTATTCGGCGAGCCAGCCGTCCTGGCCGTTCCCGTACCCGGTCAGCGTTTCCGGCAGCCGGCCGGCGATCCAGGCCGAGTGGAAGCTGTTGATCACGCGGTCGCCGGCGGAGAACCGCGTGACGCCTTCGCCGACCGCGGCGACCTCACCGGCGGCGTCGGACACCGGGATGAGGCTGCCGGCGGCGTTGACGAAGTGATCGCCGTCGAGGATGAGCAGGTCGCGGTAGTTCAGCGAGGTCGCGCGGACCCGCACGAGCACCTCACCGCGCTGCGGCTCGGGAACGGCCTCCTGCCGCTGGACCAGGCGGCCGGCTTCGGAACGGTAGACGCGCACCGCGGAACTCCCTCATGTTAACCGATTGGCTAACATCGACCATGGCGCAGCTCGCCGCGTCCCGGCAACCGGGGATACTCGGGGCATGGCCAGCCGCACGTCGACCCCCTTGGACCACCCGGCCCTCGACGACGTCTCCTTCCCCGAGGCACTGGAGGCGCTGCGCGACCCGTACCGGCTGGCGATGGTCGCCGCGCTCGCGCGCGAACCCGGCCAGTCGTGCGGCGCGATCATGCCGCCGGTCAGCAAACCCGCGGCGTCGCGGCACTTCAAGATCCTCCGCGCGGCCGGCCTGCTGAAGCAGTGGGACAGCGGCACGCAGCGGCTGAACGCGCTGCGCCGCGAAGAGTTCGACGCCCGCTTCCCCGGCCTGCTCGACCTGGCCCTCGCCGAAGCCGCGCGGGACTGATCCCGACTTCGCTTCCCCTTCTTCGCCAACCAGACATTTAGCATTGCTAATAGTTCTGGGTCAGAGCTACCTTGGGGACATGACCGAACTCGCCGAACGGCTGCTGGGCACCGTCCAGGGCCTCCGCCGGGTGGTGCGCCGCCGGGTGCGCGCCGACGTGCCCGGGTTTCCCCTGCCCGGCGCGCAGGTGGAAGTCCTGCGGGTGGTCGCCGACCATCCCGGCGTCGGCGTCGCGGCGGCCGCCCGTGAGCTGCACCTGGCGACCAACTCGGTCAGCACCTTGGTGAACCAGCTCGTCGAAGCCGGGCTGCTGCGCCGCGAACCCGACCCGGACGACCGGCGCGCGACCCGGCTCGAGCTCACCCCCGCGGCCACCGGCCGGATGGCCGCCTGGCGCGGCGCCCGGATCGAGCTCGTCGCCGACGCCCTCACCGGACTGTCCGAAGAGGACACCGCCGCGATCGAACAGGCGTTGCCGGCACTGGAGAAGCTCATGGGCATCCTGAAGGAGCAGCCATGACCGAACCCGCGGTGCGCTGCACCGGCGTGAGCCATACGTTCGGCACGACGCGCGCGGTGGACGGCGTCGACCTGGAGATCCCGCCCGGCGAGGTGTTCGGCCTGCTCGGCCCGAACGGCGCCGGCAAGACCACCACGCTCCGGATGATCACGACGCTCCTGCCTGCCACGCCGGACCGGATCACCGTCTTCGGCATCGACGTCGCCCGCCGCCGGATGGCCGTGCGGCGGCTGATCGGCTACGTCCCGCAGCAGCTCTCGGCCGACGGCGCGCTGACCGGCCGCGAGAACGTCTCGCTGTTCGCGCGGCTCTTCGACGTGCCGCGCGCCGGACGCGCCGAGCAGGTGCGCAACGCCCTCGAGCTGGTCGGGCTGGCCGGCGACGCCGACCGCACCGCCAAGACGTACTCCGGGGGCATGATCCGCCGCCTCGAGCTCGCCCAGGCGCTGGTCAGCTCGCCGCGGCTGCTCATCCTCGACGAGCCGACGATCGGGCTCGACCCGGTCGCCCGCTCGTCGGTGTGGGAGCGGATCGCCGAGATCCGCGCCGCGACCGGCATGACCGTGCTCGTCACGACGCACTACATGGACGAGGCCGAGCAGTACTGCGACCGCGTCGCCCTGATGCACGCCGGCCGGATCCGCGCGCTGGGCACCCCGGCCGAGCTGGAGGCCGGGCTCGGCCCGGAGTCCACTTTGGACGACGTGTTCCGCGAGGTCACCGGGAACCGGCTCGAGAGTGACGAAGGAGGGATCCGCAGTGTCCGTGCCACTCGCCGCACCGCCCGCCGTCTCGGCTGACCCCGGCCCGCTGGGCCGGCTTCGCGTGCTCGTCAACCGCGTCGGCGCGATGTGCCTGGTGGAGCTGCAGAAGCTCCGCCGCGACCAGACCGAGCTGCTCACCCGCGCGATCCAGCCCGCGCTGTGGCTGCTGATCTTCGGGGAGACGTTCACCCGGATCCGGGCGATCCCGACCGGCTCGACCCCGTACCTCGACTACCTGGCGCCGGGCATCCTCGCGCAGTCGGCGCTGTTCATCGCGATCTTCTACGGCATCCAGATCATCTGGGAGCGCGACGCGGGGGTGCTCGCCAAGCTCCTGGTGACCCCGACCCCGCGGGCGGCGCTCGTCGCGGGGAAGGCGTTCGCCGCCGGTGTCCGCGCGCTCGTCCAGGCGTTGATGGTGCTGATCCTCTCCGCGCTCCTCGGCGTCGGGCTGACCGCGAACCCGCTGAAGCTGCTGGCGATGGCCGTGGTGCTCGTGCTCGGGTCGGCGTTCTTCTGCTGCCTGTCCATCGTGATCGCCGGGATCGTGCTGTCCCGCGAACGGCTGATGGGTATCGGGCAGGCGATCACGATGCCGCTGTTCTTCGGCTCGAACGCGCTGTACCCGGTGGACCTGATGCCCCCATGGCTGAAGGTGCTCAGTCACGTCAACCCGCTGAGCTACCAGGTCGACGCGCTGCGCGGGCTGCTGATCGGGACGCCGTCGCACCTCGGGCTCGACTTCGCCGTGCTCGCCGGGGCGACCGTCGCGGCGATCGCCGTCGCTTCCGCACTGCTCGGCAGGTTGGCCCGATGAGGCACATGTCTCACCGAACGGAAGCTTTATCGGGAAATGCCTAATCTCGATTCCGTGAATCGTGGCCGGGGCGTGGTCCCCTTTGTCGGATTGTGTCTGCTCGCCGGAATTCTGGTGGCCGGAACGGTGGCGCCCGCCGCCATCGGCGCCGGCCTGCTGTCGAACCAGGTCAGTGATTCGGTCGACACGATTTCCGCGCAGCTGGCGGCCGCCGACCCGCCGTTGACGACGACGGTGACCGACCGGGACGGGACGCCGATCGCGACGCTGTACGCGCAGTACCGCCTCCCGGTGACCTCGGCGGGGATCGCGACGACGATGAAGGCCGCCATCATCGGCATCGAGGACCGCCGGTTCTACACCGAAGGCGGCGTCGACGTGCAGGGCATGCTCCGCGCGGCGGTCAACGACAGCGCCGGCGGCTCGCTGCAGGGCGCGTCGACGATCACGCAGCAGTACGTCAAGAACTACCTCGTGAACGTCGTCGACCGGACCAACCCGATCGCGCAGCAGCAGGACCGCGAGGACTCGCTCGCGCGCAAGCTGCGTGAAGCGAAAATGGCCGTCCAGCTCAACGACACCACGAGCAAGGACGACATTCTGGCGAACTACCTCAACGTGGTCGAATTCAGCGGAACCGTGTACGGGGTCGGCGCCGCGGCAAAAGCCTATTTCGGGACGACGGCGGACAAACTGACCGTGCCGCAGGCGGCGTTGCTCGCCGGAATGGTGAACAACCCCAGCGTGTACAACCCGTACACCCACGCGGACAAGGCGCTGCAGCGCCGGAACCTCGTCATCGACGCCATGGTGAGCAACGGCTCCCTCCCGGCGTCCTACGCGCCGACGGCGAAGGCGGCGCCGCTCGGCCTGCTGCCGGACGGGCCGGTGACGCCGTCCGGCACGTGCATGGGCGCGGCGCCGGACGCGGGGTTCTTCTGCGCCTACGCGGAAAGCTACCTCGTGCACGCCGGCATCACGGCGGACCAGCTGGCCACCGGCGGCTACACGGTCAAGACGACGCTCGACCCGCGCGTCTCGCAGGTGACCAAGGACGCCGTCGACGCGAACGTGCCGACGACGCAGGACGGCGTGGCCAACACCTTCGCCGTCGTGCAGCCCGGCGCGGCCGGGCACCAGGTGCTCGCCATGGTCGCGAACCGCAACTTCGGCACCGACCCGGCGCGCGGCGAGACGTCCACGGACATCGTCGCGGACGCGAGCAACGAGTTCGGCGCGGGCTCGTCGTTCAAGATCTTCACCTCGGCCGCGGCGCTCGTCACCGGCAAGGCGGGCTTGGAGACGCCGTTGCCGAACCCGGACAGCCAGTGCTTCGCGCCGCCGAACGCCGACAGCCACACGGCGTGCTACACGGTCCACAACGACGGGCACTACGCGGACCCGATCAGCCTGGCCGACGGCCTGGCGACGTCGCCGAACGTCGCGTTCGTCGGGCTGGAGAACCAGGTCGGGATGCCCGCGGTGCTCGACATGGCGCAGAAGCTGGGGCTGCGGAACACCCTCGCGACCAACGACGCGGGCGCCGCGCCGAACCCCGCTTCGGGCAACCCGCAGTACAACGAGCCGCAGTCGAAGTACTTTCAGAACCTGCTGTCGTTCACCCTCGGCAACAGCCCGGTCAGCCCGCTGGAGATGGCGAACGTCTCGGCGACGCTGATGAGCGGCGGCGTCTGGTGCCCGCCGAACCCGATCCTGTCGGTGACCGACCGGAACGGGAACGCCGTGCCGGTGTCGCAGCAGCCGTGCGAGCAGGTGATCCCCACCGGCGTCGCGAACACCCTGGAGGCGGGGCTGAGCAAGGACACCACGGACGGCACGTCGGCCCAGGCCGCCCACGCGGCCGGCTGGACCCGCCCGGACATCGGTAAGACCGGCACGACGCAGCAGAGCGAGTCGGTGGCGTTCGTCGGCGGGGTGGACGGCTACGCGGTGTCGTCGATGGTCTTCGCCGACGGCTCGCACCCGCGGGAGATCTGCCCGGGCACCCCGGTGCACCTGGGCAACTGCGGCCACGGCGCGTTCGGCGGCACGGTCGCCGCGCCGCCGTACTTCCACGCGATGAGCGAGCTGCTGGCCGGCGTGCCGGACCAGCCGATCCCCGGCCCCGACCCGGCGTACCTGACCGCCCGGAACTAGCGCGGTTCGAGGAACACCAGCGGGATCTCGCGCTCGGTCTTGGTCTGGTACTGCGCGTAGTTCTTGAACTCGGCGGCGATCTTCGGCCACAGCCGCGCCCGCTCGTCGGTGTCGGCGACCCGCGCGCGCATCGGACGCTTCGGCGCGCCCTTGAGCGACACGTCGACCTCCGGGTTGTCGCGCAGGTTCAGGAACCACGCGGGGTGCGTGTCGTCGCCGCCCCGCGAGGCCACGACGACCAGCGCGTCACCCTCCTGGTGCGGCGAGGTCAGCAGCACCGTCCGCGGCTGCCCGCTCTTGCGGCCGACCGTGGTGAGCTCCAGCACCGGCATGGCGGCCTGCCAGCCGACCCGGCCGCCGCTGAGCTTGATCAGGCCGCGGTGGACGGCGTTCATCGTCTTCAAGGCGCGATCACTAGGCATGATCACAACCTAGCCCCGCCCGGCGGCGCTCACCCTTCGGCCCGTATGTCCACTTTGCCCGGTACTGGTCCCGACCGGTTCCCCAAAAGCGCCACGGAACGCGGCGCCGGTGTGCGACGCTGCGCGGCGAACGCAGGACCGAAAGAGAGAAGACCGATGCTGATCTGGGGCTGGCGGACACGGATCTACGTGCTCGCGATGACGACCTTCCTGTGCGGCCGGTGCGGCAACCCCGCTTCGCACGCGGTGCGCAAGGCGGTCACGAAGTTCACCCTGTTCTTCATCCCGCTCTTCCCGATCGGCGTCAAGTACACGGCCCAGTGCACGTTCTGCGGCATCGAGAACCGCATCCCGAAGGAGGACGCGGTTCGCCTGCAGGCGCAGGAGGAGCAGGGCCAGCAGGCCGGTTCCGGGTACCCGCAAGGGGGCGAGCAGCCGCAGCACCCATCGCAGGGGTTCGCGCAGCAGGCTCCGTCGCAGGGGTTTCCGCAGCAGCACCCTTCGCAGCCGCAGGGGTTTCAGCAGCCTTCGCAGGGCTTCCCGCAGCAGCAGCACCCGTCCCAGCCCCAGGGGTTCCCGCAGCCCTATCCGCAGCAGGGCCAGCCGGGCCAGTTCCCGCAGCAGGGCCACTGACCGTTCCGGTCACGGCGGTCGGGCCTAAGCCTGACCGCCGCTGACTGGGCTGTTTCCGCTCTCACCGGCGCGAAGCCCGCCTTCCTCGCTCACCGGCGAGCCGCATTTTTCCTCGCTCACCGGACATCCGCACCCGTCACCGGCTCCGTTTCCGCACTCCCCTGGCACGAACGCCGGTCCGGACCTCCGCCCGTCAGGCACCAATCGGCGCAAAGGCGGCAGTCCGGCGGGCAACCCGAACCGCCGTCGCGGCGAACCGGCCGTAAACCGCGGCGACAAGCGCGATCTCCACCGCCACACCAGCCCCACGCGGCCCATCGGTCCCACCAGCCCACGCCCGCAGCTCCCGCTCGGCCGCCGCGACGAGCGAAACCGCCTCGTCGAACCCCGCGGCCTCCCCGCCGTCGAGCAGCTCCCGCGCCGCGGCCACCGCGTGCGAACCCAGCCGCGCGAGCACCGGCCGGGCCGCGTGCGGAACGGGTCCCCGCGGCTCGGCGACCTCCCGCGCAAGACCACCCATCCGAGTGAGATCCGCGGCGGTGTGCACGGCGGCGACAACCGCCTTCACCTCCCCCTCCCGCGGCGCGTGCAGGGCCAGCAGCGCACACGCCTGGTCCTCGCACGCGGCGCCCAGCGCGGCGACCGCGGCAGCGTTTTCCCGCGCACGTCCGCCCAGCGTGTGGTCACTTTCGAGGACCGAGCGCGTCGCCTCGTCGAGCGTGCTCGCGACGAGCGCGCACAGGTCCGCCATGCGGTGGGCCAGGGTGACGAGCTCCTTCTGAAAAGCCGTCGGCATGGCGGCAGGAAACCAGCCCGGCCGGGTGTCGGCATCTTGTCGCCCGGCCCGGAACTGTCGGACCCCCGTGCTCTCCTCATCGGCGAGAGCGGTGCACCCCGCACCCGGAGGAGAAGGAGAGCCCGATGGCAGGCGAAACGACGGTCACGGTGGTCGGCAACCTGACGACCGACCCCGAGCTGCGGTTCACCCCGGCCGGCGCGGCGGTCGCGAACTTCACGGTCGCGTCCACGCCGAGGGTGTTCGACAAGGAGTCGGGCACCTGGCGCGACGGCGACCCGATGTTCCTGCGCTGCAGCCTGTGGCGGCAGTACGCGGAGAACGTCGCGGAGTCGCTCGGCCGCGGAACGCGAGTCGTCGTGCACGGCCGGCTGAGACAGCGGTCTTACGACACGAAGGAGGGCGAGAAGCGCACGGTGACGGAGCTGGACGTCGAGGAGATGGGCCCGTCGCTGCGGTACGCGACGGCGAAGGTCACCAAGCTGAGCCGCGCGAGCGCCGGCGAAGGCAGCAGTTCGTGGACACCGGAGCCGGCGATCGCGGGGGTGCCGTTCTAGGCCCCATCCGTTCACGTCCGGCGCACGAATGACGGTCGACGGAGAATCGACCGGGCTTGGACGACCGGCGGCGACCATCAGAAGGACGCCGTGGCCGAACTGCCTCCGGATGGACTGTCGAAATCCCGTCAGCCGGTTCGACGCATGAGTAGGACGATGCCGAGCCACGAGCGGGAGGGACCGAGATGAACGGGAACGACCAGACCGGATCACCGGCCGTGCGACCGATGGTGAACCGCCGGATGCTCTCGATGCTGCGAGCGGTCGGCGCGGGCCGCGGCTGCGTCTCGTGCAGCAGCGAACCCGACTTGTTCATCGACGGCCTCTCGTGCGGAGATCAGTTCGCCGCCCACGCGCTGGCCCACCAGGGCCTGGTCTGCGCGGCCCAGCCGGGCCTCCCGGGCGAGCGCGTCCCAGCCCGCCTGACAGCGGCAGGCGAGGCGATCGTGAACGCGGAGCAGCAACAGGCCGCCTGAGGCGGCGGCCCGACGTTTGACAACTCCAGAAAGCAACGGCGCTCAACGCCCGGCCCCAGCCGCACGCACCGCCCACCACGGGCAGGTTGCGCGGCACCCGGTCCCCACCGGTGCCGGGCACACCCACCGGCCCACCGCCGCACGCACCGCCCAACCAGGGCCAGGTTGCGCGGCAGCCTGGCCTTCACCCGCCCCGGCAACACCACCCGGGCAAAGTGCGCGGCAGCCGACCTCGCCCCGGCGAAGGCGAACCGCCACACCGCCCGGCCGCGCCCACCGGCTCGCCGCCCAGCACCACGTAGGTCGCGCAGCACCCGGTCCCACCCACGCCGCCACATCCCACCGCCCACCAACGAGCAGGTAGCGCGGCGCCTGGTCACCACCCGCGCGGGCGGGGACCACCGGGCAGAGCCCGCGGCACCGACCTCGCCCCGGCGAAGGCGAGCCACGCCACACCGCCCGGCCGGGCCCACCGGCTCACCGCCCAGCAAGTCGCGCCGCACTCGGCCCTCACCCACGCCGAGCACTCCCCCTGCTGCACGCGCCGCCAGCCAGGGCCAGGTTGCGCGGCCCACCTCGCGCCGCCCCACCCGAGCCCAGTGAGCCCCCACCCACCCGGCGGCCGCAACCCGGCCCGCCGACCGAAACCCACCCCGAACCGCGACTACCGTGGCGCACATGAGCAACACCGAGGCCGACCCCGCCGCGCTCGCCTGTGCCGACCGGCCCGCGGCCGCCGACCCCGACCTCCCGGACGTCCAGATCCTCACCCCGCGCGACGTCCCCCTGGGCGGCCCGCGGGCCATGCGGGTCCGCCGGACTCTCCCCCAGCGGGCCCGGTCGCTGATCGGCGCCTGGTGCTTCGCCGACCACTACGGCCCGGACGAGGTCACCGAGCCGGGCGCGATGGACGTCGCCCCGCACCCGCACACCGGTCTGCAGACCGTGAGCTGGCTCTTCGCCGGCGAGATCGAGCACCGCGACAGCCTCGGCACCCACGCGATGGTCCGGCCCGGCGAGCTGAACCTGATGACCGGCGGCCACGGCATCTGCCACTCGGAGGTCTCGACCGCGGCCACGAAGACCCTCCACGGCGTCCAGCTCTGGGTGGCGCTGCCGGAGCGCCATCGGCACGCGGCCCGCGCCTTCGACCACTACGTCCCGTCGGTGAACCGCATCGAGGGCGCCGAGATCCGGGTCTTCCTCGGGTCACTGGCCGGGCGGACGTCGCCGATCCCGACGTTCACCCCGCTGCTGGGCGCGGAGCTCGTGCTGGCGCCGGACGCCCACATGTCCCTCGGCGTCGATCCCCGCTTCGAGCACGGCGTCCTCGTCGACACCGGTGACGTCGATGTCGCCGGCACCCGGGTCCGGTCCGCGGAGCTGGGTTACCTCGGCACCGGCCTGCGTTCGCTGACGCTGAGCAACCGCGGTTCGACACCGGCCCGGTTCCTGCTGCTCGGCGGCACACCGTTCGACGAAGAGATCCTGATGTGGTGGAACTTCGTCGGCCGGACCCACGAGGAGATCGCGGCCTTCCGCGAAGCCTGGGAGGCCGAGTCCGACCAGTTCGGCAGCGTCACCGGCTACACGGGCACCCCGCAGCGGCTGCCGGCGCCCGCGTTGCCCGCGGTCCGCATCAAGCCGCGCCGCAACCCGAGTTCAGGCCAGGAACCCGGCCACGGCTGAGCCGAACGCGGCCGCGTCGTCCAGCCACGGGTAGTGCGCGACCCCGGACAGGACGACGGCCCGGCCGTCCGGGAACAGCGCGGCGAAGTCGGCGGCCACGGCCGGGCTGACGATGAAGTCCAGTTCGCCGGACAGCACCAGCACGGGCGCGGTGACGGCCCCGAGCGCGGCCCGGGTGACCTCGGGTTCGAAGGCGCCGGCGGAGTTGTAGGTCCGCGCGGCGACACCGTTGCGCTGGCCGGGTTCGGTGGCCTGGTGCCGTCGGGCGGCGGCGTCCCAGCGGCCGTAGTACATCGGTGCCACGGCGGCCCAGTCGGCGCCGGTCGCGGTCCGGGCGGCGATCGACTCGTACGCCGCGGCCGCGGCGTCGAACCAGGGCGCGCCGGCGCGCCGCGCCATGATCCGCCGCCGTTCGGCGACCGGCAGCTCGAACCCGACGGTCCGCGGGCTCGGGGCGATCAGCGCGAGCCGCCGTAGGCGGCCGGGGTACCGGGCCGCGTAGCGGACGGCCAGGCTCGCGCCGGCCGAGTGTCCCAGCAGGTCGAACCGCTCGAGGCCGAGGTGCTTGCGCAGCGCCTCGACGTCCTCGATCTGGCGGTCGCACCGGTAGGTCGCCGGGTCGGCGGGCTCCTCGGAGTCCCCGGTGCCCCGCAGGTCCAGCACGGCGAGACGACGGCGAGCACCCAGCCCGCCGAGGTCACCGAGGTACGCCCCGGCCCGCATCGGCCCGCCGGGCAGGCACACGACCGGCGGTTCGGCGCCGGACCCGGCGAGGTGGACGGCCAGCCCGGTCCCGTCCGGCGCGGAGAAGATCGGCATTCCCGACCCTGACACTCCCCGCGGCGCCGGGCAAGCCTCGGACAGCGGCGTCACTGCTCCCGCGCGAGGTACGCCTCCAGCGTCGCGAGCCGGTGCCCACGGGCGAACTGCTCGACCTCCGCCGGCTCGCTCCCGCTCTCGATCAGCTCGAGAAGCCGCTCGTGCTCCTCGACCGATTTCGGCGCGCGGCCCGGCACCGACGAGAACGTGCTGTCGCGGACGGCGGCCAGGCGGGTCCAGCACCGCTGCACCAGGTCGACCAGGTTCGGGTTCGGGCAGGCGCTGAACAGCACCTCGTGGAACTCGGCGTTCAGCGCGGTGAACGCGAGCGGGTCGAACTCGGCGAGGCTGCGGCGCATCCGCTCGTTCAATGAGCGGGCCCGTGCGAGCGCGTCCGGGGTGAGCAGCGGCGCGGCCAGCCCGGTCGCGGCGCCTTCCACGATCGCCACCGTCTGCATCGCGTGCCGGTAGGCGGTGGGGTCGATGGCGACGACCCGGGCGCCGACGTTCCGCTCGAACTGGATCAGCTCTTCGGCCTCGAGCCGGCGCAGCGCCTCGCGGACCGGAACGGCGCTGACGTCGAGCTCGCGGCCGATCTGGTCGAGCACCAGCCGGTACCCCGGGCCGTAGCGGCCGTCGAGGATCCGGGCCTTGATCGTGTCGTAGGCCAGCTGGGACTTGGTCACGGCCGGCCTTCCGGCGGAGGCGCTGATCATGTAGGAAACCATATATTGTCTCGCCGACGGACGACGCCCAGGAGGCCGTGCCGATGCCGAAGTCCCAGCCCGCTCCCACCGCGGCCGACCTGATCGTCGACGGGCTGCGGGCCCACGGTGTGGACACCGTCTTCGGTCTGCCGGGCGTGCAGACCTACGAGCTGTTCGACAGCCTCGCCCGCACCGACGGCGAGATCCGGGTGATCGGCGCCCGGCACGAGCAGACCGTGGCGTACATGGCCTTCGGGTACGCCCAGGCGACCGGGCGCACCGGCGTCTACAGCGTGGTGCCGGGCCCCGGGGTCCTCAACGCCTCGGCCGCGCTCCTCTCGGCGCACGGGGCGAGCGCGCCCGTCCTGTGCCTGACGAGCGAGATCCCGCGCGCGTACCTCGGCCGTGGGCTCGGGCACCTGCACGAGATGCCCGACCAGCTGGCCACGCTGCGGACGATGACCAAGTGGTCGGCGCTGGTCGAGCACCCCGCCGAGATCCCGAACGCGCTGGCGACCGCGTTCCGGGAGGCCGCGGGCGGGCGGCCGCGGCCGGTTTCGCTGGCCGTGCCGTGGGACGTGCTGGGGCTGCGTGCACCCGCCGAGATGGCCGGCCCGCTGCCGCTCCCCCGCCCGGCCGTCGATCCGGTCGCCGTGGCCGAGGCGGCGGAGCTCCTGGACCGCGCGAAGCACCCGATGATCATGGTGGGTGGCGGCGCCCGGCACGCGGCCGCCGAGGTGCGGGCGCTCGCCGAGCGGCTGCAGGCGCCGGTCGTGCCGTTCCGCGGCGGGCGCGGCATCGTGGGTGACGACCACCCGCTCGGCTTCACCTGCGTCTCCGGGTTCGAGCGGTGGGCCGAGACCGACGTCGTCGTCGGGATCGGGTCGCGGCTGGAGCTGTCCTGGTTCCGGTGGCCGGACAAGCCCGCGGGCCTGAAGACGATCCTGCTCGACATCGACCCGCGGCAGGCGACCCGGCTCGAGGCGGACGTCGCGATCGTCGCCGACGCCGCCGACTCGACGGCCGCGCTCACCGAAGCCGTCGGTCCACAAAGGACGGATCGGACCGCGGAGCTCACTGCGCTGAAGGTCCGCGTGGCCGAGCGTTTCGCCGACGTCGGGCCGGAACTGGAGTACCTGCGGGCGATCCGGGACGTGCTGCCCCGTGACGGCTTCTTCGTCGAGGAGATCTGCCAGGTCGGCTTCGCGTCCTACTTCGGCTTCGAGGTCTACTCCCCGCGCACGTTCGTCACCTGCGGCCACCAGGGCACGCTCGGCTTCGGATACCCGACCGCGCTCGGCGTGCAGGCGGCCCACCCCGGCCGTCCGGTGGTTTCGGTGGCCGGCGACGGCGGCTTCATGTTCGCCGCGCAGGAGCTCGCGACGGCCGTCCAATACGGACTGAACGTGGTGGCGGTCGTGTTCGACAACGGCTACTACGGCAACGTCCACCTCGACCAGGAGCGGCTGTTCGAGGGCCGGGCGCTGGGCGGTCGGCTGCGGAACCCGGACTTCGCCCGGCTGGCCGAGACCTTCGGCGCGCTCGGCCTGACTGCGCGCACCCCGGACGACCTTCGCGGCGCGCTGGAGAAGGCGTTCGCCGCGGGCCGGCCGGCGTTGGTGCACGTGCCGTGCGAGCTGGGCGTCGGCGCGTCGCCGTGGAAGTACCTGATGCCGAAGTCGGACCGCAGCTAACCGGCGGCCACGCGCTCCAGCGCGGCGAACACCCGCTCGACGTCGGCCGGGGTCGTCCGCCAGTTGCTGAAGGCGGCGCGCAACGCGGGGCGGCCGGCGTACACGGTCGGGGTCAGGAACGTCGTCCCGTCTTCGGTGATGGCGCGGACGAGGGCGTCGATCCCGTCCTGGGTGACGTCGGCGGCGGGGCTGAAGCAGACCACGTTGAGCCGCACCGGCGCGAGGAGCCGCCAGTGCGGGGAAGCGTCGATCCGGCTGCCGAGGTCACGAGCCAGCGTGATGCAGCGCTCGACGATCTCGCGGTGCCCGTCCTGGCCGTAGGCCACGAGCGAGAACCAGGCCGGGAGGGCGCGCAGCCGCCGGGAGTTCTCCGGGGTGAGGTGCAGGAAGTCCGGGGTATCGCCGATTTCGCCGAGGTAGGCGGCGTTGTTGCTGAACACCCGCAGCTGCAGGTCGCGGCGCCGGGTGAACTGGTCGGCCGAGTCGTAGGGCACGTTGAGCCACTTGTGCAGATCGACGACCACCGAGTCGGCCGCCACCAGGCCTGCGACCAGCGACGCGTGCTCCGGGGCCAGTGCGGCGAACGCGCCGAACGCGGCGTCGACGTGCAGCCAGAAGTCGTGGTGCCGCTTGAGTTCCGCGATGGCGCGCAGGTCGTCGAAGTCGACGGTGTTCACCGTGCCCGCGTTCGCGACGACGATGGCCGGCCCGTCGAGCGTCTCGAGGACTTCGGCGAGCTTCGCGACGTCGACGGCTTCGCGGTCCGGCAGCACGGGAATCCTCCGCAGCGCGGACCGGCCCATTCCGAGGAACGACAACGCCTTCAGGATGCTCGAATGCGGTGAACCGGACAGGACGGTGACCGGGCCGAGCGCGGCAGCGCCTTCTTCGGAGACTGAGATGCCGTTCCGCTCACCGAGCCATTCACGCGCGATGGCCAGGCCGGTCACCGTGGACATCGTGGCGCCGGTGACAAACGCGCCGGAGAACTCCGGGCCCAGCCCGAACAGCTCGGCCAGCCAGCCGACGGTCTCGCGTTCGAGGTCCTGGGCCGAGGAGTCCAGGCCGCTGGCGGGGTTCTGGTCGTAGGCCGCGGTGAGCCAGTCGCCGGCCAGGGACGCCGGGGTCGCGCCGCCGGTCACGAACCCGAGGTAACGAGGACCCGCGCTGCCCGCGAAGCCGGGCTCCCAACGCCGCGAGAACTCCTCCAGCGCCCCGCGGCCGCCGACACCGTGGAGCGGCAGGGCCGCCGGCGCGATCGCGGCGGGCGAGACGGCGGCCGCCCGGTCCGGCAGCCCGGCGAGCGCCTCGCCGGCGAGTTTCCTTGTGGCGTCGAGGAGATCGGGCAGGGAGTTCAGGTCTTCGGCGAGCCTCGGGTCCATCTCCCCGACGCTAGGCCGGGCACCGCCCGCTGTCGCGGGCCAATCCCCCAAAACTGGCCCGCCTCACCAGCCCCCGACGACCGTGTCGCCCCCCCAATCACGCGTGTCGTCCCTCCAGGCACGCGTGTCGTCCGCCCAAGCACGCGTGTCGTCCCTCCAGGCACGCGTGTCGTCCGCCCAAGCACGCGTGTCGTCCCTTCAATCTCGCGTGATGCCCCTCCAATCACGCGAGTGGGGTTGCCCCCTGGGGCCGGACACCTTGATTCCAGACAGTGGTCTGGAGGGAGGATGTCCTGGTGTCTCGCAGGTCGAAATATCCGGAGCAGTTCCGACGCGACGCGCTCGAGCTGGTCAACTCGAGTGACCGTCCACTACGGCAGATCGCCCGCGAACTCGGGGTCAACCACGAGACCCTGCGCTCGTGGGTGAACACCGCCACACAGGCCGCCGACACCGAGCCGGTGCCGGACCCCGCGGTCACCGATGAAGTCCAGCGGTTGCGGAAGCAGGTCGCTGAGCTGCAGAAAGAGAAGGAGATCCTGCGCAAAGCAGCCGCCTATTTTGCGCGCGAGATGGATCGATGACTTACCGCTACCGGTTCATCTCCGAACACCGCGCCACCTTCGGTGTGAAGCGGTTGTGCCAGGTCCTGGGGCTGCGCCGGCAAGGCTTCCACGAATGGGCCGCCGCCGAAGCCACCCGGACCGCACGAGCGGAGGCCGAGGCCGAACTGGTCATGCTGATCACCAGCATCCACACCGAGCATCGTGGCGCCTACGGAGTCCCGCGGATCACCGCCGAGCTGCACCGCCGCGGCCACACGATCAACCACAAACGGGTCGAGCGGCTGATGCGCGAGCACGGCCTGGCCGGGATCACCCGCCGCAAACGCCGAAACCTGACCCGCCCCGCGGCCGGCCCGGCCGCGCCGGTGGGTGATCTGATCCGCCGTGACTTCACCGCCACCGCCCCAGGGCAACGCATGGTCGGGGATATCACCTGCCTGCCCACCTTCGACGGCTGGCTCTACCTGGCCACCGTCATCGACCTGCACACCCGCGAAATCGTCGGGCACGCCATGGCCGGGCACATGCGCACCGACCTGGTCTGCGACGCCATCGACGTCGCCGCCGCCCGCGGCCTCATCGAGCCGGATGCGGTGTTTCACTCCGACCGCGGGGTCCAGTACACCTCGGGCCGGTTCCGGACCGCGCTCACCGAGCACAAGATCCGGGCGTCGGTGGGGCGGGTCGGGTCCTGCTACGACAACGCCGTCGCTGAAGCGTTCTTCGCGACGTTGAAGACCGAGATCGGCACCACCATCTGGCAGACCCGGGCCCAGGCCCGCCAGGACGTGTTCGGCTATCTGCGCTACTACAACCACCACCGGCTGCACTCCACCATCGGCCAGAACACCCCAGCCGACACCCGCATCAACTACGCTCAAGTCTCTGCTGCCTAACAACCCCGTGTCCGCCTCACCGGGGCAACTCCACGAGATGCCCCCTTAATCACGCGAGATGCCCGCGCAGTCACGCCAGCCGGCGGCCCAAGGACACGAACCGCCCCCCTTCCGGCACGCGGTCCGACCCGCCGGGCACGTGAACCAACCGTCCCGGCACACGAACCGATCCCGCGGGCACGCGAAACCCGCGGGATCGGCCCCACCCGAAGTACCGCTCAACGACGCCGGAGCCGCCGGACCCGTCCCTCGGCCGGGTCGAACGAGACCCGCCTCAGCGGCCCGGTCAGCAACAACACCACCGACAACGCCGACAACGCGGCCAGCACCATCGCGGCGACGAACTGGGCGGCGCCGGACGTCGCCGTGCCGAGGACCGCGAAACCGAACAGCACCACCGCCGGTGGGGCGAGCACGCCGCACAGCACCGGGATGGGCGGGACCCGGTCACCGTCGGGGCGGCGGGCGGACACCACCGCCGCCCCGGCGCAGGTGACCGCGGCGACCAGGAGGCAGCCGCCGACGGTGTCGCTCAACCGGTGCCAGCCCAGGGCCACGGCCGCGGCCGAAACCCAGGCGACGACGACTCCGCCCGCGACCAGCGTCGGCAGGCGGAAACGGCGGGGCACCACGATCGCGAGCGCCACCAGCACGGCCATCGCCGCGCTGACGTGCCCGCTCGGAAAGCTGTTGTGGCTCGCGACGCCGAGCCGGTCTCCGGCGCTCGGCCGGTCCAGCACGTACAGCTTGAGCAGCTGCGCCACCACCAGGGGCGCGGCGAGCAGGAGCAGGGCCGTCACGCCGAGCGCGAACCGGCGCCGCAGCAGGGAGATCACCACGAGCAGCACCGCGACGCCGCCGAGCACGACCACCAGGTCCAGCTCCGCCAGCGGTGTCGCCCAGTTCACCGTGTGGCCGGCGGACTGGGCACTGCGGACGACGCCGTTCTCGACGCCGCGGCCGGCTTCCGTGCGGACGAAGAGCAGGTAGGCCGCGACGAAGGCGAGCGTGAACCCGGCCGCGCTCGCGGCGAGCACCGCCGTGCGGGACACGGCCCGGGTCAAGAGCGCGTGGCGGCCGGTGCCGGTCGAAGGGGCGACGGGTGACGCCTCGAAGAAGATCACTGCCATGTCCCCGAGTCTGGAGACGGCATTTCGGGATCCCGTCAGCACGATGTCATGGTTTTGCTACAAGATCGGCCCGGGTCGCCATGACGTGCGCTTTTCCGAATAATGGCGCCGTGGCCGAGGTACTGGTGGTAGAAGACGACGCGGCGGTGCGGGAAGGACTGCAGCTGGCCCTGCGGCGGCAGGGACATGTGGTGCACACCGCGGAATCCGGTGAGCTCGGCATCGAGGTGCTCGTGCACCACCGGCCCGACATCGTCGTGCTCGACCTGATGCTGCCCGGCATGGACGGCTTCGAGACCTGCCGCCGGATGCGGGCGTCCGGGCCGGTCCCGATCATCATGCTGACCGCGCGCAGTGACGACTTCGACGTCGTGGCCGGGCTCGAAGCGGGCGCCGACGACTACGTGGCCAAGCCCGTCGAACCGCGGGTGCTGGACGCGCGGATCCGGGCCGTGCTGCGCCGGGCGGTCAGCGAGGCGCCGGCCGGGCCGCCGCCGGCCGCGGAACGGCACGGCGACCTGGTGATCGACCGGGCCGGGCTCGAGGTGACCAAGCGCGGCGCGCCGGTGTCGCTGACCCCGACCGAGCTGAAGCTGCTGCTGGAGCTCTCGCGCACGCCCGGCCAGGTGTACAGCCGCCAGCAGATCCTCTCCGCCGTCTGGGACCACGACTACCTCGGCGACTCGCGGCTGGTCGACGCGTGCGTGCAGCGGCTGCGGGCGAAGATCGAGGACGTGCCGGCGAAGCCGGAGCACGTGCAGACCGTCCGCGGGTTCGGCTACCGGTTCGGCCGGTCGTGAAGCGGCTCCGCTTGTGGCTCGCGGGGCTGAGACCCCGCCTGGTCGCCGCCTTCGCGGTGATCATGATCCTCGGCGCCACCACCGCGGCCGGGGCGAGCTACGTCACCGCGCGCACCGCCATCCTGGAAGGCATCCAGGACCAGACGATGCTGAAGCTGCGCGACCAGATCCTCGCCTACCTGCCGACCGTGTCGCTGCCGCCGTCGCAGGCCACGCTCGACGCCTTCGCGACGGCGCTCAAGTCCAGTGACGCGCTCGTCGTCTACCGCGACCTGCACTCGACGTCGGGCATCCCGCCGGAGATCGTGCCCGTCGAGCTGCGCCGGGCCGTGGCGAGGAGCACGAACATCCAGTTCCAGCGGGTCGACGCCCAGGGGTTCCCGATGTTCTTCGTCGGGATCCCGGTCCAGTCGACGAGCGGCACGCCGACCGGGCTCGAGGTCTACGCGGGGGTGCCGCTGACCCAGCAGGCGGCCGCGATCGACGAGCTGGCCCGTCAGGCGTGGGTGTACTCCGCGCTCGCCCTGCCGGTCGCGGTCGCGGTGGCGCTGCTCGCGGCGCGGCAGGTGCTGCGGCCAGTGCGGGCATTGAACACCGCGGCGAACCAGCTCGGCCGGGGCCGGCTCGACGTGCGGTTGCGCGTCACGGGCGCGGACGAGCTGGCGGAGCTCGTCACGACGTTCAACAACACGGCGGCGGAGCTCGAGCGCACGGTCGGCACGCTGCGCGCGATGGAAGCCGACGCGCGGCGGTTCGTCGCCGATGTCTCGCACGAGCTGCGGACGCCGCTGGCGGCGATGAACGCGGTCACCGACGTCCTCGACGAGGACGCCGAGCAGCTGCCGCCGGACACCGCGGTCGCCGCGCGGCTCGTGTCGGCGGAGACGCGGCGGCTGACCCGGCTGGTGCAGGACCTGATCGAGATCTCCCGGTTCGACGCCGGACGCGCCGAGCTGCGCCGGGAGGAGCTGGACGTCGCCGCGGCGGTCACCGACAGCCTCGCCGCCCGCGGCTGGGAACCGCGCGCGGACCTGGTCGCGGACCTGCCGTCCGGGATCGCGGCGCGGCTGGACCGGCGGCGGCTGGACATCGTCGTGGCGAACCTGGTGGGCAACGCGGTGCGCCACGGGGCGCCGCCGGTCGAGGTGGTGCTGCGGCAGGAGCGCTGGGACGTCGTGCTCACCGTCACCGACCACGGGCCGGGCATCCCGGAGGCGGTGCTGCCGCGGGTGTTCGACCGCTTCGCCAAGGCCGACACGGCGCGGGCGCGGTCCGAGGGCAGCGGGCTGGGCCTGTCGATCGCCCGGGAAAACGCGCGGCTGCACGGCGGGGACATCGTCGCGGCCAACACCGGCTCCGGCGCCCGGTTCGAGCTGCGCCTGCCGCGGGACTCGTCGTGAAGCGGCTCTTCGTCCTGATCACGGTGCTGCTGCTGGCCGGCGCGTGCGGGGTCAAGCCGACCGGGGCCGTCCCGGCCGGGCCGGCGCCGACGCTGCGGAACCCGGGCGGCGGCGGTGGCACGGACGTGACCCTCTACTTCGTCATCGACGGGCGGGTCACCCCGGTGACGCGCCGGACCGGCGTCCCGGTCGGTGTCCCCACGGCGCTCTCGATGCTGCTGGACGGGCCGACCTACGAGGAGCAGGCCAACGGGTACGCCACGATGCTGCCGCAGTGGACCGGCCCGATCACCCTGAACCCCGGGCCGCCCGCGGTGATCACCATGGACTTCCCGCTGAAGCAGCTCACGTCGGTCGGGACCAACCAGCTGGTCTGCACCGCGTTCGCGGCGCTGGCCGCCGAAAACCGGTACTCGGTCGACGGCACCATCACCCTCGACGGTTCGGACGGCGGGGAGCCGGGCCTGACCTGTCAGGCGTTCTGAGCCGCCGGCGCCGTGGCCGAGGCGACGAACAGCGGGATCGCGAGGAAGAACCGGCCCGCCGCCACCCGCGCGGCCTGCTCCGCCCGCCACGCCTCGACCTGGGCTTCCGTCGCGACACCGGCCGGGCGAGCCGCGGCGGCGAGACCGTCGAGCAGGGGCAGCAGGGTGCCCTCGGTGTCGACCATCGTCCTGACCTCGACCGCGATCTCCTCGAACCCCGCGTCGACCAGCAGGGCCCGGTACTGGCGCGCCGCGCGGGGACCCGCGACCGTGTCCGCGCGGGCGTGGACGATCGCCCGGGTCAGCGCCGGGCGGTCCGAGTCGAGGACCAGCGTGTCCCAGTCCTGGCCGCAGAGCACCACCCGGCCGCCCGGGGCCAGCACCCGCCGGGCCTCCCCGACCGCGGCCGCCGGGTCGGTGAGCTCGTGCAGCACCTTGTCGGCGCGGTAGCCGCGGAACCCGCCGTCGGCGAACGGAAGCCGGAGCACGTCGGCTTCGACGAACGCGAAGCCGCGGGTGCGGGCCGCCGCCGGCATCCGCGGGTCCCGGTCGGCGCCGATCGCCTGGATCCCGCGGGCACGCAGCTCGGCGACCGCCCGGCCCCCGCCGCAACCGACGTCGAGCACCCGGTCACCCGGCCGGCAGCGCAGCAGCTCGTAGGTCACCTCGCGCACCTCGGTCGCGCCGGGCTGCGCGTCGGCCCGGTCGAGCCGGGCCGGCAGCGGGTGTTCGGGGGCCATGCCCCTATCGTCGGACCTCGGGGCGGCTTGAGGTCAAGGAAAACCTCAGCCCGGGTACGGGCGGACGAGCCGGGCTTCGGCCAGGGCCCGGGCCCACCAGCCGAGCTGGTCGAGCAGCGCCTTCGCCGCGACGGCCGCGCCGTCGTCCTTGGGCACGCCGTCGGACCCGAACCGCGCGTGGGCGCCGTGGAAGCTCACCGTCTCGCGGATCGTGACCGCGTGGAGCTCGGCGAACACCGCCCGCAGGTGCTCGACGGCGCGCAGGCCGCCGGAGATCCCGCCGTAGGAGACGAACGCGACGGGCTTGGCCGTCCATTCGGCGCGGTGCCAGTCGATGGCGTTCTTCAGCGAGGCCGGGTAGCTGTGGTTGTACTCCGGGGTGACGACGACGAACGCGTCCGCGGTCTCGAGCCGCGGGGTCACCTTCGCGACCTCGGCGACGACCTCGGCCGATGGCGCGGCGCCGAACGCGGGCATCACCAGCGGCAGGTCGGGCTCGGCGAGGTCGACGACGTCGACCTCGAACCCGCCGTGCTCGCCCGCGACCCCGGCCAGCCAGTCCGCCACCACCGGGCCGAACCGTCCTTCCCGGACACTTCCCACAATCACCGCGACCCGTACGGGAGCTTCGGACACACTTCCTCCTTGACACAGCGGCATTGTTGCCGTCCGGGCCAGGATGAGACCTCAAGCTCGCTTGAAGTCAAGCACGCGGCTGTGGTTGGCTGGGACCATGGTGAACGCCACAGCCCGGACCCTGCCGGACTTGACGGTCGGCGAGCTCTCCCGCCGCAGCGGGGTGCCCGCGTCGGCCCTGCGGTTCTACGAAGACGAAGGGCTCATCCGCAGCCGCCGCACCGCCGGGAACCAGCGCCGCTACTGCCGCGACGCGCTGCGGCGGGTGACCTTCATCCGGATGTCCCAGCGGGTCGGCATGCCGCTCTCGGCGATCCGGGAGGTGCTCGCCCTGCTGCCGGACGATCGCACGCCGACGCGCGCCGACTGGGCGCGGATCTCGCGGTGCTGGCAGGACGACCTCAACGCGCGGATCCGGCAGATGGAACAGCTGCGTGACCAGCTGGGCGACTGCATCGGCTGCGGCTGCATGTCACTGGCGAAGTGCCGGCTCGCCAACCCGGGCGACCGGCTCGGGGCCGACGGCCCGGGTCCGCAGCGGCTCGCGGATCACCGCGGAGAAGGCTACGAGGACTAGCGGCGCTCCAGCAGGCCGCGGATGAACATCGCCTGCCCGGCGTGCTGGATGTCGTCGTCGAGGACGCTGACCAGCCGCACACCCAAGGTGACCGGCGGGTCCCAGGCCTCGTCGACGACCCGGTCGAGCTTCGCGTCGTCGAGCCCTTCGAGGAACTTCACGGTCTGGTCGTGGACGGCGTCGTAGTAGCCGGTGAGCAGGCCGGGGTCGCTCACCCGCACTGCCTCGACGTCCGCCGGGCGATGGCCGTAGCCGGTGTCCCCGGCCGGGAACGGCAGGCCGAACCGCGAAAGCCAGTCCTGGCCGGTCCACACCTGCTCGGTCCCGGCCACGTCGGCGACGTGGTCGTCCTGGACACGGGTCAGGTGCCACACCAGCCAGGCGATCGAGTTGGCCTCGTCGGCCGGCCGGGTCCGGAGCTGCTCGGCGGAGAGTCCTTCCACCGCCGCGTGCACGTTCTCCCGGACCCGGCCGAAGCCGTCGACGAGCAGTTCGGCCACGTTCATCCCGCTTGCCTCTCGTTGCTGATCCCGTTCACCGGCGTGCTACCCGATCATGCCCGCCGGCAAACGGTTCCCCGCTAGCGCGGCAGCAGCTGGTCGAAGAACGAGCGGTAACGCCGCAGCGCGACACGCAGGTCCTCGGTGGCCGGCTCACCGTGCCGCCACTGGCCTTCCAGCTCGCTCTTGTGCTCGGCGAACGTGGTGGCCAGCGCGCTGATCACGGCCGCGACCAGCTCGTCGGCCTCGCGGACGGCCTGCTGCGGGTCGTCGACGAACCCGGTCTGGACGTTCTGCCAGCGGTCGCGGAAGCCGGTGACCTTCTCCGAGTCGATCAACGGCGGCACTTCGTCGCCGGCGTCCGATCCGTGGCGGCCGGCGCCCGGTCGCGCGTCGGCGACCGTGTCCGTGGTGGTGCCGGTGGTGGTGTCCGAAGCCGTGTCCGCCGGGGCTTCCGGCTGGGCCGACGCCGACGCCAGGTCGGCGGTGCTCAGGTTCTGCCCGGCGCCGCGGGCGGAGTCGGCCCCCGAGTCGTGGAAGCCGTCCTGCTCCTGGCCGGGGACGTCGGTGCCGTCGTCGCGGAGGTCGGCCGGCTCACGGACGTCGTCGCGGCCGGTGAGGTCGTCGTCGTGTTCGGCGCTGTGCCTGGTGAGGTGGTCGGTCATGGTCAGCGTCCTCCGTTCCACTCGGTCCGCGGCTGTGCGGACGCCTGTCGCTCGGGCTGGTCGGTGTCGGTGTCGGTGTCACGGCGGTCGGCACGGTCGCGAGCGCTGTGGTCGTGCCCGTTCCGGCGCTCGTGGTGGTCGTGCCCGTGGTCGTGCCGGTCGTCGTGGTGCTCGTCGTCGCCGTCGGTCAGCAGGTCCTCGAAGACCGTGCGGTAGCGGACCATCGCGTCGCGGAGGTCCTCAGTGGACGCTCCGTCGCGCTTCTGCTGCGTGCTGTGCGCGGCGCGGTAGTCCTCCAGAGTCTTGGCGTGGCGCACCGAAAGGTCCTGCACCTGCTGCTCGTACCCCTCGGTCGGGTAACCGCGTTCGGCCATCAGCGCGACGAGGACCTGGTCGGCCTCCGCGACCGCCATGGCCGGCTGGTCGACGAACTTTTCCTGCACCTGGGCCCACTTCTGGGTGTAGCGCTCACGCGCCGACGCCGAGAGCGGCCGGATGTCGAGCTCCTTGTGCCGGCGTTCGCGCTCGGCAAGTTCCCGTTGCGCCGCACGCGGGTTGTCGCTCTCCTTGACCGCCCGGTCGTACTCCGGGCCGAAGCGCTGCTGTAGTCGTTTTCGCTGCATCTCTTGCGTCACAAGCCAAATCACGGCGCCGAGAACCGCGATGGCCACGACGACGATCACCACGATCAGCCAGGTGGGCATTGCACAAAACTCCTTTGCGGATGTCGCCCCCGATGGGTTCGGTGTGCCCGGAACCCGGGGCCCGAAACGCCGTTTGCCCGCGATTCGGCCGACCGGCGGCGCGGATACGGCCGGATGCCGTGCCGCCCAGCGGTGTAACGACGATAACAATCGAGGACTAGCGCCGTTAACGCCCGAGTGCTATCGTCGATAACAGAACGACGGAAGCGGTGCTACCAGCGCCGCCGGAGGAGAAGAGAGGACCCGATGAGCACCACCGAGACCCGCGTCGCGATCGTCACCGGCGGCTCCCGCGGCATCGGCCGCCAGGTCGCCGAGCGCCTGGCCGCCGACGGCATGGCGGTCGTCGTCAACTACGCCGGCAACAAGAAGGAGGCCCAGGCCGCCGTCGACGCCATCACCGAGCGGGGCGGGCAGGCGATCGCCGTCCGCGCCGACGTGGCCGACCCGGCCGCGGTCGCGGAGCTGTTCGACACCGCGGAGCGCACCTACGGCGGCGTCGACGTCGTCGCCCACCTGGCCGGGATCATGACCGCGCCGACCCCGATCGCGGACACGGACTTCGACGTCCTCGACCGGGTGCACCGCACCAACATCCGCGGCACGTTCGCCGTGGCCCAGCAGGCCGCGAAGCGGGTGCGCGACGGCGGCGCGGTGATCACCACCTCGACGTCGGTGCTCGGGCTGAACCTGCCCGGTTACGGCATCTACAACGCCACCAAGGGCGCGGTCGAGGCGATCACCATGATCCTGGCGCGCGAGCTGCGCGGCCGCGACATCACCGTGAACACCGTCGCCCCCGGGCCGACCGCGACCGCGCTGTTCCTCGACGGCAAGGACGAAGAAACGATCGACCGGATGGCCAAGCAGCCGCCGCTCGAGCGGCTCGGCCGGCCCGAGGACATCGCCGAGGTCGTCGCGTTCCTCGCCGGGCCCGCACGCTGGGTCAACGGCCAGGTGCTGCGCGCCAACGGCGGAATCGTCTGAGTAACCCCACCTACCGCAAAGGACAGAGTCATGATCATCGTCGTCACCGGCGCCTCCAGCGGGATCGGCGCCCTCTCCGCCCGGGCGCTGGCCCGCAACGGCCACACCGTCTACGCCGGGATGCGCGCCACCACCGGCCGCAACGCCCCGCAGGTCGAGGCCGCCGCCGCGTACGCCCGTGAGCACGGCGTGGACCTGCGCTCGGTCGAGCTGGACGTCTCCAGCCAGGACTCCGCCGACGCCGCGATCGCCGCGATCGTCGCCGAGCACGGGCGGTTGGACACCGTGGTGCACAACGCCGGGCACATGGTGCTCGGCCCGGCCGAGGCCTTCACCCCCGACCAGCTGGCCCAGCTCTACGACACGAACGTGATCGGCGCCCAGCGGGTCAACCGCGCCGCCCTGCCGCACCTGCGGGCCCGGCGCGACGGGCTGCTGGTGTGGGTGTCGAGCAGCAGCGTCCGCGGCGGCACCCCGCCGTACCTCGCGCCGTACTTCGCGGCGAAGGCGGCGATGGACAGCCTCGCGGTGTCGTACGCGGCGGAGGTGGCCCGGTTCGGGATCGATACCGCCATCATCGTGCCGGGCGCGTTCACCTCGGGCACCAACCACTTCCCGAACTCGGGACGGCCGGCCGACGAGGCCGTCGCGAACGCCTACGAAGAGCGCTACGCGGGCCTGAGCGACCACGTCGCGGCGAAGCTGGCCGAGATCACGCCGGCGGACGCGGACGTCGCGCAGGTAGCCGAGGAGCTCGCGAACGTCGTCGAGCTGCCGAAGGGGAAGCGGCCGTTCCGGACGCACATCGACCCGTCCGACGACGGCGGCTGGCTGGTCGCGGAGGTCGGCGACCGGATCCGCAGCGAGTTCCTGCGCCGGATCGACCTGGCCGACCTGCTCAGCCCGTCGGCCGGCTGAACCGGGTGACGATCACGTGGTCCTTGGCCGGGCCGCGGACCGCCCACTCCTGCTGCCAGCGGCGCGCGTCGAGTACGCGGTAGCTGCCGCGGTAGAGGTCGTCGCGGCAGGGGTGGTCGGTCCGCCAGTGCCCGGTGCGCAGGTCGAGCGCGTGGAAGAAGCCGCCGTGGTCGAAGTGCACGTCGGCCCGGCCGGCCGCGGTGGGCCGGTAGTGCAGCGTGCGCGTCACCGGGCCGCGGTACGTGCCGAGGCGCATCTCGCCGGTTTCGCGGTAGACGAGGACGCCGTCCTCCTCCGTGAAGGCGGCGGTGCCGCTCACCTCGCCCGCCGGATCCCCCGCGGCGGTGAGGATTTCGCGGTCGAGCCGCCACTCGCCGGTGAAATGCGCGGCCAGGTCGGGAACCGGGAAGTACTCGTCCATCACGACCAGTGTGGCACCGGCGGACGGGCGGCGCGCCGGAGAGGGCGGCCGGAAGTTGTCGGACCCCCGCTCTAGACTCGGCCGCGTGGCAGAGACCGAGTTCGCGACCGTGTCCGACGCGCTGGAGACCCTCCGGCGCGTGTTCGGCTACGACGCCTTCCGCGGCGACCAGGCGGCGATCGTCGAGCACGTGATCGGCGGCGGTGACGCGCTCGTGCTGATGCCCACCGGCGGCGGGAAGTCGTTGTGCTACCAGATTCCCGCGCTGGTGCGGCCGGGTGTCGGGGTGGTGGTGTCCCCGCTGATCGCGTTGATGCAGGACCAGGTCGACGCCCTGCGCAACGCCGGGGTCCGCGCCGGGTTCCTCAACTCCACGCAGGACTACGCGGCCCGCCAGGAGGTCGAAACGGCGTTCCTCGCCGGCGAGCTCGACCTGCTCTACCTGGCGCCGGAACGGCTTTCGGTCGAATCCACCGTGCGGCTGCTCGACCGCGGCAAGATTTCGCTCTTCGCGATCGACGAGGCGCACTGCGTCGCCCAGTGGGGCCACGACTTCCGGCCCGACTACCTCCAGCTCTCCGCGCTGCACGAGCGCTGGCCGGACGTGCCGCGGATCGCGCTGACGGCGACGGCCACCGAGGCCACGCACAAGGAGATCTCGGCCCGGCTGAACCTGGACGAGGCGCGTCACTTCGTCGCGAGCTTCGACCGGCCGAACATCCAGTACCGGATCGTCGGCAAGAACTCGCCGCAGCGGCAGCTGCTGGAGCTGCTGCAGACCGAGCACAAGGGGGACGCGGGGATCGTCTACTGCCTGTCCCGGAACTCGGTCGAGAAGACCGCGGAGTTCCTGGTGCAGAACGGAATTCCCGCTGTGCCCTACCACGCGGGGCTCGACGCGCGCATCCGCGCGAAGCACCAGTCGCGGTTCCTGCGCGAGGACGGGCTGATCGTGGTCGCGACGATCGCGTTCGGCATGGGCATCGACAAACCGGACGTCCGGTTCGTGGCGCACCTCGACCTGCCGAAGTCGGTCGAGGGGTACTACCAGGAGACCGGCCGGGCGGGGCGTGACGGGCTGCCCTCGACCGCGTGGCTCGCGTACGGCCTGCAGGACGTCGTGCAGCAGCGGAAGATGATCGACACGTCCGAAGGGGACGACGCGCACCGGCGCCGGCTGGGCGCGCACCTGAACGCGATGCTCGCGCTGTGCGAGACGGTCGAGTGCCGGCGGGTGCAGATCCTCAACTACTTCGGGCAGGCGGCCGAGCCGTGCGGCAACTGCGACACGTGCCTGAACCCGCCGGAGAAGTGGGACGGCACGATCCCGGCGCAGAAGCTGCTCTCCACGATCGTGCGGCTGCGCAACGAGCGGCGGCAGAAGTTCGGCGCCGGCCAGGTGATCGACATCCTGCTCGGCAAGTCGACCCCGAAGGTCACGCAGTTCCAGCACGACACACTCAAGACGTTCGGCATCGGCACCGAGCTGCGCGAGCCGGAGTGGCGCGCGGTGGTGCGGCAGCTGCTCGCCCAAGGCTGGCTCGCGGTCGAGGGTGACTACGGCTCGCTGGTGCTCACCGAGGCGAGCGCCGAGGTGCTGGGCGGCGAGCGCCAGGTGATGCTGCGCCGCGAGCCCGAGCGCGCGGCCGCCGCGAAGGTCCGCGGCACGCGTAAGGCCGCCCCCGCGGTCGACATGCCCGCGGAGGCGGCCCCGCTGTTCGAACGCCTGCGTGCCTGGCGGGCCGGGGTCGCGAAGGAGCAGGGCGTGCCCGCGTACGTCGTCTTCCACGACGCGACCCTGCGTCAGATCGCGACCCAGCGGCCGGCTTCCCTGGCCGACCTGGGCACGGTCAGCGGGGTCGGCGAGAACAAGCTGGCCAAGTACGGCGAGGGTGTCCTCGAAGCCCTGTCGGCCGAGTGACCTACGGGGTGGCCGGTCCCGGCCGCCCGGCCGGCCCCGGCTGCCCGTCCGGGCCGGTCACGGAGTTGACCTTGCGGACCGCGCCCGCGATGTGCTCGTGGTACTTGCCCTTGGTCTTGTCGTCGACGAACTTGGCCGCCTTGCCGACGTACTGGTTCACCTTTTCGGGGTTCTTCTTGGCGTAGGCGCGGGCGGCGCCGGCGGCTCCGGCCAGCACGGTGAGCTTGCGCAAGAAAGCCACGGTGGTCCTCCCTCTTCGGTTACGGTCATCCTGACAACGCGGACGAACCCCCCAGAGGTTCCCCGTGTGACCCAGCCCAAACCCGGCCGCGGTGGCGGCGGAGGCGGAAAATCGCGCGCGGATCCCCGCCGGAGGACCCTAGGCTCGTGATCATGCGCGACCTGGCCACCCTGCCGAAGGCCCACCTGCACGTCCACCTGGAGAGCACGATCCGGCCGGGCACGCTCCGTGAGCTCGGCGCGGCGAACGGCGTCGACGTCCCGGACGAGCCGCCGGTGTTCGACGGCTTTCGCGCCTTCGCCGACTACAACACGCTCGTCCGGGCTTGTCTCCGGCAGCCCGAGGACTTCGAGCGGATCGCCCGCGAGTACTGCGAAGACGAAGCCGCCCAGGGCACGCGCTACGCCGAAGTCACCTTCACCGCGGCGTCGCACGGGGAACGGCTCGGTGACCCGGAAATGCCGCTGGCGTCCGTCCTCAAAGGACTGTCCGGGCTCGAAACCCGGCTCGTGCTCGACCACTCGCGACGCCGTTCGGTCGAACGAGCCGAGCGCACCCTCGAACTCGCGCTGAAGTACGACGAAGTCTTCGCGATCGGCATGGCCGGTGAAGAAAACCACTCGCTGCGACCGTTCGCCACGATCTTCGAGAAGGCCCACGCCGCCGGGCTCCACCTCCTGCACCACACCGGCGAAGACGCGGGACCGGACAGCATCCGCGAAGCCCTCGACGTCGGCCGAACCGAACGCCTCGGCCACGGAATCCGGGTGCTCGAAGACCCCGCACTGGTCGCCGAGGTCCGCGAGCGCGGCCTGGCGCTGGAGGTCTGCCCGTCCTCGAACGTGACGTTGGGGCTGGTGCCGTCCCTGCCCGAGCACCCGCTCCCCCGGCTGCTCGACGCCGGGCTGGCGGTCACGCTCAACACCGACGTCCCGTCGGTCACCGGCGCGCCGCTGGCCGCCGAATACGCCCGCATCCGGGACGCCTTCGGCTACGACGACACCGTGATGGCGGACTTCGCGCGGGCGAGCGTCAGGGCGTCCTTCGCTTCCGAAGCGACCAAGAAGGCGATGCTGCGGGACATCGACGCGTGGCTCACACCGGCAGCAGCCGGGTGACCAGGGTGGACAGCTGCTGCACCGTGCGGCACTCGTGCATCTCCACGACGTCGGCGTACTCCAGGGCCGCCGAGTCGCCAGTGGACCACAACGAGCGCCGTTCCGGGTTGAGCCAGTAGACGTGCCGGGCGCGGGCCTTGATCTCGCGGACCGCGTCGAGGTTGGGGTCACCGCCGTTGGTGCGGGCGTCGCCGAGGATCAGCACCGACGTGCGCGGGCCGACCGCGTCGAGCCAGTTCGCCGTGAACTGGCGGAGTGAGCCGCCGTAGTCGCTGTGGCCGTCCCAGCGCACCAGCGCGGCTTCGGACAGCATGCGCGCGCCCAGGTGTTCGGGGTCCGCGACACCGGTGGTGACCAGGTGAGTGACCTCGTCGGCGCTGTCGACGAAGGCGAACACGCGGATCTTGCTGAACTGGTCGCGCAGCGCCTGCACCAGCAGCATGGTGAAGTTCGCGAACCCGGCCACCGACCCGGAAAGATCGCACAGCAGCACGATTTCCGGCCGGCCGGGCCGCCGGTGGCGGTAGGCCGGGCGCAGCGGCACCCCGCCCGTCGACAGTGATCGCCGCAGCGTGCGGCGCAGGTCGATCTGGCCGCGGGTGGTGCGCTTGCGGCGGGCGGCGAGGCGCGTCGCGAGCTTGCGGGACAGCGGCTGGATCGTCCGCCGCAGCTCGGCGAGCTGGGCGCGGCTGGCGATGAGGAAGTCGACGCGGTCCGGCGCGGGCGCGATGGCGTGCTTGGCGACGCGCTCGCGGCCGCGGACTTCGGCGGCCCGCCGGCGCGCTTCGGTGCGGACGCGACCGCGGAAGCCTTCGACCCGGCGGCGGATCTCATCGCGGTCGAGCCGGTCGGTGAACTCGCCGCGCGCGCCGCCGCCGCGGACCGCGGCCAGCACGCGGGCGATGAGCGTCTGCGGCTGGAGCCGCTCGAGGGTCTGGTGGGCCGAGAAGCCACCTCCGGGGCCGGACGCCGAGCCGTACTGGCCGAGCATCTCGACGGCGAGCCCGGCCAGCTGGTCCAGCGCCTGCTGGTCACCGTCGGTGAGAGCGGCGGCGAGCTCTTCACGCAGCTCTTCGAGCGTGGCCGGCGGGTCTTCGCGGGCGCGTTCCGGCGCGCCGACCCCTGCCGGGAAGTACAGGTCGAACGCGGCGTCGAACACCGCGCGCTGCCCGCCCCGGCGGACCAAGGCGGCGGCCAGGCCCTCGCGGACCAGCGCCCGGTCGTCGAAGCCGAGGACCTCCAGCGCGGCCGCGGCGTCGACCGTCTCGGCGGGCCCGGCCGGGATGCCCTGGGCCCGCAGTGCCTTGACGAACGACGCGAGCCGCTCCGGCACACCGCCGGTCACGACGCGTCCAGGACCTGTTCGAGCTTCAGGCCGGCGCCGGCCTTGGTGATGTCGTCCTGGTGCTTGAGCACCACGCCGAGGCTCTCCCGCACGACCCGGTCGTCCAGGGTGGTCGCGCCGAGCGCGAGCAGCGTGCGCGCCCAGTCGATGGTCTCGGCGACCGACGGCAGCTTCCGCAGGTCCATCGCGCGCAGGGCGGAGATCACCCGGACGACTGAATCCGCGAGCGCGTCGTTGATGCCCGGGACCTTGAGCCGGACGATGTCGCGTTCGAGCTCTTCGTCCGGGAAGTCGATGTGCAGGAACAGGCACCGGCGGCGCAGCGCTTCGGACAGCTCGCGCGTCGCGTTGGACGTCAGCACGGCGAACGGCGCGCGGGTCGCGGTGATGGTGCCCAGCTCCGGCACGGTCACCTGGAAGTCGCCGAGCACCTCCAGCAGCAGGCCCTCGACCTCCATGTCGGCCTTGTCGGTCTCGTCGATGAGCAGCACGGTCGGCTCGTCCGAGGAGATCGCGGTGAGCAGCGGGCGGCGCAGCAGGAACTCCTCGCCGAAGATGTCGGTGCGGGCCTGCTCCCACGTCTCGTCGCGGCCGGCGGTGATCCGCAGCAGCTGCTTCGCGTGGTTCCACTCGTAGAGCGCGCGGGCCTCGTCGATGCCCTCGTAACACTGCAGGCGCACCAGCCGCGAGCCGCTGACCTGGGCGACGGCCTTGGCGAGCTCGGTCTTGCCGACGCCGGCGGGGCCTTCGACGAGCAGCGGCTTGCCGAGGCGGTCGGCGAGGAACACCGTGGTCGCCACGGCCGTGGACGCCAGGTAGCCGGCCTCGGCCAGTTTCGCCGACACGTCGTCGACGGAGGTGAAGAATCCGGTGCCCACCAGTGGCCTCCTAAGCGGTCGCTCACCCCGGACTGTACCGGACCGCCGAGTGCCGCCGAGCGAGCTAGCATCGCCGCGTGACCTACGTTGCGGCTTCCGGCCGATACGAATCGATCCCCTACCGGCGCACCGGGCGGTCCGGGCTCAAGCTGCCCGCGATCTCGCTCGGGCTGTGGCACAACTTCGGCCACGACAAGCCCCTGCAGACCCAGCGCGACATCACCCGCCGCGCCTTCGACCTCGGCATCACGCACTTCGACCTGGCGAACAACTACGGCCCGCCGTACGGCTCGGCCGAGGAGAACTTCGGGCGGCTGCTGGCCACCGACTTCAAGCCCTACCGCGACGAGCTGGTGATCTCCAGCAAGGCCGGCTACGACATGTGGCCCGGCCCGTACGGCGAGTGGGGCTCTCGCAAGTACCTGCTGTCCTCGCTGGACCAGTCGCTCGGCCGGCTGGGCCTGGACTACGTCGACATCTTCTACTCCCACCGGTTCGACCCCGAGACGCCGCTGGAGGAGACCGTCGGCGCGCTCGACTCCGCGGTCCGCGCCGGGAAAGCGCTTTACGTCGGGATCTCGTCGTACAACTCGGAGCGCACCGCCGAAGCCGCACGCCTGCTGCGTGAGCTCGGGACGCCGCTGCTGATCCACCAGCCGTCGTACTCGATGCTGAACCGCTGGATCGAGGAGGACGGGCTCCTCGACACCCTCGACGAGGCGGGCGCGGGCTGCATCGCGTTCTCGCCGCTGGCCCAGGGGCTGCTCACGGACAAGTACCTGACCGGCGTCCCCGCGGATTCGCGGGCGGCGCAGGGCAAGTCACTCGACCCGGGCACCCTCGACGACGACCGGCTGGGCCGGGTCCGCGCGCTCAACGAGATCGCCGGCCGCCGCGGGCAGTCGCTGGCCCAGCTGGCGCTGGCCTGGGCGTTGCGCGACCACCGCGTGACGTCCGTGCTGGTCGGCGCGAGCAGCGTCAAGCAGCTCGAGGACAACGTCGGCGCGCTCGGGAACCTCGACTTCAGCTCGGAGGAGCTGACCGAGATCGACGGCCACGCGACCGACGCGGGCATCAACCTGTGGAAGCGGTCTTCGGACGGCTGAGCCACCCGGGAGGGCGGGACGCCCGGCGCGTCCCGCCCTCTTTCGAACCTGACGTTTGACCAGATTTCGCATTTGGTCATACGATGGTGGCGTGCCTCCTGCCGAAGACCGCGTGGAGCGGGCCGAGCGGATCCTCGACGCCGCCGCCGGGCTGCTGCTGCGCGCCGGCTACCGGCGCACGACCATCGAGGACGTCGCCGAGCGCGCCGGCGTCGGCAAGGGGACCGTCTACCTGCACTGGAAGAACCGTGAGGAGCTCTTCCTCGCCGTCCTGCTGCGGGAGTCGGTGCGCAGCATCGAAGACCTCGTCCGGACGCTCGAGGCGGACCCGCTCGCCGCGCGGCTGTCGACGCTGACCGAGGCCCAGTACCGGAACGTCCTCGCGCGGCCGCTGCTGCGCGCCGGGTACGCCGACGACACCGACACGCTCGGCAAGCTGCTGCCGAAGCTGCACACCAAGCTCGACCCGCGCCACGACGAGGCGTTCGTCGAGTACCTCGAACTGCTGGCGGCCAACGACCTGCTGCGCGCGGACCGGCCGGCCCGCGAACTCGCCGTCGCCTACCAGGCGGTGCTGCACGGTTTCCTCGTCGGCGCTTCGCCGCCGGAGCCGGCGTTGCTGGCCGACACCGTCGCGCACGCCTTCGAGCCGCTCGCCGTCTCGACCACCCGGCTGCGGGCGATCGCGCCCCGCGTGGCCGGGCTGTTCACCGAATCCGTCGCGCTCGACCGGAAACAGCTCGAACGCGCGTACTGACCACCTGGGAGGACACATGCGCACGGGGATCCTGATCGACGAACTCGGCGTCGGCTTCGACGCCATGACCGCACAAGCGCGCGAAGCCGCGAAGCTCGGCTACCGGACGCTCTGGCTGGCCCAGCGTGGCGGCTGGGACGCGCTCACGGCGTTGCCCGCCCTCGGCGCCGCGGCGCCCGGCGTCGGGCTCGGAACGTGTGTCGTGCCGACCTACCCGCGGCACCCGATCACGATGGCCGCGCAGGCGCTGACCGTCCAGGCCGCGACCGGCGTGCCGGTCCACCTCGGGGTCGGGCTGAGCCACCGGCACATCGTCGAGCACGAGTTCGGGTACTCCTACGACCGCCCGCTGCGCCACCTGCGCGAGTACCTGGAAGCGCTGAACCCCGTGCTGCGTGGGGAAAAGGCGGCCGTCCACGGCGAGTCGCTCACCGCGGCGGGCGGGGTGAACGCGCCGGGCGCCGAAAGGCCGTCCGTGCTGGTCGGCTCTGTGAGCCCGAAGTCGACCCGGCTGGCGGGCGAGCTGGCCGACGGCGTGATCACCACGTGGGCCGGCCCGCGGGCGACCGGCGAGTTCGTGGCGCCGGCGCTCGGCGGGGAGTCGCGGGTCGTGTCCGGGCAGCTGATCTGCGTGACGTCCGATATGGACGAACGCCGGGCGTGGGTCGAGGAGAACTACGGCGCCGCGGCGAACGTCCCGGCGTACCGGGCGATGCTCGACCGCGACGGCCACGCGAAAGTCTCGGACAGCGTCATCGTCGGCGACGAGGAAACCGTGCGCCGCCAGGTGAAAACCCTCGAAAACGCGGGCGCGACGGAGCTGCTGGTGATGCCGTTCGGCTCGGCGGCCGAGCAGGCCCGCACCCGCGAACTGCTGGCCGCATGAGCCGCCTCTGGGTCGACGACCTCCGCCCGGCGCCGGACGGCTGGACGTGGGCGAAGACGAGCGCGGAGGCGATCGAACTCCTGAAGGGCACCGAGTTCGCCGCGATCTCCTTCGACCACGACCTCGGCGGGGACGACACGACCCGGCCGGTCGTGCTCTGGCTGTGCGAGCACGACCGCTGGCCGCCGGAGGTGCGGGTGCACACCGCGAACCCGGTCGGCCGCGAGTGGCTGACCGGGATGGCCCGGCGTTACGGTCCCGGCGTCCGGTAGCGGGAGGCGAGTTCCGGGCTCTGGCCCCCGAAAGCCGCCAGATCGGCCCGGAAGACGCTGTCGAGCAGGCTCGTGTCCTCGACACCCGGCGCGCAGACGACCTCGCCGAGCTCCAAGCCGCGCAGGGACGCCGACACGACGTCCGCCGCGCTCATGCGGGGCACCGCGCTCAGGTCCAGGCCCTGGACCTCGTGGAACTCCGTGGCCACCACGCCCGGGCACACGACCTGGACCCGGACGCCGGTGCCTTCGAGCTCGGCGCTCAGCGTCTGCGACATCGCCACCAGGTGCGCGAGGCTGCCGGCGTAGACCGCGCGGCGCGGCATCTGCGCATGCGGCGCCGGGCCGCTGAAGGCGATCATGCCCGCGACGTTGACGATCGCGCCGCGGCCGCGCTCCTGCATGCCGCCGACCGCGGCGCGCGAAAGCAACGTCGGCGCGAGCACCTTCACCTTGACCAGCTCGCGCGCCTGGGCGGCGGGCAGGTCGGCCAGCGGTTTGTAGTGGGCGACCCCGGCGTTGTTCACCAGCAGGTCGAGCGGCTCGGCGGCGGCGATCTCCGCCACGGCGTCGATTCCTTCGTCGGTGGACAGGTCCGCGGCCACAGTGCGGACCTTGACCTCGGTGTGGGCGGCGGCGAACGCGTCGAGGCGGTCCTGCCGCCGGCCGACGAGCACCAGGTCGTGGCCGTCGGCCGCCAGGCGTTCGGCGAACGCCCGGCCGATGCCGGAAGTCGCGCCGGTGACGAGGGCGAGCTTGCTCATGCGTGGGGTTCCTTCTGGTCGGATCGGGCCGGAGCGGCGGCGGAGCCGAGGAGGGCCAGCTTGTCCGCGGCGTCCGTGCCGGGGTCGGGGTGGTAGACGGCGAGCACGAGGCCCGGCGCCTCGCTGACGACGAGCTTTTCCCGGTTCAGCACCAGCTCGCCGACCTGCGGATGGTCGAACCGCACGGTCGCGCCGCGCCGGTTCGCGACGTCGTGGCGGGCCCACAGCGCCCGGAAACGCGGGCTCGCCAGCGAAAGCTCGCCGACGAGCTCGATGAACCGGGGGTCGTCGGTCTCGGTGCCGACGGACTGGCGGAAGCCGGCCACCAGTCCCTGCGTAGCGCGGTCCCAGTCCGGGAAGAGCGCCCGCTCGGCCGGGTCGAGGAACACGTCGCGCAGCCGGTTGGCGCCGACGACGAGCCGCGGGGACAACGCCGCGGCGAGCGGGTTGGCCGCCAGCACGTCGAGGTAACGCCCCTCGACGAACGCCGGCAGCGGGAGCGCCGCCACGAACTTCACCGTGCCCGGCGGGACGGTTTCCTTGCGGCGACGGCGTTTCCGGCGTGCCTGCGGGGCCTCGGCGAGGCCGATCAGGTACGCCGTCGTGTCGTCGTCGAGCTGCAGCACCCGGGCCAGGGACTCGAGGACCTGCCTCGACGGGTTGCGGTCCCGCCCCTGCTCCAGGCGCAGGTAGTAGTCGGCGCTGATCCCGGCCAGCATCGCGACCTCTTCCCGGCGCAGGCCGGGCACCCGCCGCAGACCGGCGGCCGGGATGCCGGCCTGCTCGGGGGTGAGCAGCTCGCGGCGGGCGCGGAGGTGGTCACCCAGGAGGTTCGGTTCGCCGGTCACGACTCCACGGTAATCAGCGCCGCCCGCCCGCGCCTGGTCCTGTCACCCCCAGGAACCCCGGGGACACCCGAGGGTTCCGGCAAAGTCGGGGCGAACGTGACCGGCGAGCCCCTGCGATGTCGTGAATGACTCATTCACCTCGTCAGAGGTCATGAATGAGTCATTCATGACCCTCCCAGGCCGCTACCGCGACCTCCGGTGTGGTCTACCTGGCCGTCCGCGCTACGAGCTGACCGGCGAATCCGACTTTGCCGGGACCCCGGGGACACCCGGCCGGGGCTCAGCGCGGCGCCGGCAGGTGGGTCGCTTCGGGGAAGAGGTTCAGCGCCCGCAGGGCCGCGCCCAGCTCGGCGATGTCGGCCGGGTCGGTCAGCGAGCGGCCCAGCTCCTCGGTGATCCGCTTGAGACGGTGGCGGATCGTGTTGGGGTGGCAGAACATCCGTTCCGACGTCAGCTTGGTCGAACCCTGGCAGTCGAACCACGCGCGCAACGTCAGCAGCAGCACGTTCCGGTCGTCACCCGGGAGGTCCAGGACCGGCTGCAGGACGTGGTGCGCGAGCTGCACCGACGCCTCGGGCGCGCTCGCCACCAGCCCGGCCAGCGGCGACTCGGTGAACTGGACCAGCGCCGGTGTCCCCGGCATCAGGCTCGACAGCGCCACCCGGGCCAGGTGCAGCGCGCGGGAGGTGTTGCCCAGGCCGGTGAACACCGGGCTGACGCCGACCCGCCCGACCGGGTGCTCGCGGACCAGGTCGACGATCGCCTTCGACGCGCTCGGGTCGCGCAGGGACACGACGCCGACCTGCAGGTCCGGGGTCAGGCGCCACGCCGACGCGTGGTGCAGCTCGCGCAGCCGCGCCTCGATCTGCGGCAGCGGTTCCTGGCCCAGCCGCGGGGTTTCCGCCGCGACCACGACGAAAGTGCCGTCCAGGGCGAGGTCGAGCACCCGCGCGATGTCCCAGAGGGTGCCCTCGGTCGCGGAGCCGCCGGCGAACAGCGCCTCGACCAGCGCCGAGCGCCGGTTCTGGTGCGCCACCATGACTTCCGCCGTCGTGTCCCGATAGGACGTCGTGAGCGCTTCGGCGAGGTCGTCGATGAGGGCCCAGATCGCCGACGTCGCGGCGACGAGCCCGGCGAGGTCCTGCTGCTCGCCGCGGGCGGTCAGCTCCACGAACCGGTGCCACACCTCGGTGAGCCCGATCCGGTAGGCGCGCAGCAGCTCCGGCAGCGGTGCGCCCTGCAGGGCGCGGGCCCGGCCGGTGGCGCGGGCCTGGGACAGGTCCGGGGCGTCGGAGCCGCGCAGCGTGCGCATGACGTGCTCGAGGTTGGCCCGCACGGAGCTCCGCAGCTCGGCGTGGGTGACGAACCGGGCGTCCTGGTACACCGGCATCTCGGCGCGGATCTGCCGCACGGTGCTCTCGATCAGCTCGGGCAGCTTGCGCTCGACCTCGGCGGCCAGGGACGCGACCTTCGGCGCGAGCCCGTCGGCCAGCAGCGCCTGGTAGTGCATGGTGCCCTCCGGTCCCCCGACCTCCTCGTCGAGGCCTGAGACCGACATCTAACCCGAAAGCGGTCATCACGACCGGGTGAACTTTCTACAGCTACCGCGGATACGGAGGTTCTTCTGTAGAACCTCCGCATCCGCGTCGTCACATCTTCGCGGCGGCGCTCTTGATCGCTTCCCGGATCCGGAAGTACGTGCCGCACCGGCAGACGTTCTCGATCGCGTCGATCTCCGCGTCGGTCGGGTTCTTCGTCTTCTTCAGCAGCGCCACGGCCGCCATGATCTGGCCGGGCTGGCAGTAGCCGCACTGCGCGACGTCCTGCTCCAGCCAGGCCTCCTGGACCGGGTGCAGGTTCTCGCCGTCGGCCAGTCCCTCGATCGTGGTGACCTCCTTGCCCGCGCAGTCGGCGACCGGCGTGACACAGGGGTTGAACGCCTCGCCGTCGAGGTGGCTGGTGCAGGCCTTGCAGACGTTGATGCCGCAGCCGTACTTCGGCCCGCGGACCTTGAGCTTGTCGCGCAGCGCCCACAGCATCGGCAGGTCGGCGGGCGCGTCGACGGTGACGGTCTTCCCGTTCACCACGAAGGTGTAGTTCGGCATGGTTCTCCTCAGCGCGGGAACGGTTCGAAGTCGACCGGGAAGGTGATCGGGAAGCTGCGGGGCTTGATCCCGGTGGCCCGGGCGTAGGCGTTGGCGATCGCGCCGACCGGCGCCGGCAGGCCGAGCTCGCCCGCGCCGCCGATGTCGTCTCCGGTGGCCGGCATGACGTGCACGGTGACGTCGGTGGGCGAGTTCTTCTGCCGCGCGTAGTGGAACTGCGAGTAGCTGCCCTCCAGCGGCAGGCCCTTGTCGATGTGCAGGCCCGCGGTGAGCGTCGTGGAGATCGCGTCGGTGAGGCCGCCGAGCATCTGCGCCTGGATGCCGCGCGGGTTCACCGGCTTGCCGACGTCGACCGCGATCGTCGCCTTCGTGACGCGCGGGTACTTCGTGTCGCGCGCGTCGAGCTCGACCAGGCACGCGGTGAAGGACTTGTACTCGCCGTGCACCGCGATGCCCTGCGCGAAGCCCTTCGGCATCTTCTTGCCCCACTCGCCGAGCTCGGCGACCTTGTCGAGCACCGCGCGCTGCCGCGGCTCCTTGATGAACTCGCGGCGGAACTGCAGCGGATCCTTGCCGAGCTTCGCGGCGATCTCGTCGACCATGATCTCTTCGGCGCCGCGGGTGTTCGCCGAGTAGACCGAGCGCCACGCCGAGGTGTGGAACTTCAGCGGCACCTCGTTGAGCAGCTGCGTGGTGACGCCGAAGTTGTACGGCGACTTGATCGTCAGCAGGAACACCGTCTGCGCGAAGCTCAGGTTGCCGCCGACGGGCAGCTTCGCCGCGAACGCCGTGAGGATCTCGCCGAGGCCGTGGCTCCAGTCGGTTTCGACACTGGCGACGCGGTGTTCGAACGTGAGCACCTGCCCGAGCGCGAACGTCGCGCGGATCCGGTGGTAGCTGGCCGCGCGGCCGCGGCCGTGGCGCATGTCGTCGATCCGGCTCCACATGAGCCGGACGGGCTTCTTCATCGCCTGGGAGATGTGCGCGGCTTCGAGTGCGGCGTCGAAGAACAGCCGGCGCCCGAAGGAGCCGCCGCCCTGCTGGACGTGCACGGTCACCTTGTTCTCCGGCAGCCCCAGCTCCTGGGCGATGGTCTGCTTCGCCACGATCGGCGACTTCAGGCCGGCCCAGATGGTGGCGCTGCCGTCGCGGACGTCGGCCACCGCGGAGTTCGACTCCATCGGCGCGTGGCTCGCGAAGGCGAAGTCGAACTCGCCGTCGACGTACTGCGTGAGCAGCGGCGGCACCACGAACGGCAGCGCGGCGCCACGCAGCTTCTTCTTGATGCTCTCGTTGTCTTCGCCGTCGACGGTGCCCGCGCCCCAGGTGACGTCGAGCGCCTCCTTGCCGTCGAGGGCCTGGCCGAAGGTCTCGGCCATCACCGCGACGCCGGTCTTCACGACGGCGATGTCGATGATGCCCGGCATGGCGCGGACGGCGGCCTCGTTGTTGACCTTCTTCACGGTGCCGTTGATCGTCGGCGGGCGCCGCACCATCACCGGGTTCGCGCCCGGGACGTCGAGGTCGAGCGTGTAGACCTGCTTGCCGGTGACCATCGCGCGGGCGTCCTTGCGCGAGGTCGGCGTGCCGACGAGCGTGTGCGCGGCCTCGGCCTTCGGCTGGATCGCGCCGACGTTCAGGCCGGAGCGCGACGCGGGCCCGGCGAGCGTGCCGTAACCGGCCCGGCGGCCGTCGGGCGCGTGCACCGCACCGTCGCGAGTGGACAGTCGCGACGCGTCGGTCCCCCACTGTGCCCCGGCCGCGGCCAGCATCCGGGCGCGGGCGGTCGCCGCGGTCGCGCGGACCGGGTCGTAGAGCGAGCGCATCGTGTTGGAGCCGCCGGTGAGCTGGTTGAACAGCAGCTCGGTGCGGGCGTCCGAGAGCACGACGTCGACCTTGTCGAGCGGCAGGTCCAGCTCTTCGGCGACGAGCATCGCGGTCGCCGTCGTGATGCCCTGGCCGACCTCGGCGCGCGGCAGCTGCAGGCGCGCCCGGCCGTCGGTGGTCATCTCGAGCACCAGCATCCCGGCGGTCGGCACGCACGAGAGCGTCAGCACGTCGCCGAGGTCGAGGATCTCCGCCGGCTGCGGCAGGGTCGGGACGACGGCTTCGGCGGTGGCCGGGGCCACCGCGTCGGCGGTGAGCTTGGTGGCGACGGTGAGCGTGGGCGCGGCGACGAGGTAGGTCAGGAAGCGGCGGCGGCCGACCTGACCCGGTTCCGGGCCTGCGGGACTGGTGGTGGGACTGGCCATCGGGGATCCCTTGCAGCGTGGTGGCGGGGTGCGCGCCACGCTAAGCAGGCGTTGTCAGGGCGTCAACGCGGAGTAGTCGTGTTCGCCCATCTCTGTGACGAGATGACAGCGGAAGCCCCCGAATGTGTGCGCCGCCACAGTGCCGGACGGCCCAGCGGGTTGGTTCAGCCGGCGTCCGAGCCCCGGGCGCGCCGGGCCTGGATCAGGTCCTCCCGGGCGCGGGCGACGCGGGAACGGACGGTGCCCACCGGGCAGCCGCAGACGTCGGCGGCCTCGGCGTAGGACAGGCCGAGCACCTGGGTCAGCACGAGGACCTCGCGCCGCTCCGGGTCCAGTCCGTCGAGCAGCAGGCCGAGCTCGACGAGCTCCTCGAAACCGGCCGCCGGGTCGCGGGTGCGCTCGGCGGCGGCTTCCCAGTCGGTGTCGGCGAGCTTCGGCCGCGCGCCGGCGGCCCGGATCTGGTCGACGACCACCCGCCGCGCGATGGCCAGCAGCCAGGTCCGCGACGACGACCGGCCGGCGAACCGGCGGAGGCTGCCGAAGGCGCGGAGGTAGGTCTCCTGCGTCAGGTCGTCGGCCGAGGCGGCGTCGGTGAGGTGCGCGAGGAAGCGCCAGACGTCGGCCTGCGTCGCGCGGACCCACTCCTCCAGGGCGCGCCGGTCGCCGCGGCCGGCGGCCATCGCCAAAGCCGTGACGCGTGTGTCGTCCTCACCGCGAGTCATAGTCCGGAACCTAGCAGTGACGGGGAACTTCGGGGTTCCGCCGTCCGACTACTGGGAGATGAAGTGCGAGGACTGCCGCGAAGCGCTGTCGGCCCGGCTGGACGGCGAGGACGAGCCGGTGTCGCCCGACGCGCACCTGGCGTCGTGCGCGGCGTGCCGGGAGTGGTTCGGGCGCGCGTCCGACCTGCGGCGGGCGATGCTCCTGCGCCCGGCCCCGCCGGTCCCGGACCTCACCGCGGTGATCCTCGACCGCACGCCGGCGCCGTCCGGTGAGGGCTGGGGACTGCGGATCGCGCTTGCCGTGGTGGCGATCGCGCAGCTCGGGCTGGCGTTCGCACAGCTGCTGGGCACGGCCGACGCGCACGCGCTGCACGACGCCGTCGCGCTCGCCGGGCACCTCGCCCACGAGAGCGGCGCGTGGAACCTGGCGGTCGGGATCGGCCTGCTGGCGGCGGTCGTCCGGCCCCGCACCGCGGGTGGCCAGCTGCCGCTGCTGACCGGGTTCGTCGGGGTGCTGCTGGTGCTCTCGGCGGGCGACCTGGCGGCGGGCCGGGTGACGTTCGCCCGGCTGGCGACGCACGTGCTGGTGGTGCTCGGGCTGGTGCTGCTGTGGGCGGTCCACCGGAGTCATCGTGACCGCACGGCCCCGCTCCCGGCGGCGACCGCGGACCCCGGCGCGACGGCCACCGGGTCCACAGTGGACACCCCGGCGCCGGGACGGCCGCGGCCCCGGCCCTTCCGGCGCCAGGCCCACGGCCGCCACGCGGCCTGAGGTTCGCTCAGTACTGCCCGTGGTAGCACTTCGTGTCGGCGTACTCGCAGTTCGCCCAGCCGATGATCGAGTGACTGTCGTCCGTCACCTCGACGATCACGTGGTCGATGCCGCCCGGCCGATCCGTCGTCAGGATCTCGGTCCCGGCCACGTACACGGCGTCGGACGGCGCGCAGCGGTAAACCGAAGCCGGGTAGCGGTCGGTGGAGTCCAGCCGCGTACTGCCCTGCCACCCGGAGATGTCCAGGTATCCGCACTCACCGCCCTTGATGAAGATCTTCACGTTGGTGAGGGTGACCGTCCGCCGCGAAGCCGACCAGGCGAGGTTTCCCGTGGCGGAGACCGCGGTGGCCCCCGCGCCATTCGCGTGCACGGCGGCCGCGCCGAAATTCGCCGGCGCCGCCGAGGCGGCGCCGGCCGGCGCCGTCAGCAGCAGGGCCACGGCTCCCAGGATGAGTCCGATCCGTCGTCTCACGGGTGCTCCCTCGCGTCGTGTCGGCGACCCGGCCGGCTCGCCACGACCACCACGCGCGGCCGTCGCGCCGTGTTGACGCTTCCCCGGCCGGTTCACCCGTTCGGCCGCGAAGACACCCGCCGTACACGGCGTTATACAGGCCTCACTCGACCTGCTTCACCGCCCATTCCGCCCATTCCCGCTGCATCTCCGAGAAGCGCTTGCCCCACTCCAGGACCAGCCGGCCGTACACCGAAGGGGCGTCGTCGCCCCAGTCGATCGTCTTCTCGAGGTCGGTCAGGCGCTCGGTGCGGCGGCGGCCCGTCTCCCCCAGGTTCGCCAGGTACTCCCGCGCGCGCTCCGGGCCGATCGCGCCGAGGAAGTAGACGCGCAGGAGCGACTCGTTGCGCGTCACACGGTTCGGCTCGGTCTCGGCCAGCCAGTGAATCAGCTCGGCGCGGCCGGCGTCGGTGAGCTCGTACTCCTTGCGGCCGCGCGGGCCCTCGGCGTGGACGCGGATCAGGCCCGCCGTCTCCAGCTTGCCGAGCTCGCCGTAGAGCTGGCTCTGCGTCGCCGCCCAGACGTTGGACATCGCCTGCTCGAAGCGTTTCAGCAGGTCGTAGCCGCTCATCGGGTGCTCGTCCAGTAAGCCGAGGACAGCGTGGCGAAGACTCATGACCCCATCATGACATTCCAGTCTTGACATGTCCATGTAGCAGATTCTAACTTCGACATGTCAAAGTTGGAATGTCAGGGGAGAGCGGGACATGAACTACCTCAAGAGCTTCCTTCCGTGGATCGCGTTCGCCGTGGTCGCCACGCAGGCGGACTGGCGCTGGTCCGGCCTCACCGGGCTCGTCCTCGCCGCCGGCCTGCTCGTCCTGGCCCGCCGCGAAGGCCGCAAGGCGGACGCGCTGATCATCGAGTGGAGCGCGCTCGCCTTCTTCGCGCTGCTCACGGCCGTCGCGTTCACCTTCCCCGCGTCGCCGCTCAAGACCTACACCGGCGCGCTGACCGACGCCTGGCTGGCGCTCACCGCCTGGGGCTCGCTCGCCATCGGCCGGCCGTTCACCCTCGGCATCGCGCGGACGATGACGCCGCCGGAGCTCTGGGGCAACCCGGTCTTCAAGCGGGTCAACGTCATCATCACGCTCGTCTGGGCGCTGAGTTTCACCGTCACCGGTCTCGCCGGCATCGCGCTGCTGAACTTCGCGCCGCACGCGACGGCCGCGCTGATCACGCTCAAGGTCCTCGGCTTCGCCGTCCCCGTCGCCTTCACCATCCGCTACCCGCGCATCGTGCGCGCCCGCGCCCAGAAAGCCGTCTGACATGACCACCACGGACTTCCACCTGACCGGCGCCTACGCCCCCGTCCACGACGAGCTGACCGCGGCCGGCCTCCCGGTGACCGGCGCGCTGCCGCCCGAGCTGACCGGCTGGTACCTGCGCAACGGCCCGAACCCGCAGGACGGCAGCAAGCACTGGTTCACCGGCGACGGCATGGTCCACGGCGTCCGCCTCGAGCACGGCCGCGCGGCCTGGTACCGCAACCGCTGGGTGCGCACCGAAAGCTTCGGTGACCCGGACCGCAAGCGCTACAACGAAGACGGCACGCGGAACCTGCGCACCAGCGTCGCCAACACGCACGTGGTCAACCACGCCGGACGCACGCTCGCGCTCGTCGAATCCTCGCTGCCATACGAGATCACCACCGAGCTCGACACCGTCGGCGTGTACGATTTCGACGGCGAGCTGGCCGATTCGATGACCGCCCACCCCAAGATCTGCCCGTCGACCGGGGAGCTGCACTTCTTCGGCTACGGCAGCATCACCGCGCCGCACGTGGGGTACTACCGCGCCGACGCCGCCGGGAAGCTCGTCGTCAAGCAGCCGATCGACGTGCCCGGGCTGACGATGATGCACGACTTCGCCCTCACGAAGGAGCACGTCGTCTTCTACGACCTGCCCGTCGTGTTCGACCTGGCGGCGGTCGGCCAGGGCATGCCCTACGGCTGGGACGCGAGCTACGGCGCCCGGCTCGGCGTGCTGCGCCGGGACGCGCCCGAAGCCGGCGTCCGCTGGCTGGAGATCGAGCCCTGCTACGTCTTCCACACGCTCAACGCGTTCGACACACCGGACGGCCGGATCGTCGTGCACGTCATGCGCTACGACCACCAGTGGTGGGCGGGCCACGAGGACCCGCCGGCGTCCCTGTGGCGCTGGACGATCGACCTCGCGGCCGGGACGGTCACCGAGGACCGGCTCGACGACCGGCCGGGCGAGTTCCCCCGCATCGACGACCGGCTCGCGGGATCGGACTCGCGCTTCGGGCACGTGACCGGCCACGACGTCCTGCGCCGCTACGACCTGCACGCCGGCACGGCGGCCGAGCACGTCTTCGGGCCCGGGCGGATCCCCGGGGAAGCGGTCTTCGTCCCGGCGGAGCACGGCGAAGGCTGGCTGCTCAGCTACGTCTACGACGCGGCGGAGGACCGCAGCGACCTCGTGGTGCTCGACGCCGGGAACGTCGCCGCGGCGCCCGTGGCGACCGTCCACCTGCCCGGCCGGGTCCCCGCCGGCTTCCACGGGAACTGGCTGCCGGACGCGTGAAGCGTCAGGCGAACTTCGTCTTCGGCCGCTCCTGCCGGACGTCGTCGACGAAGACGTCCACCTTCTCGTCGAGGAAAGCCACCAGGCCGGCGACGCGCTCGCTCTCCGGCAGCGGCGTCGGGTAGCTCCAGGCGAGGTCCTCGTGACCGGTCACGTCGAAGTGCTCGGCCGCGCCCTTGTACGGGCAGTGCGTCACGGCGTCGACCTTCTCGAGCAGGTCCATCCGGACGTCGACGCGGGGCAGGTAGTACCGCGTCGGCAGGCCGGTCTCGAAGAGCAGGTGCGGCCGGACGGTGTCGGCGACGGTCACGCCGTCGACCTCGATCCGGACGTGGCGCGAGCTCGGCAGGATGTCGACGCGGACGCCGGGGTCGCGCGGGTGCGTGAAGATCTGTTCGTCCTCTTCGAACCAGTCGAACGCGGCGAAGTCGAAGCGGATGTGGTCCCGCAGCTCGCCGATCGGCGAATCCGGGTATTCCAGCGCGCCGTCCACCGCCTCGGCCCCGCCGACCTTTATCGTCGACAGAACACCTTCTCCCCGGCTGGGCGAGTGCGACGTCCGGCCGGAGGGGGTGAGGAGCCCGCTCACGACGTCCGCGCGCGGGAAGTAGTACGTGGGGTAGTACGGCACTTCCCACACGAGGAGGGGGTGCACCGTGTCCGCGACGACCTGCCCGGCGAGGAACACGCGAACCCGCTTCGCGCCTGCTGCCACGCGGACCCGCCCGCGTACCGGAGTGCTCATGCTCGGAGTCAACGGGTCCCGAACACGGCGTATTCCGGGAAAACCGGGGCTCGGGCGGCTAGCGTGGCAGAACGGACGAAAGACGACAGGAGGCAGGCACGGGTGGCCGGCGTAGAAGCTCCCGCGGTCGGTACCCCCGCCGGGATGCGCAAGATCAACCAGCGGGCGGTGCTCGACCTGCTGCGCCGCAGCGGACCGGCGACCCGGCCGCAGGTGGCGAAGGACACCGGGCTGTCGAAGCCGACGGTGAGCCAGGCGCTGCTGGCGCTCGAAGCCGCCGGGCTGGCCCGGCCGACCGGGCACACCTCGACCGGCACCGGGCGCTCGGCCGTCCTGTACGAAGCCGACCCCACCGCGGGGTACGTGCTGGGCGTCGACATCGGCCGTGAGCACCTCCGCGTGGCCGTCTCGGACCTCGGCCGCACGCTCGTGGCGCGCCGCGACGAGCGCAACACCGCGCGCTCCGGCGCGGCGCTGGTCACGGCGGTCGGGAAGATCGCCGCCGCGGCCGTCGCGGAGGCGGGTCTGGCGGCCGGCGACATCGTTGTCCGCGTGGTCGGCTCCCCCGGTGTCGCCGATCCGGAGAAGCGCTGCTTCCGGCACGCGCCGAACCTGCCGGGCTGGGGCCGGGCCGGGCTGATCGACGACCTCGAGGCGGCGCTGGGCCCGGACCTGATGGTGGAGAACGACGCGAACCTCACCGCCGTCGGCGAAGGCGAGAGCGGAGCCGCGCGCGGTGCTTCGGTGTTCGGCTGCATCACGATCGGCACGGGTGTCGGCATGGGCATGATGGTCGACGGCCGCGTGTTCCGCGGCGCGACGGGAGCGGCGGGCGAGATCGGCTACCTGCCCTACGGCCGCACCCGCGCCGGCGACGAGGACGGCACCCCACCGGCCCGCGGCCACCTCGAAGAGGCGACGGCGGCCCAGTCGGTCGTCCGCGGCGCGCGGGAACTCGGCCTGGGCACGGCGAAGTCGGCGCGCGAGGTGTTCCGCCTGGCCCGCGAAGGGGACGAACTGGCCCGCCGCGCCCTGGAGGCGGAGGCGGACAGGCTCGCGTACACGGTGGCTTCGGTGGCGGCGGTGATCGACCCGGAGCTGATCGTCCTGGGCGGCGGCATGGGCACGGCGGCGGACCTGCTGCTGGAGCCGATCGACCGGGCGCTGCGGGCCTTCACGCCGTTGGTGCCGAAGGTGGTCCAGGGCGAGCTGGGCGAGGACGCGGTCCTGACGGGCGCGATCAGCGTCGGGCTGCGAGCCGCGCAGGGCCTCGTTTTCGACCGCCGCGTCGGCGCCGCTTAGCCGGGGACGGCCGCCCGGACGTAGTGAATGACTCATTGCTGTCGTCGGACGCCATGAATGAGTCATTCACGGCACGCCTGGGCCGGGCTAAGCCGCGCGCCAGGCTTCGCCGCCCGTCGAAACTCGCCACGGCGTCAGCTTCATGACCGTGATCTTCGGGTCCCGGAAATCCTCCCCTCCAAGGATTTTCGGGTCGTAACCCAGCGGCTCCGCGGTCGACGCGAACAGGTCCCACAGGTATTCGCGCGTCTCTTCGTCGTCGACGAGCTCCGCCCGGCACTCCGCCACCGCCACCTCGTGCTGCGGGTCCCAGTACGAGCACGACACGTACGGCGACGCCGCCAGGTGCGCCAGCTTCAGCGGCGTCGGGCGGGTGAACAGCCAGCCCGTCAAGCCGTCCGGGCCGTCGGCCCAGATCGGGTGGACCACCCGTGACCGCGGCCGGCCGCGGCGGTCGACCGTCACCAGCGTGCACCACACGATCCGGTGAGCCACGCGCACGAACTCCCCGGCCAGCCCGGCCGGCACTCTGCTAGATTCCACAACCATGGTTGTGCATCCTACGGCAGCAAACCTCGACCTGTCACTCACCACCCTCTTCGCGGGCTGGGCGCTGACCGACGAGGTGCAGCAGCGTCTGGCCGGACAGGGCTTCGGCGACCTGCGGTTCAACGACGGCGTCGTGATCCAGCACGTCCTCGCCGCGCCCCTGTCCATCACCGCGCTGGCCGAGCGGATGGGCGTCACGCAGCAGGCCGCGTCCAAAGCCGTGGCCGATCTCGAACGCCGGGGCCTGCTCGAACGCCGGCCCGATCCGGCCGACGCGCGCACGAAGCTGCTACACCTCACCGAGCACGCCCGCGAAGCCGTCGAAGCGACGCGAGTCCTGCGAAGCGCGCTTCAGGACGAACTCGTGGCTGAGTACGGCGAAGAGCGGGTCGAGGACGCGCGAACCCTGCTGGCGTCGGTGATCGGCCGTTACGGCGGCGAGGACGCCGTCCGGCAGCGCCGGGTCCGCCCGCCACGGTGATTACCTGCCACGTAATCGACGTCCGGGACCGGACGGCCGATCATCACGGGCATGAGCGAAACGAACCGCATGATCGTCGTCGACTGCCTCGAGAACCTGTTCGTGCACAAGGACTTCGACGCCGCCAAGGCCGCGCTGCACCCCGACCTCGTCACCCACAGCCGGGGACTGCCCTCCGGCCGCGACGCGTTCGCCGACGCCGTCAAGAACTCACCCCTGGCCGGCGCGACCGCCGAAATCCGGCACGTCGTCGCCGAGCACAACCTGGTGATGGTGCACCTGCACGTGGCCGGCACGGCGATCGTCGACATCCTGCGCGTCGAGGACGGCCTGCTCGTCGAGCACTGGGACGTGAAGGAACCTAGCGCGTGATCACGCAGGTCCCCGACGCCGTCGCGAGCAGCTTGCCCTCGGCGTCGCGGATCTCCCCTTCGGCGAACGCGATCCGCGAGCCCTCCTTCACCACCCGGCCGGTCGCGCGGATCTCGCCGCGGCCCGCGTGGATGGCGCGCAGGTAGCTCACCTTCAGCTCCACCGACGAGTACCCGACCCCGGCCGGCAGCGTCGTGTGCACGGCGCAGCCGACCACCGAGTCGAGCATCGTGGCCGCGACGCCGCCGTGGACCATGCCGATCGGGTTGTACAGCGACTCGTCCGGCTCCGCGACGGCGACGACCTCGCCCGGGGCGATGCGCTCCCAGCGCAGGCCGAAGTGCGCGGCGATCGGCGGGCCGGGGACGCGGCCCTCGGCGATCGCCGTCATGTACTCCAGCCCGGTCATGGTCAGGCCGAGCCGGGCGGTCGGCGCCGGGTCCTGCCAGGTGATCGTCTTCGAGCGGGTCTGCGCCCCGGCGGCCACGTCCGTCATCTCGGCTCCTCGACTATGACAAGTGTCTTAACCGCAGCCTCGCCCGCCCGGGCCCGCGGCGTCAAGCGCGCGTGACCCAGACCACCGGTGGTCGCCCCGCGGCCCGGGTGGAATCATCCGGGGGTGGACATCGACCCCGGCCGCAAGCTGATCGACCCGGAACGGGTGGCCGCGGCGGTCGACGGGCTGGGCGACCGCGCCGTCATCGACGAGTGGGCCCAGCGGTTCTCCGTGGTCGCCGACCCCTCGCGGCTCGCGCTGCTCGTCTCGATCCACTACGCCCGCGAGATCAGCGTCACCGACCTCGCCGCGGCGACCGGCATGACCGACACGGCGGTGTCGCAGGCCCTGCGGCTGCTGCGCGCCCACGGGCTGGTCACCACGCAGCGCTCCGGCCGGGTGGTGCGCTACCGGCTCGCGGACGCGACCGTGCACGAACTCATCCATCGGGTGCGCCCCCACTCCGAACACGCCGCGAACGAAGACGAGGACCGGTAGCGTGCGGGCATGACGGGACTGCCCGAAACCATCACCGCCTGCCTGTTCGACCTCGATGGAGTGCTCACGGGAACGGCGGTGCTCCACCGCGAGGCGTGGAAACGGACATTCGATGAATTTCTCCGCGCGCGGGACGGCGCCGGGTTCCAGGAGTTCACCGACGCCGACTACGCGACCTATGTGGACGGCCGCCCCCGCGCCGACGGAGTGCGTGAATTCCTGAAGTCGCGCGGGATCGAACTGCCCGAGGGCGACCCGGACGACACCGTGGACGCCCCGACCGTGAACGGCGTCGGCAACCGCAAGAACGAGCTGGTCCTGAAGATCATCGACGAGCGCGGAGTCAGCCCCTACCCCGGTTCGATCCGCTACCTCGACGCGGTCAAGGCCGCCGGGCTGCGGATCGCCGTCGTGACGTCGTCGGCGAACGGCGCCAAGGTGCTCGACGCGGGTGACCTGAGCAAGTACGTCGAAGCCCGCGTCGACGGCCTCACGATCCGGGAGCAGCACCTGAAGGGCAAGCCCGCGCCGGACTCGTTCCTGGCCGGGGCCAAGGCACTGGGGGTCGAACCCGCGCACGCCGCCGTGTTCGAGGACGCCCAGTCCGGCGTCCAGGCCGGGAAGGCCGGCAACTTCGGGTACGTCGTCGGCGTCAACCGGGCCGACCAGGCCGACGCGCTGCGGGCGCACGGCGCCGACGTCGTCGTCGACGACCTCGCCGAACTGCTGGAGGACCGATGACCGAGGAAGAACCCCGCGGCTACGAATGCGCGCCGTGGGAGCTGCGGTGGCGTGGCATGGACGTCGACGCCCTGCAGCGCACCGAATCGGCGTTCGCCGTGTCCAACGGCCACATCGGGCTGCGCGGCACCCTCGAGGAGGCCGAGCCGCGCGGGCTGCCCGGCACGTACCTCAACGGGTTCTACGAGCAGCACGAACTCCCCTACGCCGAAGGGGGCTACGGCTATCCCGAAGAGGGCCAGACCGTCGTCAACGTGACCGACGGCAAGATCATCCGGCTGCTCGTCGAGGACGAGCCGCTGGACATGCGCTACGGCGCGGCCACCAAGCACGACCGGGTGCTCGACTTCCGCAAGGGCACGCTGTGCCGCAGCACCGAGTGGTCGTCGCCGACCGGGCGGCGGGTGCGCGTGCGCACCGAACGGCTGGTTTCCTTCACCCAGCGCGCGATCGCCGCGATCCGGTACGAGGTCGAGCCGCTCGACGAGGACCTGCAGCTGGTCGTCCAGTCCGACCTGCTGGCCAACGAGCCGATCGAGTCCGACACGAGCGACCCGCGGGTGGCCGCCGCACTGAACTCGCCGCTGGTCGGCGAGTTCCACCGCGCCCACGAGTACAACGCCGTGCTGGTGCACCAGACCCGCCGCTCCGGGCTGCGGATGGCCGCGGCGATGGACCACAAGATCGAGGTGGACGACGGGATCCGGGCCCGCATCCACTCCGAGGAGGACCTCGCGCGGCTCACCGTCGCGGTCGACGTGCCGAAGGGCGGGCGGCTGCGCATCACCAAGTTCCTCGCCTACGGCTGGTCCGCGCAGCGCTCGGTGCCCGCGCTCCGCTCGCAGGTCGAGGCGGCGCTGGCGGGCGCGCGCCAGACCGGCTGGAAGGGCCTGGTCACCGAGCAGCGCGAGTTCCTCGACGACTTCTGGGCGACGTCGGACATCGAGATCGACGGGGATCCCGAGCTGCAGCAAGCGGTTCGCTTCGCGCTCTTCCACCTCCTGCAGGCCGGGGCCCGCGGCGAGAGCCGCGCGATCGCCGGCAAGGGGCTGACCGGCCCGGGCTACGACGGGCACGCCTTCTGGGACACCGAGTCGTTCGTCCTGCCGGTACTCACCTACACGATGCCGGACGCGGCGCGCGACGCCCTCCGCTGGCGACACTCCACAATGGACAAAGCGCGCGAACGCGCGCACCAGCTGGGGTTGCGCGGCGCGGCGTTCCCGTGGCGCTCGATCAACGGCGCCGAGTGCTCGGCGTACTGGCCGGCCGGCACGGCGGCGTTCCACGTCAGCGCGGACATCGCCGACGCCGTGCTGCGCTACCTCAACGCGACCGGCGACGACGAGTTCGAGCGGGACTACGGCACCGAGCTGCTGCTGGAAACCGCGCGGCTGTGGGCGTCGCTGGGCCACCACGACCGGCACGGCGCGTTCCGCATCGACGGCGTCACCGGGCCGGACGAGTACTCCGCGGTGGCGGACAACAACGTCTACACGAACCTGATGGCGAAGCGGAACCTGCTGGCCGCGGCGGAGTCCTGCCAGCGGCACGCGGACGTGGCGGCGCGGTTCGGCGTCGACGCCGTCGAACTGGACTCGTGGCGCGCGGCCGCCGCGGCGATGTTCCTGCCCTACGACCGGGAGCTCGGCGTGCACCCGCAGTCGGAGGGCTTCCTCGACCACGACGAGTGGGACTACGAGGGCACCGAGCTCGCGCAGTACCCGCTGCTGCTGCACTTCCCGTACTTCGACCTGTACCGCAAGCAGGTCGTGAAGCAGGCGGACCTGGTGCTGGCGCTGTACCTGTGCGGAGATTCGTTCAGCCCGGAGGAGAAGGCGCGCAACTTCGCCTACTACGAGGCCCGCACCGTGCGCGACTCGTCGCTTTCGGCGGGGACGCAGTCGGTGGTCGCGGCCGAGGTCGGGCACCTCGACCTGGCCTACGACTACCTCGCCGAAGCCGCGCTGACCGACCTGCACGACGTGCACAACAACGTCCGCAACGGCCTGCACATGGCGTCGCTGGCCGGGGCGTGGCAGGGCGCCGTGGCCGGCTTCGGCGGCCTGCGCGACCACGGCTCGACGCTCGCGTTCGCGCCGCGGCTGCCGGCGCAGCTGGACCGGATCACGTTCCGCCTGATGTTCCGCGAGACCCGGTTCCAGGTCGAGATCGACGCCGACCAGGCCACCTACCACGTGCTGGCCGGCGACCCCATCGAAGTGCTGCACCACGGCGAGCGCGTCCGGATCACCGCCGAGCCCCGGCGCCTGGCGATCCCGAAGATCGACGCCGGCGACCCGCCGAAGCAGCCGCCGGGGCGCGCCCCGATGCGCCGCGACTCGGAAAAGGTGCGTCAGTACGCGGAACCGACCAACCCGGTCACTCCGGAAGGTCGCTGACGACGTCGCGCCCGGGCGGGGCCGGCACGTCTTCGGTCCCGCCCGGGTTGACGTCCGGGTCCGGCGCGGTCGGCACGTCGTGGGTCAACGAGCCGGGGGTCGGGAGCTTCGGGAGCTCGTCGTCTTCGTCGTCGCGGGCGTGACTGCTCTGCTGCTGGCTCATGCTTCCGGCATACCCGGTTTTCCCGGCCACGACCAGGGGTCAGGCCGCGGGCAGGCTGGTGGCCGCGGCCATCGCCTTGTCCTGCAGGCTCAGCAGCAGGCCGTCCCGGGTGGACCAGGGGCAGATCGACATCTTGCCGCCGGCCACCGTCAGCAGGGACTCCGCCACGATCGCGCCCGCCAGGGCCTGGTGGGCGCGGCTGCGGGAGATGCCCGGCAGCTGGGCCCGCTTGGACGGCGGCAGCGCGGTGAGCCGCGGGATCCAGGCGCGCAGGTCGTCGAGCCGCAGTTCGCGGCGCCGCCCCGGCCGGGCGCCGGACAGCCGGGCGAGCTGCTGCAGCACCTTCGAACAGCCGACGACCCACGGGTCTTGGACGCCCGCGGCGCCGAGCGTGGTCGTCACGACGTCGAGGGCGTGCGCGCGCAGCGCCTTGACCTGCTTGCCCGACACTTTCTCGCTCGGCAGCCAGTCCCGGGTCATCGACCGGGCGCCCAGCGGCAGCGAACGGGCGAACGACGCCGTCTCGCCGCAGCCCGCGGCCAGCTCGACTGTGCCGCCGCCGATGTCGAGCACCAGCAGCGGGCCGGCCGACGCGCCGTACCAGCGGCGGGCGGCGAGGTAGGTCAGCTCGGCTTCGCGCGGACCGGAGAGAAAGCGCAGCTCGACGCCGGTTTCACCGGCGACGTGCCGGACGACCTCGGCGGCGTTGGCCGCGTCGCGGATCGAGGAGGTCGCCAGCGGGTAGACGCTGCGCACGCCGGCGCGGTAGGCCATGGTCATGCCCGCGGCGACGGCGGCCGTGATGGCCGCGACGCCCTGGTCGGTGAGCCGGCCGCGGTCGTCGAGCTCACGGTCGAGACGCAGCCGCGTCTGGTGGTTCAGCAGCGGCTCGCGCGGTGAGCCGTCGATCGGCACCACGACCAGCCGGGCGCTGAAGGACCCGACGTCCAGCACGCCCACCGCGGGCTCGTCGATCTTTCGCACAGCGCGGCGCACCTCACTTTCCCGGCAGTGGATATCCCCAGTCCGACTGCAGCAAACATCTCATGATGTCCGATCTCGTACCGATTTGCCGAACCTTGACGGATTGCACCCTGACAGACGTGCCTTCTTGACAAGAAGGTCACAGCGGGATGACCCGATCGAGTGAACGAGCCTAGCAGTGGACACGATTCGGTAACGCCACCCCGTCCCAGCGCGATTAATCGGACATCAAAACCGGTGCGGAGCAGGCGAAAGTGACCGAACGACCGACACGGCGATCCGAGCTCGTGCGGCCGGCCGCAGCCGTGCTCGCGGTCGTGGCCGGGCTCGGCTGCGTGCTGCTCGGCGTCACGACCGTGTTGACTCCTGTAACGTCGGTCACACCCGGCGCGCCGGCGGTGAACGGGCCCGCGGTTCTCGGGTCCGGCGCCCCGCCGGTCGCCCTCCGGATCCCGTCGCTCGGCCTGGTGCTGAACCACCTGATCGGCCTCGGCCACGTCGGCGGCGGCCGCCGCGAGCAGCCCGGCACGGCGCTCGGTGTGGGCTGGTTCACCGACGGCCCGGCCCCGGGCGCGCCGGGGGTGGCGGTGCTGTCCGGGCACGCCGGCTTCGGGTACACGAGCGGCAGTTTCGCCCGGCTCGGAAAGCTCGAGCGCGGCGCGATGATCATCATCGGCGCCGAGGACGGCCGCGAGTCCCGGTTCACCGTCCGTAAGACGGCGCTGTATCCGGCGGACGAGCCGGACAGCACGTTGGTCGCGCCCGAGGGGACGGGACCGGAGCTGCGGCTGATCACCAGCGACGGCGTGAACGACACGGCCGGTTTGGGCTCGGCGCGGGTTGCGGTGTCGGCGGTGCCGGTCTGATTGGATCGACGGCCTGCACGTCCGGGCGGCGGGTGCGGGTGGGATTGCCTTGTGCGGTGGCAGAGTGCGCGGCCAGCGCCTCGGCCACCGCAACCCGCCGCTCCCGGGCGCCGCGGGGGTTTCGCGGCGCCGCCTCACCTCAGTCGATCAGCTCCCGCAGCTGGGACACCCCGGCCACCCGCGCCTCGCGGCCCGGCTGCAGCGGGTTGACGATGAGCGTCGACGCGCCGGCCTCCTTGAACGCCGCCACGCGCTCGCGCACGTAACCCGCCGGGCCGACCAGGGAAATCGCGCGCAGGAGCTCGATCGGCACCGCCGCCGCGGCCTCTTCCTTCTTGCCGTCGAGGTAGAGGTCCTGGATCAGCTTCGCCTCGGCCTCGTAGCCGTAGCGGCACGCCAGGTCGTTGTAGAAGTTCTTGCCGCGCGCGCCCATTCCGCCGACGTACAGGGCCACGACCGGGCGCACCTGGTCGAGCAGCCCGTCAACGTCGTCGCCGATCGCGAGGGCGACCGTGACGAACGTGTCCAGCTCGCCCAGCGCCGGGTCGCGCTTGGCCCTTCCCTCGGCCAGGGACTCGCCCCAGACGTCGGCGGCCTTCTCCGGGTGGAAGAAGATCGGCTGCCAGCCCTCGGCGATCTCCGCGGTGAGCGCGACGTTCTTCGGCCCGAGCGAGGCCAGCAGCACCGGGATGCGCTCGCGCACCGGGTGGTTGATCAGCTTCAGCGGCTTGCCCAGGCCGGTGCCCTGCTCCGGCGGCAGCGGGATCGTGTAGTGCTTGCCGTCGTGGACCACGCGTTCGCGGCGCCACACCTGGCGGCAGATCTCGACGATCTCGCGGGTGCGGGCCAGCGGCGCGTCGTACTTCACGCCGTGGAAGCCCTCGATGACCTGCGGGCCGGACGCGCCGAGGCCGAGGATGAACCGCCCGTCGGAGACGAAGTCGAGCCCGGCCGCCGTCATCGCGGTGAGGGTCGGCGTGCGGGTGTAGATCTGGAAGATGCCGGACGCCAGCTGCACCCGCTCGGTCTTCGCCGCGAGGTAACCGAGCTGGCTGACGGCGTCGAACGAGTACGCCTCCGGCACGAAGGCGACGTCGAGGCCGGCCTTCTCCAGTTCGACGATGTCCGCGACGCTGTCGGCGAAGCCTCCGGCGTAGTTGATCGCGGTCCCGATCCGCATGTCCACCTCCGTTGCTGAGCAAGCGCTTAGTCGGATCCTAACGGGAGCCGCCGGTCACCACCCGGGCGATGTGCGGCCCGCCACTCAGCGGCCGGTGAGGGTGCGGACCACCAGCTCCGCCGACGCCCCGGCGCCCAGCGTCGTCCCGGCGTAGCGGACGTCGGCGGCGAGCGTGCCGGCCGGCGGTTCGTCCCGGACCGTGAGCCACACCGTGACCATCAGCAGCCAGCGCACGATCAGGTAGCCGAACAGCAGGACCCCGACGAGCGTGCCGAACGTCGCGACGGCCGGGGACCGGCCGAGGATGTGCAGGTAGAGGCCGCCGGCCTGCTGGATCGCGCCGAGCCCGAGCGCGGCGGCCCCGGCCGGGCGCAGCGTCGAGCGCAGCGGCAGGGGCGCGCGGGGCAGCCGGGCCAGGCACCAGGCGATGACCAGCCAGTTCGCGGCGAGCCCGAGCAGGAGTGACCCCGCGACGAGCACGACGTGCGCGAACCCGCCGTCCAGCCCGGTCAGGCGCAGCAGCCAGCTGCCGGCGGCGCCGGTGAGCGCCGCGAGCCCGAAGGACACGGTCATCGCCAGCCCGACCCCGGCGAGCACGAAGACGTCGGCGACGATGCCGCGCAGCAGCGGCCGCGGGGTCCGTTCCTGGCCGAGCATCGCGGTGACGGCGTCGCGGACGTTGCTGATCCAGCTCCAGCCCGAGTACGCGGCGACGGCCAGCGCGAGCAGCCCGATCCGGCCGCGCTCCCCGACGACGGTGTGCACGACGCCGGTGACCTGCCCGGCCAGCTCGGGCGGCAGCGAGGCGCGGATGACCTGGTCGAGCTCGGCGGCGAGCAGCCGGTCACCGGCCAGCACGAACCCGGCCACCGAGACGGCGACCATGATCATCGGCACGAGCGCCAGCAGGCTGAAGAAGGTGACGGCGGCGGCGTAGTGGTCGCCGTCGCGTTCCCGGTAGCACGCCAACGTCGCCCCGCACCGCCGGAGCGGCCTGCCCAGCACGGCCTTCACCGCTCCACGTCCCACTCGCCGACCCTCTCATCCGCGTCCGTCCTTCGCAGTCCGGACACCGCCGACGGGGGATCGTCACGGCCTCAGCCGGGAACCACCGTCCCCCGCACGTCGCCGAACCCGATCCGCGTGCCATCCGGACCCGGCGCGGTCGCGCTGATCACGACCTCGTCGCCGTCCTCCAGGAACGCGCGGGTGCCGCCGTCCGGCAGCTCGAACGGCTCGCGCCCGCCCCACGACAGCTCCAGCAGCGATCCGCGCTGGGTCCGCTCCGGGCCGGTCACCGTGCCCGAGGCGTACAGGTCCCCCGTGCGCAGGCTCGCGCCGTTGACCGTCAGGTGCGCCAGCTGCTGCGGGGCCGTCCAGTAGTGCGTGGCGAACGGCGGGCTCGACACGAGGTGCCCGTTGAGCCGGATCTCGATAGCCAGGTCCAGGCCCCACTTTTCGCCGGTGCGCAGGTATTCGAGCGGCTCCGGCTCCTGGAGCGGCCCGTCGACGCGCGCGTGTTCCAGCGCCGCCAGCGGGACGATCCACGGGGACACCGACGTCGCGAACGACTTGCCGAGGAACGGCCCCAGCGGCTGGGACTCCCAGGCCTGCAGGTCGCGCGCCGACCAGTCGTTGACCAGGCAGACACCGAAAACGTGCGCCTCGAAGTCCGATGTGGACACCGGCGTGCCCGGGACGGACGGGACACCGACGACAAAACCCACTTCCGCCTCGACGTCCAGTGAGCGCGACGGGCCGAACTCCGGGACTTCGGCGTCACGCGGCTTGCGCTGCCCGTTCGGGCGGACGACGGGGGTCCCGGACGTCACGACGGTGCCCGCCCGGCCGTGGTAGCCGATCGGCAGGTGTTTCCAGTTCGGCGACAGCTCGGCCGCGTCCGGGCGGAAGATCCTGCTCGCGTTGAGGGCGTGTTGCTCGCTCGAGTAGAAGTCGACGTAATCGGCGACCTCGAACGCCAGGTGCGTGGTGACTTCGGTGAGCGGCACCAGGTGCGGCCGCAGTTGGTCGGCGTAGCGGGGTTCGGTCAGCCACTCGCGGACGCTCTCGCGGACCTCCCGCCAGGTGCCCGGCCCGGCGGCCAGCAGCGGGTTGAGCACCCCGGTGGTGAGCAGCGGGGCGAACGGCGCGGCCGTCTCCGCCGCGGCGGCGGTCAGGTCGAGCACGTGCTCCCCGACCGCCACCCCGATCCGGCGTTCGGGCCCGCCGGCGACGGAAAAGGCGCCGTAGGGCAGGTTGTCCAGGCCGAACGGCGTGGTGTCGGGCAGGTCGAGCCAGGTCACGTTCACTCCTCGTCCCGGGGCGCCGCGGCTCGCGCCGCCACCCAGTCGGCCACCACGTCCGCCAGCACCGGGATGGGCAGGGTTCCGTGGCCCAGCACCGTGTCGTGGAACTCGCGGATGTCGAACCGCTCGCCCAGCGCCTGCTCGGCTTCGGCGCGCAGGCGTTCGAACTCCAGCCGGCCGACCATGTACCCGAGCGCCTGCGCGGGGTGGCCCGCGTAGCGGTCGATCTCCGCTTCGATCTCGATCCGGGCCATCGGGGTGTGCTCGACGAGGTAGTCGACCGCCCGCTGCCGGCTCCAGCCCAGCGCGTGCAGGCCCGTGTCCACCACCAGCCGCGCCGCGCGCATCGAATCCTGGGTCAGCAGGCCGAGCCGCGCGACGTCGTCGGAGTACAGGCCCATCTCGTCCGCGAGGCGCTCCGCGTAGAGGCCCCAGCCTTCGGCGTACGCGTTGAACATCGCGAGCCGGCGCAACAGCGGGACGCCGGTCAGCTGCTGCGCGAGCGTCACCTGGAAGTGGTGCCCCGGCACGGCTTCGTGGAACGCGATCGCCTCGCCCAGCGTCCGCTGCCGTTGGTCGGCCTCGTGGGTGTTGGCGTAGTACGTTCCCGGCCGCGAGCCGTCCAGCGACGCCTCGATGTAGTACGCGATCGAGCCGCTCGCCGCCTCCGCCGCGGGCACCGGCGCGACCGCGCACCGCTGCCCGGGAAGCCGGCCGAACCACTGCGGCGCCACGGCTTCCGCCCGCTCGATCGTCGCCCGGGCGGCGGCCAGGAGCTCCTCGCCGTCGCGCCAGCGCAGCGCCGGGTCGGTCCGGATCCGGTCGAAGATCTCCGCGAGATCGGTGGTGCCGAACACCTTCCCGCCGACTTCGCGGTACTCCTCGGCGAGCCGTTCGATGATCGCGAGCCCGGTGTCGTGCAGCTCCTGGGCCGTGCGTTCGGTTGTCGTCTCGGCGCGGATCAGCGCCGCGTACCGCTCCGGCCCGCCCGGCAGGTCACCGATCCCCGGCGACGTCTCCGGGCGCGCGACCGGCACCACCTCCGAAGCCAGGAAGTCCCGGTACCGCGCATAAGCGGGCCGCACGACCTCGGCCAGCAGGCGGTCTCGTTCGGCTTCGAGCCCCTGGACGGGCACCTTCAGCGGGTCGTTCTCCGGGTCGTCCAGGTAACGCCCGACGTACCCGACGCCGATGCGCGCCAGGAACTCCGGCGGGGTGAACCCCTCGGCGAGCGTCGCCCGCTGCCGCTCGATCAGCTGGTCCAGGTAGGTGCCGACCGCGGCCAGGCGGGTCAGGTAACCGCGGGCCTTGGCGTCGTCGTCGAGCACCGTCTGCGGCAGCATCATCAGCAGCTCGAGCGCCGGCGCGGCCATCCCGTCGCTCACCGCGATGTCGGCCCGGCGGGAGTCGTGCACGTCGATCTGCGTGCGCGCCTGCCAGATCACGACGTCACGGGTGACGCGCTCGGCGGCGGTCGCCGGCTCGAGCGCCTCCGCACGCGTGATGATCGCGGCGAACCCGGCGCGGTGCCGCGCGGCCGCCTCGTCGGTCTGGTCGGCGAGCCGGTCGTGGGCGCCCGGCAGGCCGTAGAGCGACGGCCACAGCGGCTGGGCCTCGAACATCAGCTTCAGGCATTCGTCGGCGAGGGAGTCCGGCGTGTCACGGCGGCTCGCCACCCAGTCGGCGACCACGCCGGACAGCACCGGCAGCGGCAGGGTGCCGCTGCCCAGCACGACGTCGTGGAACTCGCGGATGTCGAACCGCTCGCCGAGCGCCTGCTCGGCTTCGGCCCGCAGCCGCTGGATCTCCAGCCGCCCGACCATGTACCCGAGCGCCTGCCCCGGGTTGGCCACGTACCGGTCGATCTCCGCCTCGATCTCCAGCCGCGCCATCGGCGTGTGCTCGACGAGGTAGTCGACCGCCCGCTGCCGGCTCCACCCGAGCGCGTGCAGCCCGGTGTCGACGACCAGGCGCCCGGCGCGCATCGAGTCCTGGGTGAGCATGCCCAGCCGCGAGACGTCGTCGGAGTAGAGGCCCATCTCGTCCGCGAGCCGCTCGGCGTAGAGGCCCCAGCCCTCGGCGTAGGCGTTCACGCTCGCGATCAGGCGCAGCAACGGCAGCCCGGTGAGACCCTGCGCGAGGCACTGCTGGAAGTGGTGCCCCGGCACGGCTTCGTGGAACGCCACGGCCTCGCTGGTGAACCGCGGCCGCTTCCCGGCCTCGTGGGTGTTGGCGTAGTAGACACCCGGGCGCGTGCCGTCGAGCGACGGCCGCAGGTAGTACGCGATCGTGCCGCTGGTAGCCTCGGCCGCGGGCACCGGCGCGACCTCGCACCGCTGCTCCGGAACCCGGGAGAACCATTGCGGCGCCACGGCTTCCGCGCGGGTGATGGCCGCGCGGGCCCCCGCCAGCAGCTCTTCGCCGTCGCGCCAGCGCAGCGCCGGGTCGGTCCGGATCCGGTCGAAGATCTCCGCGAGATCGGTGGTGCCGAACAGCTTCGCCCCGACCTCGCGGTACTCCTCGGCGAGCCCGTCGATCAACGCTAGCCCGGTGTCGTGCAGGTCCTGCGCCGTGCGCTCGGTCGTCGTCTCGGCGCGGATCAGCGCGGCGTACCGCTCCGGCCCGCCGGGCAGCTGCCCGATGCCCGGCTCGGTCTCGGGGCGGGCCACCGGCGCGACCTCGTCGGCGAGGAACGCCCGATACCGCGCGTACGCCGGGTGGACGACGTCGGTGAGCAAGCGGTCGCGTTCGGCTTCGAAGCCTTCGCGCGCGTACGACGGTGTCACCCGCAACGGGTCGCTCTCCGGCGCACCCAGGTAGCGGTCGAGGTAGGCGACGCCGGCGCGCACCAGGAAGTCCGGCGGCACGAGCCCCTCGCCCACCGCGGCCCGCTGCCGGACCACAAGCGCGTCGAGGTACTCCCCCACCCCGGCGAGCCGGGCCAGGTAGCCGGCCACCTTCGGTTCGTCGTCCAGCACCGTCTGCGGCAGGTACAGCAGCAGCTGCAGCGCGGGCGCGCCGAGCCCGTCGCTGACCGCGAAGTCGGCCCGGCGGGAGTCGATCGTGTCGATCTCGGTCCGCGCCTGGGAAACCACGACGTCCCGCGTGACCCGCTCGGCGGCGGTCAGCCCGGCCGGGTCGATCGCCTCGGCGCGCGCGGCGATCGCCACGTAGCCGGCGCGGGCCCGGGTTTCGGCCTCGGCCGACGGGTCCGGCAGGCGGTTGTGCGCCCCCGGCAGGCCGAACACCGACGGGGCAATCGGCTGCCGTTCGAAGTTCAGCTCCACCAGCTCGTCGGCCAGCCGGTCGGGCGTGTCCCCCTGGCCCGCCACCCAGTCCGAGACGACCTTCGCCAGCGCGGACAGCGGCAGCATGCCGTGCCCGAGCACGACGTCGTGGAAACCGCGGATGTCGAACCGCTCGCCCAGCGCCTCCTCGGCTTCGGCCCGCAGCCGCTGGATCTCCAGCCGCCCCACCATGTACCCGAGCGCCTGCCCCGGCCAGCCGATGTACCGGTCGATCTCCGCTTCGATCTCCAGCCGCGCCATCGGCGTGTTTTCGACGAGAAAGTCGATCGCCCGCTGCCGGCTCCAGCCCAGCGCGTGCAGCCCGGTGTCGACGACCAGCCGGCCCGCGCGCATCGAATCCTGGGTCAGCAGGCCGAACCGGGCGACGTCGTCGGAGTAGAGGCCCATCTCGTCGGCCAGCCGCTCGGCGTAGAGCCCCCAGCCCTCGGCGTAGGCGTTGAACATGCCGACCCGCCGCAGCAGCGGCAGGTCCGTCAGCTCCTGGGCCAGGCTGAGCTGGAAGTGGTGCCCCGGCACGGCTTCGTGGAACGCGATCGCCTCGCTGGTGAACCGCGGCCGCTTCTCGGCTTCGTGGGTGTTGGCGTAGTACGTGCCCGGGCGGGTGCCCTCGAGCGACGGCGGCAGGTAGTACGCGATCGTGCCGCTCGCCGCGTCCGCTTCGGGTACCGGCGCGACTTCGCACTTCTCCGCGGGGAGGTGCGAGAACCATTGCGGCGCCACGGCTTCCGCCCGCGCGATGGCGTCACGGGCCGCGGCGAGCAGCTCCTCGCCGTCCCGCCAGCGCAGGGCCGGGTCGGTGCGCAGGCGTTCGAAGATCTCCGCGAGATCCGTGGTGCCGAACACCTTCCCGCCCAGTTCGCGGTACTCCTCCGCGAGTTTCCCGATGATCGCCAGCCCGGTGTCGTGCAGGTCCTGCGCCGTGCGCTCGGTCGTCGTCTCGGCCCGGATCAGCGCGGCGTACCGCTCGGCGCCGCCCGGCACGTGCCCGATCCCGGGCTCGGTGTCGGGCCGCCCCGCCGGTTCGACCTCGGTGCGCAGGAAGTCGCGGTAGCGCGTGTAGGCCGGGTGGACGACCTCGGTGAGCAGGCGGTCGCGTTCGGCTTCGAACCCCTCGACCGCCGCCGTCGTCCCGACCTTCAGCACGTCGGTGTCCGCCGCCGCGAGGTAGCGGTCGATGTACTCGACGCCGACCCGGGCGAGGAACGCCGGCGGCACGAGCCCCTCGGCGAGGCTCGCGCGCTGCCGCTCGGTCAGCGCGGCGAGGAACGGTTCGATCGCGGCGAGCCGCGCCAGGTACCCGCGCGCCTTCCGGTCGTCGTCCAGCTTGTAGTAGGGCAGGTACATCAGCAGCCCCAGCGCGGGCGAGGTGAACCCGTCGCTGACGGCGATGTCGGTCGCCCGCGACCCGAGCCGGTCCGCCTCGGTTTCCGCGGCAGCGGCCACGACTTCGCGCGTCACGGCCTCCTCCGCCGTCATGCCTTCGGCCGGCAGGGCCCGCGCGCGGGCCGCGAGACTCGTGTAGGCGGCGTGGAAACGCTCCTGCGCCGCCCGGGACTGGTCGCCGAGGCGGTCGTGGTCACCGGGCAGGCCGAGGACCGACGGGTGCAGCGGCTCCTGCTCGAACGTCAGCGTGACGAGCTCGTCCGCCAGGCCGTTCGCCGTGTCACCGTGCCCGGCCACCCACTCCTCGACGACGGAGGCGAGCACCGGCAGCGGCAGCGCGCCGCCGGAGAGCACAACGTCGTGGAACGCGCGGACGTCGAACCGGGAGCCGAGCCGCTGCTCGGCGCGGGTGCGGATCCGCTGGATCTCCAGCCGCCCCACCATGTACGCCAGCGCCTGACCGGGCCACGCGATGTAGCGGTCGACCTCGGACTCGATCTCGGGCAGCGCCTCCGGGGTGTGCTCGACCAGGTAGTCCACGGCCTGCTGCCGGGTCCAGCCCAGCGCGTGCAGGCCGGTGTCGACGACCAGCCGGCCCGCCCGCAGCGAGTCGCCGGTCAGCATGCCCAGGCGCGCGACGTCGTCGGAGAAGAGGCCCATCTCGTCGGCGAGGCGCTCGCTGTAGAGCCCCCAGCCCTCGACGTAGGCGGTGAACATGCCGATCCGCCGCAGCAGCGGCAGCCCGGTGAGGCCCTGCGCGGTGCTGAGCTGGAAGTGGTGCCCCGGCACGGCTTCGTGGAACGCGATCGTCTCGGCCGGGTGCCGCAGCCGCTCGGTGGCCTCGTGGGTGTTGGCGAAGTAGATGCCGGGCCGGGAGCCGTCGTCGGCCGGCCGCAGGTAGTACGCCGCGGGCGCGCCGGGCGCGACCTCCGCCGGCACCGCCTCGACGGTGCACGGCTGCGCCGGGATCCGGCCGAACCACTTCGGCGCCTCGGCGGTGGCCCGCGCGACGGCCGAGCGGGCGGTGTCGAGCAGCTCCTCGGCGCTGGTCCAGCGCAGGGCCGGGTCGGTGCGCAGCCGCGCGAAGATCTCCGCCAGGTCGTCGGTGCCGAACACCCGGAGCCCCAGCTCGCGGTACTCGGCGGCCAGCGACTCGATGACGTCGAGGCCGGTCTGGTGCAGCTGTGCCGGAGTCAGGTCGGTGGTCGTGTGCACCCGGGCGAGCCGCGCGTACGCCGCTTCGCCGCCCGGCAGCGCGGAGAGGCCGGGACGGTCGGCTGGCCGCCCGTGCGGCTTCACCTCGGCGAGGAGGAACTCGCGGTACTCGGCGAACGCGGGGCGGACGACGTCGGCGAGCAGCTCGTCGCGCCGACGCTCGAACTCCCCGTCCGGCGCCGGCTGGCGGCGCAGCGGGTCGGCGGCCGGCTCGGCGAGGTAGCGGTCGAGGTGCGCGACCGCGGCGTCGACCAGGTGGGCCACCGGGACCAGGCCGTCGGTGATGCCCTCGGTGTGCCGGCGCGCGGCCTGGCGCAGGTACGCCGGGACCGCGGCGAGCCGCCCGAGCTGCGCCTCCGCTGTCTCGCCCGCCGTCACGGGGGTCATCGGCAGGTTCAGGAGCAGGGTCGCCGCGGGCCCGATGGAGAGGTCGGTGACGGTGAACTCGGCCGTCCGCGCGTCGATCACCGCGATGCGGGCCTCGGCGGAGGTGATCAGGACGTCCCGGGTGACCCGGTCCTCGGCCGCCAGGCCCTCGGTCCCGAGCGCGCGCGCCCGCTCCAGGACCGCCGCGATCCGGGCCCGGGAGGCCTGCTCGGCTTCGGCCGACAAGTCCGGCAAACCGGTCGCCGCCGGGCGGACGCCCAGCACCGCCGGCGTCAGCGGATCGGCGGCGAACAGCGCTTCGACGAACTCGTCGGCGAGTTCGGTGACCGCGGTCATGACGGGACCCCCAGCTATCGGTGTTGTGCTCCCGGCCGACCCTAACGGAGATCACCGACAAGAACGGCCGGTCGTTCGCCGGGGGCGGACGGCCTCGGCGCGACCGGCGGGGCGACGCGGTAGCGTTCACCGAGTGGCCGTGACCGATCCCGTGGACATCCGCCTGCTCGCCGCGCTCGCCGACCTCGGCAAGGCCGCGGTGCACGAGCTCGCGGCCAAGGTCGGCATGGATCCCCGCGAGGTCGCCTACCGGCTGGTCGCCCTGTCCGGCAGCGGGCTCCCGCTGCTCGTCGGCGTCGAAAGCGACCCGAACGGCCTGCGCGCGGCCATCGCCGGCGCGCCGCCGTCGTGGGCGAACCGGCCACCCGCGGCGCCGCAGTTCCCGCCGTCGCAGCCGGTGCCGCAGCAGCCGCCGATGCCCCCGGGCCCGGGTCCGCAGGGGGTGCCGTCCGGTCCGTACAACGTCCAGGGTGCGCCGTCGGGGCCGTACAACGTGCAAGGTGCGCCGTCCGGGCCGTACAACGTCCAGGGCACGCCGTCCGGGCGGTACCCCGGCCCGCCGCCCCGGCCCCCGCAGCAACAGCCGCCGCGTCCGCCGCAGCAGCAGTTCGCGCCGCCGCCGGTGCCGCTCGACCCGTCCGTCAGCACGTGGGGCCTGCCGCAGACGGCGTCGTGGGCCCGCGGTGACGATCCCCCGCGCACCGGTGCTCCCGGCGGCAAGCAGGGCCGGCTCGGCCAGGTCATGGAGACCCAGGGCCTGGAGGGCGAACAGCTGTCCGTGCAGCTGCTGGAGGTCCAGGACCCGGCGGACTTCCTCTTCAGCGCAGCCGGCTACCGCCTGGAGAACGGCGAACGCTCGGTGGTCGTGCACACCGAGATCACCAACCGCGGCGCGATCCCGTTCGCCTCACTGCCGGACAACTACCTCGAGCTGCTCGCCGCCGACGGCACGGCGATCGGCAAGGCACCGGTGTCGCTGACGTCGCGGCCGCCGCACAAGATCGGCGTCAAGCCGGGCGAAACCCTGGGCGGCCACACGGTGTACGTGCTCGCGGACACCACCCGCGTGGTCTCGGTCCGCTGGAGCCCGCGGCCGGAGCCGGACGAGCGCACCCTGACCTGGTCGATCGACGACTAGTAACTCTCGTCCTGCAGGATCTTCAGCGCGTTCGCCAGGTCTTCCGGGTACTCTGACTCGAACTCGACCCAGCGGCCGTCCGCCGGGTGCGCGAACGCCAGCGTCTTCGCGTGCAGCCACTGGCGGCTCAGGCCGAGGTGGCGGGCCAGGACCGGGTCCGCGCCGTAGGTGAGGTCCCCGACGCACGGGTGCTTCAGGGCCGAGAAGTGGACGCGGATCTGGTGCGTCCGCCCGGTTTCGAGCTTGATGTGCGCGAGCGACGCCGCGCGGAACGCCTCGACGACCTCGTAGTGCGTCACGCTCGGGCGGCCGCCCTGGACCACCGCGAACTTGTAGTCGTGGCGCGGGTGCCGGTCGATCGGGGCGTCGATCGTGCCGCGGGTCGGGTCCGGGTGGCCCTGGACGATCGCGTGGTAGCCCTTGTCGACCGTGCGCTCCTTGAACGCGCGCTTGAGCACGGTGTACGCGTGCTCGCTCTTGGCCACGACCATCACGCCGGTCGTGCCCGCGTCGAGCCGGTGCACCACGCCCTGGCGTTCGGCCGCGCCCGACGTCGCGATGCGCAGGCCGGCCGCGGCGAGGCCGCCGACGACCGTCGGGCCGGTCCAGCCCGGGCTCGGGTGCACGGCGACGCCGACCGGCTTCGAGATCACCACGATGTCGTCGTCGTCGTGCAGGATCTTCATGCCCTCGACGGGCTCGGCGACGATCTCGACCGGGTTCGCCGGCTCGGGCAGCGTGACCTCCAGGAGCCCGCCCGCGGCCAGCCGGTCGGACTTGCCCGCGGGGCGCCCGTCCAGCAGGACGTCGCCCGATTCGGCCAGTTCGGCGACCACCGTGCGGGAGAGGCCGAGCATCTTCGCTAGACCGGCGTCCACGCGCATCCCGTCGAGCCCGTCGGGCACCGGGAGCATCCGCGAGCTCACGCCTGGTCCTCCTGTGCTTCGGCCTTCTTCTTGTCCTTGGTCGACGTGCCGTCGTAGTCCTTGCCCAGCAGCGACAGCAGCACGATGAGCGCGCCGCCGACGCAGATCGCCGAGTCGGCGATGTTGAAGATCGCGAAGCCCTTGCCGTTGGGGGCGAACGCCGAGATGAAGTCGACGACGTGGCCCTGCAGGCCGCCCGGCGGGCGGAAGATGCGGTCGGTGAGGTTGCCCAGCGCCCCGGCCAGCACCAGCCCGAGGCCGATCGCCCAGCCGATCGAGCGCAGCCGCCGCGACAGCCAGATGATCGCGATGACGACGGCGAGCGCGACCAGCGCCAGCACCCACGTCATCCCGGTCGCCATCGAGAACGCGGCGCCCGGGTTGCGGATCACCTGCAGGTAGATCAGCCCGCCGAGGATCCGGACCGGCTCCTTGCCCTCCAGGTTCGCGACGACCAGGTTCTTCGTCACCAGGTCGATCGCCCAGAGCACGACCGCGACCGCGAACACCCAGCCGACACGACGCTTCGGCAGCAGCGGCTTCGCCGGGACCTCGGGGGTCTCCGGCGCGTCGGCCACGGGGTCGGGCGCCGCTTCGGCGGCGGCTTCGGTCTCGGGTTCGGAGTGGCTGGGCTCGGTGCTCACCGGTCCATTGTCCACGCCTGGTCAGGGTGCGTCGGCGGCAGTGTCGCGGGGACGCCGGAGGAGGACCGCGAACGCCGCGGCGAACAGCACGCTCGTCGCGGCGAGCGCCCCGGTCACCGGGGTCGGCAACAGCACGCTGACCAGCGCGAACACCACGGTCACGGCGAGCACGAACCAGCTGCGCTCGTAGGCGGCCAGCACCAGCAGCCCCAGCGCCGCGACGAGCGCGCCCCGGACGTCGCCGGGCAGCCGAAGCTCGACGGCGCCGAGCAGGTCGAGCAGCGGGACGGCGGCGAGCGCGGCCAGGGTGCCGAGCACGAACCGGACGGGCCGTGGCGGGGTGCCGGCGCGGCGCAGGTGCAGCCAGTGCCAGCCGGCGACGGCGAGCACGACACACGCGAGGCCGGCGAGCCAGCCGAGCGCCGCGGGCGGCACGACGTTCGTCGCGTAGACGTCGGTGGAGTACCACCCCGTGCCCCCGACCCCGCCGGTGCCGAGCCCGACCCCGGACAGGTCCTGGGCCAGCTCGTAAGCGCGCGAGTGCACGAACTGGCCGGCCTCCGGCGTTTCCGGGACCAGGGCGACCACCGCCATCACGAGCTGCGCGAACCCCAGTGCGGCCAACGGGAACCAGTGGTCGCGCGATCTCCCCATCGGGGCAGGATAGCGCCCGCCAGCAGGACGCCGGCCGAAATCAGCACGCCGGGCAGGTCCGCGACGAGGACGGCGGCCGCCCCGGAAAGCACGGCGGTGGCGAGGATCAACAGGCTGCGTTCCCACCACGCGACGACGGCGAGGCCGAGCGTCGCGAGGATCGGGCCCCGGGCCGTGGCGTCGAGGCCGAACCAGCTGTAAGCGAGCAAATCCAGCAGCGGCACCGCGAGCACGACGCCGGCGGCGGAGAGCACCGCGGCTTTCACGCCGAGCCGCCGGGCGTACCCGGCCACCACCGCGAGGAACGCGGCGATGAGCGCCCACTGCCAGGCCACCCCGATCCCACCGCGGTAGGCGATCACCGTGTCGGAAATGCCGAGGAACTGCTGCGGGCCACCATGGTCGTCGACAGTGAGCCCGAAGATGCTCTGGTACGACGGCGCGGCCGGCGCGAAGTGCGACGCCAGCTCGGCGGTCACGGCCGAGCGGCGGAACAGCTCGACCGTGACCAGGACCAGCTCGGCAAAACCGAGCAGTGCCAACGAAACCCCGTGCCTCCCCATCGGCCCAGGCTAGCGCTCAGCAGAACGGCGGGAGCTCCCGCGGGTCGCCGACCGGCGCCCAGCGGCCGTCCACCTTCGTGTATTCCCAGCGCGCGCCGCGGGCGACGATCTGGCGCAGCGCCAGCACCACGCGGTCGACGTGCTCCTCGGTGCTGCCGAGGCCGAGGCTGACGCGCACCGCCTGCCGGCCGTCACCGCCGGCGACACCGATGAGCCGCTTCGCCGCGATGTGGGCGCAGAACGCGCCGTCGCGCACGCCGATGCCGTACTCGGCGGACAGCACGGCCGCGAGCCAGCCGGGGTCGAAGCCGTCGACGACGAAGCTGACCGTGCCGACGCGGTCGACCGGCGCGTCGAACAACCGCAGCTCGGCGCAGCCGGGGATGCTCTCCAAACCCTTGCGCAGCCGGGTGAGCAGGGCCTGCTCGTGCGCTTCGACCGCGGCCCAGTTCCGGCTCAGGGTTTCGCAGGCGACACCGAGCGCGTACACACCGACGGTGTTGGGCGAGCCCGCTTCGTGGCGCTCGGGCCCGTCGTTCCAGACCACGGCGTCGTCGGTGACGAGCTTGGTCGCGCCGCCGCCGGCGAGGTACGGCTGGGCGGCGCGCAGCCAGTCGGCGCGGCCGATCAGCGCGCCGGCGCCGAACGGTGCGTACAGCTTGTGGCCGGAGAGGGCGACGTAGTCGACGTCCAGCTCCTTGATCGAGACGCGGCGGTGCGGGGCGAGCTGGGCGGCGTCGAGCGCGATGCGGGCGCCGTGTTTCCGTGCCACCGCGGCGATTTCGGCGACCGGGAGCAGTTCACCGGTCACATTGGAGGCTCCGGTGACGACCACCAGGCGCGGTCCTTCGGGGCAGCCGGCGAGCGCTTCGTCCACAGCGGACACCGCGGCGAGGCGGGTGCGCGGGGTCGGGATCCGCCGGACGTGCGGGCCCCGCCACGGAAGCAGCGCCGCGTGGTGCTCGGTGTCGAACACGACCACCGAGGTGCGCGGCGGGAGGCTGCGGGCGAGCAGGTTGAAGGAGTCCGTGGTGTTGCGGGTGAACACGACGGTGTCGGTCCGGCGCGCGCCGACAAACCGGCGCAGGGTGTCGCGGGTGCGCTCGTAGAGCTTGGTCGACACCTGCGACGCGAAGCCGGCGCCGCGGTGGACGCTGGCGTACCAGGGCAGGAACTCGTCGACGGCGCCGCGGACGGCCTCCAGGCACGGCGCGCTCGCCGCGTGGTCGAGGTTGGCGTAGCCGATATCGCCGCCGGTGACGAGCGGGACCCGCAGCGACGCGCCGGCGACGGCCGGGATCTCCTGCGGGACAACGGTTTCGACGAGCTCGACGGGAGCGACGGTGCTGGTGCGGTCGATGGCGAGAGTCATCGGTGCCTCCTCGGCAGTCCGGGGGACCCCGGCGAGGGGCCCGCGCTTGCCCGTCGCACGACGCGACCGGCCCGGTCTTCACCCGGGGCACCCCACCGCGGTAGGAGGGTTGCCGGCCAGCAAGCCGGGGCTTGACGCTGGCACTCATGACCTGGCTCGAAGGTAACCGAAACCGGACGCGGCGGCCAACCCCCGGTTCGCATTCTGAGACGCCGCTCACAGGACTGCGCAGGATGCGAGAAGGGTCAGAGCTTCGCGCGGAAGTGGCCCGGCAGCTGCGTGACGGCGTTGTCCGCGAGGTGCGTCGCGGTGCCCTGGTACTGCTCGGATCCGGCGGTGAAGAGCCAGCCGCCCAGGGTCTTCCCGTCGACCGGCTCGCCGTGGGCCGCGGCGACCGCCGTCGAAACCTCGGCGAAGGACTTGCCGTCCCAGTTCGCCGCCGGGGCGTCCGGCAGGGTCCAGAGCGTGAAGTGGACGTGCGCGCCGGTGCTGCTGCCGCCGCACGGGAGCGCGTTGCCGGTCGAGCCGAGCTCGGCCCCGGCCTCGACCTGCTCACCGTCGGTGACCTTGATGCCCTCCATGTGGTAGTACCCGGTGCGCCAGCCGCCGGCGTGGTCGATGGTCACCCAGTCGCCGCCCGCGCAGTGCTGGAGGTGCACGGTGCCGGCCAGCGGGGCCCGCACGGTGCGGTCGGCCGGGCTGAAGTCGACGGCGTTCTTGACCCCGGTGCTGCCGTCGTCGGAGTGGATGCCGGCCGAGTACACCTGCTGGCCCGCCTTGAACGGCAGGGCCAGGGCCGGGAACGGGGCCACTTCGGCGCTCGCGGCCGGCGCGGCGAGCAGCCCGCAGGCGGCGGTCATCACGGCGGCCAGAACCGCCCCACGAACGTGCAGCTTCGTCACCGTGCGTACTCCTTTGGCTGTTCACTCACCCATTCGAACTAACCGGATCGAGCGCACAGTAGGCCAAAGGTTGGATCACTGGGAAGATCACACGGCGTTTTTATGCCCGACGATCACCCTCACGGAAAAAGATCACCAGGTCAGCACGAGAACCGGACAAGGACCGGACAAGACGCAGGCCAGCGCAGGCCCAGTCGTCCGATCGATCACGGACCGGCCACGACCACGAACGGGCTAACGGCCCGACTCGCCCTTCCAGCGGGCCAGGCGCCCGGCCCGGTCCACCGCGCGGAGCCGGCGTTCGACGGTGTCGCGGACGACGCTCGTCGTGACGACCAGCAGCTGGTCGTGCTCCTGCAGCCGGCTCGTCTTCTGCGGGGTGAAGCCGGCGCCTTCGCGCACGACCAGGCTGACGGTCGCCCCGACCGGCAGGCGCAGCTCGGACAGGTACACGCCGTGCAGCTTCGACCCGGGCTGGATGCGGACCTGCAGCAGCTCGGCGCCCAGCTCGTCCAGCGGCGCGGAGTCGACCTCGATCTCGTGCGCCTCGGACTTCTTGGACAGCCCGAGCCACCGCGCGAGCGGCCCGAGCGTCGCCCCCTGGAGCAGCGTCAGCACGATGACCAGCACGAACACCGCGTCGACCAGCCGTTGCGCGCCCGGCAGCCCCTGCGAGAGCGGGATCATCGCGAGCACGATCGGCACCGCCCCGCGCAGCCCGGCCCACGACAGGAACGCTTGTTCCCGCCACGGCAGCTTGAACGGCAGCATCGACAGCACGACGGACACCGGCCGGGCCAGCAGCAGCACGACGGCGCCCGCGACCAGGCCCGGCACCAGCGTCTCGAGCAGCCGGCCCGGCGAGGCGAACAGCCCGAGCAGCACGAACAGCCCGATCTGCGCCAGCCAGCCCAGCCCTTCGGCGAACGACAGCGTGTCCGAGCGGTGCGGCAGCCGTGAGTTGCCGAGCACCAGCGCGGCGACGTAGGTGGCGAGCAGCCCGGACGCGTGCGCCAGCTGCCCGGACGAGTACGCCACGACGCACACCGCGACGGTGGCGAGCGGGTAGAGACCGGTTGCCGGCAGCGCGGCCCGGCGTAGCGCGATCCCGCCGAGCCAGCCGAAGGCGAGCCCGATGGCCAGGCCCGCGCCCAGCTCGTAGACCACCAGCAGCGGCAGCGTCCAATCCACAGTGGTGCCTTCGGCCAGCACGACGACGGCGATGTAGGCCGGCGCGTCGTTGATGCCGGACTCCAGCTCCAGCGCGCCGACGAGCCGTTTGCCGACGCCGGCCGTGCGCAGCACGGAGAACACCGCCGCCGCGTCCGTCGAGGCGAGGACCGCGCCCCACAGCAGGGCGAACCGCCAGTCCAGGCCCAGCAGGAAGTGCAGGGCCGCGCCGGTGACCGCGATGCTGACCACGACGGCCACAATGGACAGTGCGATTCCGATGCCCAGCGCGGGTTTCACCGCCGACCACCGGGTCGTCAGCCCGCCTTCGGCGAGGATCATGACCAGCGCGGCGAGCCCCAGCGACTGGGTCAGCTCGGGGTTGTCGAAGCGGATGCCGAAGCCGGCTTCGCCCAGCAGCACGCCCATCGCGAGGTAGAGCAGCAGCGAGGGCAGCCCGAGTCGGATCGACACGCGCACGGCGAGCACGGAGGCGAGCAGCACGACACCGCCGATGCCGAGCAGCACGGGAAGCTGGTCCATGCCGCCTCCCTCCGAGTGCCGTGGGCCCTCAGAATAGTGAGGCGGTGGGGTTAACTCGTTCGTGTACCGCTGGGGCGCGTCGCGGACGCGGTGTGTTAAGGCCCACCGAGCGCGGTGAGGTCGACACCGAGTGCGGCGAACGGCTTCTCCGCCGCGGGAAGCACCTTCACGGCGCGATGTCCGTCGTGGCCGACCCAGCCGGCGTCGACGGCCCGCTCGAGCAGCGCCGCGGGCAGCGCGCCGGCGAGGTGGTCGCGTCGCTCCGTCCAATCCAGACAGTCGCGCAGCAGCGGCCGCCGCCCGGCCGCGACCGGCACGCCGAGGTCGTCGAGCACCTCGCGGCCGCGGCCGGTCAGCGCGAGCCCGTCGCCGGCGTCGATCAGGCCGGTGGCCAGCATGCCGTCGCGGAGGGCGACGCCGAGAACACCGGCGAGGTGGTCGTAACAGGTGCGCGCGAAGCCGAGCCGCTTCACCCGCAGTGACGACTTCAGGCTCGTCACCGGCCGGTGCTCGGCGTGCTGGGCCAGGTGCTCGATCAGCTCGGCCACGCGCGGGTCGGCGATCCGGACGTAGGACGCGCGGCCCTGCTTGACCCGGGCGACGAACCCGGCGTCGGTCAGCCGCGTGACGTGCTCACTCGCCGTCGACAGCGCGATGCCGGCCGCCTTCGCCAGCTCACCGACGGTCCAGGCCCGCCCGTCCAGCAGCACGAGGCACATGGTGGCCCGGCTCGGATCCGCGAGCACGGCGGCCACTTCGGCCAGCGCGATCGTCTCCATACGACCACGGTACGACCCGCACCCTTCGCCCGCGGCCGAACCGACCCGGAGCTTTCACGTGAAAGCTCCGGTCGAGGCCGGGAGTCAGAGGGACTTGAGGAACGTGGCGGCCAGCTGGACGGCCGGGCCCGAGTCGTTCGAGTTCTCCAGGACCACCGCGAACGCGACGGTGCCGCGGTAGCCCACGAACCAGCCGGTGGCCGACGCGCCGTCGCCGAACTGGGCCGTGCCCGTCTTGCCGAACACCGCGCCGGCTCCCGCGGCGGCGCGGCCCGTTCCGCTGGTCACCACCGCGCGCATCATCTTCCGGACCTCGCCGAGCACCGAAGACGGCGGCGGCGAGTAGCCCTTGACCACCTGCGTCTCGACGTCGTGCCACAGCCGCGGGGTGATCGCCTTGCCGGAGGCCACCGTCGCCGCCATCACCGCGCCGCCGAGGCAGCTCGCCTGGATGCGGCCCTGGCCGAACCCGTCCTCGACCTGCTCGTCCTTGCTCGCCGCCGGCTCGACCTTGCCGAGCTCGGTGTTGATCCCCGGGATCTCGTAGTCGGCGTTCAGGCCCAGCTCGTTGGCCGCCTTCTGCAGGCCGTCGGCGGGGAGGGCCAGCGCGAGCTGCCCGAACGTCGTGTTGCACGAGCGCGCGAACGCCGTCTGCAGGTTCGTCGCGCCCAGCTCGAACCCCTCGTTCTTGACCGTGCGCGTGCCGATCGTCGCGACGCCGGGGCAGTCGACCGGCGAACCCGCGTTGAACCCGCTCTGCTGGACCGCGGCCACCGCAGTCGCGATCTTGAACGACGAACCCGGCTCGTACAGCCCGTTCAGGGCCTTCGGCGCGTCTCCCACGGCGGCGTTCTGCGCGACGGCCAGGATGTCACCCGACCCGGTGTCGAGCGCGACCATCATCGCGGATCCCCGGTACCCGTTCACCGCCTTCTGGGCGGCGTTCTGCGCGCTCAGGCTCAGGCTCGACACGAGCGCCGGCGCGCCGTCAGCCGACGTCTTGCCGAACAGCGTCTCCAGGCTTTTGCCCGCGGCGTCGACCCGCTGGACGGCGAACCCGCTGCCCGCGGCGGCCGTGACCTGGCCGGTGAGCGCCGAACGCAGCAGCGGCGCCGGGTCGCCTTCAACCGGGTGCAGGCCGCCGGCCCCGCTGACCAGCAGAGGTTTGCCCTCACGGTCGGCGACCGCGGTGCTGTCCTGCACGGCCGTGCTGATCACCAGCCGCTGCCCGGCCTCCAGCTTCGGGTGCAGCAGCGACGGCGCCCAGTGCACGAGCCACTTGCCGCCGGCCAGCGCGAGCTGGAACGGGACGTCGTAGGTCCAGACCTGGCCCGGCTTCAGCGCCCACGTGAAGTTGAACGTGCCGCCCGTCTGCTTCGCCCCGGCCGGGGTCGGCTGCAGGACGGTCAGCTTGGCGGTGACCGACGACGGGCTCAGCGTGTTCCGCGCGTCCCGCAGGGCCACCGCGGCCGCCGTGTTGTCGTCGGTCAGCCGGCTCGCCGCGTCGGAGTTGTTCTCGGAAAGGTCCTGCAGGTACTCGGTGATCGCCGACCGCGGGTCGAGCGCGCCCGGGCTTTCGACGCTCGTCGCCCCGGCCTCCGCCTCGGGGGTCGAGCCCCCGCCGTTCAGCACGAAGAACGCCGCCACGACCACCACCACGACGAGCAGCGCGCCGCCGATCAGGATGCCGCGTCTTCTGGCAGGACTCATTCCGGTAACCCCTCCCCCAAGGAACACCACCGCCGTGGGTGACCGGCCGATCTTACCGGCCACCCGCGGCGGCCCGTCAGGCTTTCGCCACCGAAACCGTCACCTTCGTCCCGTCGCCGACCGTGCCGGCGAAGCCCTCGCCCACCGGGCCGTAGGACACCGACGTCGCCAGCGTCTCCGACGCCAGGAACTTCTCCTGCGCCCGCGCGGCTTCGACGACCTCGGCGGGCGCGTCGACCGTCAACGCGATCCGGTCGGCGACGTCGAGACCGGCGTCGCGACGCGCCTGCTGCACGACCCGGACCAGGTCGCGGACCAGGCCTTCGGCCGCCAGCTCCGGCGTGACCTCGGTGTCGACCAGGACCAGCCCGGACCCGCCGGGCAGCTCGGCCGCCGCGCCGCCGCCCTTGGCGACCAGCCGGCGCTCGTACTCGCTGTCGAGCAGCTCGATCCCGGCCGCGACGACCTTGCCGCCGACGAACGTCCAGTCGCCCGCCTTGACGGCCTTGATCACGGTCTGGACGTCCTTGCCGAGCCGCGGCCCGGCGGCACGCGCGTTCACCGCGACCTCGAACCCGCCGTGCGCGGCGACGTCGGTGGTCAGCTCGACCGCCTTGACGTTCACCTCGTCGCGCAGGATGTCGGCGAAGGCGCCGAGCGTCTCGGCGTCCTCGGCCGCCACGACCAGCGAAGACAGCGGGAGCCGCACGCGCAGCTTGTTCGCCTTCCGCAGCGACAGCGCCGAGGACGCCACCTGCCGCACCCGGTCCATCGCCGTCACCAGCGCCGCGTCGGCGGGCAGGTCGAGCGCGTTCGGCCAGTCGGCCAGGTGCACCGAGCGGCCGCCGGTGAGGCCGCGCCAGACGACCTCGGTGGTCAGCGGCAGCAGCGGCGCCGTGACCCGCGACGTCACCTCGAGGACCGTGTGGAGCGTGTCGATCGCGTCCTGGTCACCCGCCCAGAAGCGGTCCCGCGAGCGCCGCACGTACCAGTTCGTCAGCGTCTCCAGGAAGTCCCGGACGGTCTGGCACGCGCCCGCGACGTCGTAGTGGTCCATCGCGTACTCGACGTCGGTGACCAGTTCGTGCGTCTTCGCGAGCACGTACCGGTCGAGCACGTTCGCCGAATCCGTGCGCCACTTGCCTTCCACGCCTTCGGCGTTCGCGTACAGCGCGAGGAAGTAGTACGAGTTCCACAGCGGCAGCACGGCCTGGCGGACGGCGTCGCGGATGCCCTTGTCGGTGACGACCAGGTTGCCGCCGCGCAGGATCGGGCTCGCCATCAGGTACCAGCGCATGGCGTCGGAGCCGTCGCGCTCGAAGACCTCGTTGACGTCCGGGTAGTTGCGCAGCGACTTGGACATCTTCTGCCCGTCCGAGCCCAGCACGATGCCGTGCGAGACGCAGGTGCGGAACGCGGGCCGGTCGAACAGCGCCGTCGCGAGCACGTGCAGCAGGTAGAACCAGCCGCGGGTCTGCCCGATGTACTCGACGATGAAGTCGCTCGGGTAGTGGTGCTCGAACCAGTCCGCGTTCTCGAACGGGTAGTGCACCTGGGCGTAGGGCATCGAGCCCGAGTCGAACCAGACGTCGAGGACGTCCGGGACGCGGCGCATGGTCGACTTCCCGGTGGGGTCGTCCGGGTTCGGCCGGGTCAGCTCGTCGATGTAGGGCCGGTGCAGGTTGTCCAGCCGGACGCCGAAGTCGGCTTCCAGCTCGTCGAGCGAGCCGTAGACGTCGGTGCGCGGGTGCTCCGGGTCGTCGGACTGCCACACCGGGATCGGCGTGCCCCAATAGCGGTTGCGCGAGACCGACCAGTCGCGCGCGTTCTCCAGCCATTTGCCGAACTGGCCGTCCTTGACGTTCTCCGGGTACCAGGTGATCTGCTGGTTCAGCTCGACCATCCGGTCCTTGAACTGCGTCACCGCGACGAACCACGACGACACCGCGCGGTAGATCAGCGGGTTCCGGCAGCGCCAGCAGTGCGGGTAGGAGTGGTCGTAGGTCTCGTGCCGCAGCAGCACGGACCCCTGCTGCCCGGCCGAACCCGTGCCGTTCTTGAGGTCGCGGACGATGTTCGGGTTGGCGTCGAAGACCTGCTGGCCCTCGTAGTCGGGCACGGTCGCGTCGAACTTGCCGTGCGCGTCGACCGGCGTGACCGGGACGATCCCGGCGGCGTCGGTGACGACCTTGTCCTCTTCACCGTAGGCGGGCGCGATGTGCACGACGCCGGTGCCGTCTTCGGTGGTGACGTAGTCGGCCGCCAGCACGCGGTGCGCGTTCTCGGTGCCGGTGAAGTACGGGAACGGTGGGGCGTAACGGTTCCCGAGCAGCTGCGCGCCGGTGTAGTGCGCGACGACTGTCGGCTCTTCGCCGAGTTCACGCGCGTACGCGGCGACGCGCGCTTCGGCGAGCAGGAACCGCTTGCCGTCGTGCTCCACCACGACGTACTGCACCTCGGGGTGCACGGCGGTGGCGAGGTTCGACGGCAGCGTCCACGGGGTCGTCGTCCAGATCAGCAGGTAGGTGCCGTCGAGGTCGTTGTTGTTGCCCTGCAAGCGGAACCCGACCGTGACGGCCGGGTCCTGCCGGTTGCGGTAGACGTCGGCGTCCATGCCCAGCTCGTGGTTGGACAGCGGCGTCGCGTCGCGCCAGCAGTACGGCAGGACGCGGTAACCCTCGTACACGAGTCCCTTGTCCCACAGGCGTTTGAACGCCCACAGCACCGACTCCATGTAGGTGACGTCGAGCGTCTTGTAGTCGTTGTCGAAGTCGACCCAGCGCGCCTGGCGGGTGACGTACTCACGCCACTCGTCGGTGTAGCGCAGCACGGACTCGCGCGAAGCCTCGTTGAACTTCGCGATGCCCATCTCTTCGATCTCGGACGTCTCGGTGATGCCGAGCTGCCGCATCGCCTCGAGCTCGGCGGGCAGGCCGTGGGTGTCCCAGCCGAAGCGGCGCTCGACCTTGCGGCCCTTCATCGTCTGGTAGCGCGGCACCAGGTCCTTGACGTACCCGGTGAGCAGGTGGCCGTAGTGCGGCAGGCCGTTGGCGAACGGCGGGCCGTCGTAGAAGACGTACTCGTTCTCGCCGTTCTCGCCGGCGGGACGCGCGTCGATGCTCGCCTGGAACGTCCGGTCCGTCTCCCAGTAGGCGAGGACCTGCTTCTCCAGCTCGGGGAAGGACGGCTGCGACGGCACGCCCGCGCTGTCGTCGAGCTTGGCCTGGGGGTACATCCGGGTGCTCCTCGGTTCGTCGCTCTCGTACGGACGACCGGCTCCCGGTCACCCACACGGGGACGAAACGCCTGGCGGCGCACCGCGGTACCACCCCGCTTGCCTGCTCGCGCAGGCCGCTTCGTTGACGGCTGTCACGGGCCGCACCCGTCCGGTTCTACTGAGAGCGTGACGCTCGGTTCTTCCGGAGGCTCCCCGGTGATGGCCGGATCGACGCCTTGCTGACACCAGGTTAACCGGCGCGCGCAACCGGGTTGTCACGAGGGCTCGTACCCAGGCCGGCGTCACGCCGATCACCGCCGGCCACAACGTCGCCGAGATCAGGCCCGCCACGTGGAGGCCGCCGGCGAACCCGCCACCCCGAGCGCGCCGCCGGCCTGGCGGGCGGTGTTGGTGATCCCGCCCGCGACGCCCGCCCGCTCCGGCGGGATGCCGGCGACCGCGGCCGTCACCACGGCCGTCGTGAGCAGGCCCATCCCCGCGCCGAGCCCGAGCAACGTCGGCAGCAGGGCAGGGTAGCCGCTGTTTTCCTTCAGCAGCACCAGGTTCAGCATCCCGAGCGCCCCCAGCGCCAGCCCGGTGACCATGACCGGCCGCGGCCTGAAGCGGCCGGTCAGCCGGCCCGCCACCGGCGCGAGCACCGAGAGCGGCACCACCTCGAGGCCCGCGGTCAGCGGCGAGGCGTGCCGCACGCCTTGCAGATACAGCGTAAGCACGAGGATCGTGCCGATGCCGACGAAGTTCGCGCCCGCCGTCCGCCGGGCGATGTCGAGCGGCAGCATCGGGGTCCGCCGAGCGGCGTTCGACGACCAGGAACGCCGCCACGGCGACGACCGCCACCACCGCGGCCGCCACGCTTCCGCCGATGACCGCGTAAACCCCGGCGCCGAGCGCGAGCGCGGCGGCGAGCGCGAGCGCGGCGGCGAGCGCGCCGCCGAGCACCAGGCCCACCGCCGGCGCCAGCGCCGACACCCCGGCCCAGATCCCGAGGGCCCGCGCGCGCTCGGCGTGCCCCGGGTAGGCGTGGGTGAGCACGGCCAGGGTGCCGGGCAGCAGCAGCGCCGCACCGAGGCCTTGCCCGGCGCGGGCGGCGACGAGCCACGGCACGTCGCCGGCCAGCCTGCACGCGGCCGACGCGGCGCCGAACAGCGCGAAGCCGGCGCCGATGGCGGGCAGGGCGACGTTGACGTCCAGCTGCACCAGGAACATGCCGGCGCACAGGGTGAACAGGAGCATGTCCCCAGCGGACCGCCAGGACACTTCCGTCGCGGGGGAAGTGTGCCGGGGCATCCTGGGGACATGGAAGGCGACGCCGACATCGCCCGCACCGCCGCTGTGACAGCCGGGGCTTCGCCCCGGGCCGGGGGCTCCGCCACCCGGAGCCCCCGAAAGACCGTGTTGTTCGCCGACCCGGCGCGGGTCCGCGTGCTGCTCGCGCTCGGGGACGGCCGCGCGCCGGCGGCGTCCGTGCTGGCCGCCGAGGCCCGGCTCTCCGCCCAGGGCGTCAGCGCGCACCTGGCCAAACTGCGGGCGGCGGGACGTGACCAATCGGGTCAAAAGCAGGCCGACCCTCGAGCGATACGTAACGATTGCTACGAAAGCCATTCGGCGGTGGCCGTGGCCGACCGCGACCGCGGCCGGGTGACCGGATTTCGGCTCCCCTGCGCGAACACCCGTACACACTGGGTCCGCGGGCGACCGAGGTGTTCGGCTCGCTCGGCGTAAATCCCGCCGCGGCGGCGGCCAGCCGCCGTCCGCTGCTGAAGTTCTGCTTGGACTGGAGCGAGCAGCGCCACCACCTGGCGGGCGCGCTGGGCGCGGCGACGCGGTCAGGCGCACCGGGCCCTGCGGCTGACACCGGAAGGCGCGCGGGAGCTGCGGACCCGGCTCGGGGTGGCGGACGTCGCCTAGCGGTGCGCGGCGACGAGCGTCGAGTCCGGGCTGCAGCGGTCACAGGGCGTGAAGCCGAGCTGACGGGCTTCGCCGACGCCGATCGGGATGCGTTCACGACTGCCGAGCCAGACGCACGTGGTCAGGTGGTACCGCGGGTGCTCGTCGACGACCACGACTTCGTCCTCGAGATCGGCCAGCACCGCGATGTCCGCCGCGGAAGTCTCTTCCTCGCCGGGGTCGCCGTTGTCGGCCTTCTCCGGCGCGGCGGGTTCCGCCGCGACGTCGGCTTCGGGGGTGTCGGCCGGATCGCCCAGCTCACCGGCTGTCGGGATGAGGACGGTCTGCTCCGCCTCGGGCGCCTTCTCCGGTTCGGCGGCGGGCGCCGTCTCGGGATCAGGCTCGGGCTCGACGGATTCGGCCGGTTCGGCCGCCGGCGCCGCGGACCGGCGGCGACGCCGGAGCCAGTCGGCGACCAGGATCAGCCCGGCCAGCACCGACAGGCCGATCGAAACCCACGCCCACAGCGAAGAAGCGGTGATGAGCGCGGTGACGAGCAACCCCAGAGCCGCCAGTACCAGGACCAGCACGATGTAAAGCACGCTGAATTACAGCACGAACGCGCCAAGATCGTCGGCTGACCCGCCCACGTGCGGTGCCGGATCGACTTCGAACCGTGGCTCACCCCGCCGGCGCGTGCCGGCGGGGTGGGCCCGGGGGAAAATCAGCCCGCTTCGGCCCGCGGGCCGAACGAGTAACCCTGGCCGCCGCCGGACGAACCGGACGACTGGCCGGAGTTCGAGGACGCTGACGCCGGGGCCGCGGAGCCGCGGTCGTCGAGCTCGCGCAGCTGGGACTCGAGGAACCCGCGCAGCCTCGTGCGGTACTCCCGCTCGATGGTGCGCAGCTCTTCGATCTTCTTGCCCAGCCCGCCCTTCTCGGCGTTGAGGCTGTTCATCGTCTCGGTGTACTTGCGCTGGGACTCGCGCTCCAGCGTGGTCGCCTTGTCGCGCGCCTGGCGCTCCAAGGTCTCCGCCCGGGTCCGCGCGTCGTTCAGCATCGTGTCGACGCGGGTCCGGGCCTCGTTGACCATCGAGTCGGACTTCGCCCGGGCGTCCGAGAGCAGCTGCTCGGACTTGGTGCGGGCCTCGGCCAGCATCCCGTCGGACTCGGTCTTCGCCTCGGCGGTCAGCCGGTCGGCCATCTCCTGGGCGAGCCCGAGGACCTTGGCCGCCTGCACGTTCGGCTCCGTGCTGTCGCCGACCATCGAGTGCGCCTGGGTCTGCTCCATGGCGGACTGCGGCGGCGGCACCGGCGCGAGGCGCCGGGACGGCTCTTCGCGCATCGGGGGCGCGGACTTGGCACTGTCGAGCTCGCCACGAGTCGACTCGAGCTCGGCGTCGAGCTGCTCCATCTGCTGGCGCAGCTCGTTGTTGTCCTCGATCAAGCGGGCCAGCTCGGTCTCCACCAGGTCGAGGAACGCGTCCACCTCGTCCTCGTTGTAGCCCCTCTTGCCGATGGGCGGCTTGCTGAACGCGACGTTGTGCACGTCAGCGGGGGTCAACGACATCAGATCACCTCACGCACTCCATGGCCTGCAGGTCCATCCAAGTTCTTCCCCGATCAACTTGGAGTCGCCAGCTGCATCGCGAAGAACACAACCAGCAGCAGAACCATAATCGACAAGTCCAGTCCCACGCCGCCGATCCGAACCATCGGAATGATTCGCCTGAACAGGCGAACCGGCGGGTCCGTCACTGTGTAGATGGTCTCGAGCGTCACCGCAACCCCTCCGGCCGGATGCCACTCACGCGCAAAAGTCCGGACGAGTTCGATCACGATCCGCGCCGTCAGCAGCAGCCAGAAGGCGAACAGCACGTACCAGACGACCAGCCACACAGCTTCCACGTACCTACTCTAACCGGGCGCCTCCGGAGAAGACGCAGTTGAGGGGGTCGACGCGGCATCGGGTCGACAAAATCACGTCTGCTTGCGCTCAGCGGTCCGCGCGACTTCAGCCCCGCAAGAATAATCCGCCCTCGGCAATCCGTCGGCGGTCTTCCGCCGTGACGTCCACATCGGGCGGTGAGAGAAGGAACACCTTGTTGGTGACCTTGTCCATCGACCCGCGCAGCGCGAACGCCAGCCCGGCGGCGAAGTCGACGAGCCGCTTGGCGTCGGCGTTCTCCATCTCGGTGAGGTTGATGATCACCGGGATGCCTTCGCGGTAGTGCTCGCCGATCGCCCGTGCCTCCACGTAGCTGGTCGGGTGCAGCGTGGTGATCCGGCTGAGCGGGTCGCGCATCGGCGGCCGGGCCGGCTCGGTGACCGGGCGCAGGCGCGCCACCGGCTCCGGCTGCCGGTCGACCGCGAGCGCGCCGTGGACGGCGGGCTCGGACCCGACCACGGAGCGTGAACGGCTGCGGCTGACGGGCTCGTCGTACGTGTCGTCGACGTCGCGGTACCGTGAGCGCGACGGACGCGGGGCCGGCTCCTCGTAGGAGTCGTAGTCGTCGTCGTAGCCGCGCCGGTAGTCGTCCTCGACGTCGTAGCCGTCGTCGTCCGCGGGCACCATCCCGAAGTAGGCCTTCAGCTTCTGCAGCGCGCTCATGCCTCTCCCTAGCCCTAGCCGCTCCCGCACGAAACGGTTTCTCACGCCGTCTGTGCCCCGTGCCGCCGACCACTAAACGTGACGACCGCGCGGGCTCCCTACGGCGAGGCTAAACCGCGTCCACCGAGCAACGCGGTTCCGACACGCACACACGTGGAGCCGTGCGTGATCGCCTGCTCGAGATCATGGCTCATCCCGGCGGAGACTTCTGCGGCATTCGGGTGATCTTTGCGGAGGGCCTCCCCCGCCCGGGCGAGCCGGTCGAAGGCCGCCGCCGGATCCGCGCCGAGCGGCGCGACGGCCATCAGGCCACGAAGCCGCAGTTCACCCGTGTGAGTGACACGCTCGGCCAGCGCGCCGAGCTCGTCGAGCGGGCAGCCGCCGCGCTCCGGGTCGTCGTCGAGGCTCGCCTGGATCAGCACGTCGAGGGGTTCGTCACGTATCTGGGCGTCCCGGGCCGCACGCACCGCCTTCGCGAGCGCGTCGGCGAGCCGCGCCGAATCCAGCGACTGCACCTCCCGCGCCCACTCGACCACGGACCGCGCCTTGTTCCGCTGCAGCCGCCCGACCATGTGCCAGCGCAGGTTCGCGCCGGGGCGCAGCTCGGCGACTTCGGCCGCCTTCGGGCCGGCTTCCTGGTCGCGGTTCTCGCCGACGTCGGTCACGCCGAGGTCGGCGAGCAGCGCGGCGTCGGCGGCGGGGAACGTCTTGGTGATCGCGACGAGCCTGACCTCGTCGCGGGCCCGGCCGGCGGCGCGGCACGCGGCGGTGATCCGCGCCTCGACCTCGGCCAGGTTCGCGGCCAGCTCGGCCTTCCGGTCGGTCATGCCTCGATCCAGGTGATCCCGGCGATCCGGCCGGTCGTGCCGTCGCGGCGGTAGCTGAAGAGCGTCTTGTCCTCGTTCGTGCACCGCGGGTCGACGCCGATCTTGCCGACGCCGAGGTCGGCGAGCTGCCGCCAGAGTCCGGCGCGCAGGTCGAGGCCCGGAGTTCCCTTGCGGGTCTTGCAGGCGCTGCCGGGAACGTGCTTCTCGACGTCGGCGGCCATTTCGGCCGGCACCTCGTAACAGTCGCCGCAGATGGCCGGGCCCAGCAGGGCTTCGATCCGCTGCGGCTCGGCGCCCGCTTCCCGCATGGCGGCGACCGCGGCCGGGACGACGCCGACCCGCGTCCCGACCCGCCCGGCGTGCACGGCCGAGACGACGCCGGCCTCGGCGTCGGCCAGCAGGATGGGGACGCAGTCGGCGACGAGCACCACGAGCGCGACGCCGGGCGTCGCGGTCACCAGCGCGTCGGTCGCCTCGGCGGCCTTCGTCTCGGAGCCGTCCACAGTGGTCGCCGTACGGCCGTGGACCTGTTCCATCCAGGCCAGCTTGTCCTCGGCCAGGCCCAGCTCGCTCGCCAGGCGCTTGCGGTTGGCGAACACGTTGCCCTCGTCGTCGCCGACGTGGTCCCCCAGGTTGAAGGTGTCGTACGGCGGCCGCGACGCACCGCCCGCCCTGGTCGTGACCACTCGCCGCACTCGCATGCCTTCATCCTCCCAAACGCGGTGAAGGCCACCCCGAGGTCCTCGAGGTGGCCTTCACGAACAGCAGTCGACCTAGCGACGCATGAACGGCGGCACGTCGACTTCGTCGTCCGACGGGTCGTCGTGCACCGGCATCGCGCGCCCGGGCAGGCTGCCCTGGGTCGCGTTGGACCCCATCGGCGAGTAGCCGCGCGAGCCACCGCCGGGCTGCGGGAGCCCGCCGGTGTTCTGGCCGCCCGCCGACGGCAGCGGCGTGTGCGAGCGCGGCGGCGCGACCGGGTAGCCCGAACCCGACGCCGACGGCACCGGGGTGGCCCCCGACGGCGGGGTCGGCGGGTTCGAGACCTGGCCGGCCGAAGCCGACGCGGTGGTCGAGCGCGAGCCCGAGCCGAACGTCGACGGGTCGAGCTTCTTGTGCGTCGGCGCGCCGGCGTCGAAGCCGGCCGCGATCACCGTGACGCGGACCTCGTCGCCGAGCGAGTCGTCGATGATCGTGCCGAAGATGATGTTGGCGTCCGGGTGCGCGGACTCCTGCACCAGCGACGCGGCCTCGTTGATCTCGAACAGGCCCAGGTCCGACCCGCCCGCGATGGACAGCAGCGCGCCGTGCGCCCCGTCCATCGACGCCTCCAGCAGCGGCGAGTTGATCGCCTTCTCCGCCGCCTGGATGGCCCGGCCCTCCCCGCGCGCCGAGCCGATGCCCATCAGCGCGGAGCCCGCGCCGGACATGACGCTCTTGACGTCGGCGAAGTCGAGGTTGATCAGGCCCGGGGTGGTGATCAGGTCGGTGATGCCCTGGACACCGGACAGCAGCACCTCGTCCGCGGAGCGGAACGCGTCCATCAGCGAGACGCCGATGTCGCCGAGCTGCAGCAGGCGGTCGTTCGGGATCACGATCAGCGTGTCGCACTCGTTGCGCAGCGACTGGATGCCGTCCTCGGCCTGCTTGCCGCGGCGCTTGCCCTCGAAGGTGAACGGGCGGGTCACCACGCCGATGGTCAGCGCGCCCAGCTTGCGGGCGATCTGCGCCACGACCGGCGCGCCGCCGGTGCCCGTGCCGCCGCCTTCACCGGCCGTCACGAACACCATGTCGGCGCCCTTGATGACCTCTTCGATCTCTTCCCGGTGGTCCTCGGCGGCCTTCTGGCCGACCTCGGGGGCGGCGCCCGCGCCGAGGCCACGGGTCAGCTCGCGGCCGATGTCCAGCTTGACATCGGCGTCGGACATGAGCAGTGCTTGCGCGTCGGTGTTCACCGCGATGAACTCGACACCCTTGAGGCCGACCTCGATCATGCGGTTCACGGCGTTCACGCCGCCACCGCCGATGCCGACCACCTTGATCACCGCAAGGTAGTTGTGCGGGGGCGTCATCGAAGTCCGCCTTCCTGATCGTTGTGCCCGTACAGCCCGCCTGCGGATGATCAACTCTCAACCTAAACCCCAGATTGAGAGTTATGTCAACCGCCGACGTTAGGCAGGACGGTAGGCACCAGGCAGGCTCTAATCCAGTAGGCACGCCGTGTGTCGCAAAGGTGTTTTGCCACAACACGTTCGAGCGCGCAAGAGCGGGGAGCCGCGAGCACCGCCCCGGCCCGGTCTGCTATGGCTCCGGATCAGGCCGGCGCGGGCATGCTCATGAGCACGTCCGTCGGCGCCCCGCTGGGCGATCCGCCCGCCTGCTCGACGCTCACCGCGAGGTGGTCCACCGCCCCGGCGCCCTCGGCCACGACCAGGCCACCGCCGTCGGCGGCGAGCACCCCGGCCGAGCGCGGCGCGGCCGTGCCGGTGATCAGCCAGGCCTCGTAGACCTTCCCGCCCGGCTGGGCCGGCAGGCCGGCGTCCATCACCATGACGCGGTTCAGCGACTTCGACGCGATGACCGTGACCCCGCCGCCGGTGGGCGCCTCGCCGTGCGCGGTCTTCGCGTCCGGCGCGGCGAGCAGCGCCGCCACCGGCTCGTACCGCTGCTGCGCCTGGTCGAGCCGGGTCTGCGCGGTGGTGAGCTGCTCCCGCTGGGTCAGCGCGATCCCGCCGAACACTCCGCCCGCGGCGAGCCCGACGACGGCGGCCGCGGCCGCCACGAAAACCGCCCAGCGCGGGGCCCGCGCCGACCGGCGGCGCCGCTCGTGCGCGCCCGGGCGCGTCCGCGGTGGCAGCTGGCGGGTGGCGTGCATGGCCGCCAGGACGCGGTCCTTGAACTCCGGCGGCGGCTCCTCGGCCATCGCCGCGCCCAGCCGCGCCGCGGTCGCGCGCAGCTCGGCGACCTCCTGCGCGCACGACTCGCACCGCTCGAGGTGGCGGGCGAACTCCGCCCGCTCGATGTCCGACACCGCGTCCAGCGCGAACGCGCCCGCCAGCGTGTGCATCTCCGGTGTGCTCACGCGGTCACCCCCAAACAGTCTCTGAGGCGGATCAGCCCGTCGCGCAGCCGCGTCTTGATGGTTCCTTGCGGCGTCGACAGCACTTCGGCCACCTCGCGATACGTATAGCCCTGGTAGTAGGCGAGCAGCACGGACTCGCGCTGCAGATCGGTCAGGAAGGACAGGCACTTGCGCACCTGGGAGCGTTCGAGCCGCGCGGTGACGGACTCGGAAACCTCGTCGAACGGCCGGCCGCGAGCGGCTTCGAAGGTCGCCTTCTGCTCCCGCTCGGTGCTGGCGCGCGCCGAGCGGACCCGGTCGACGGCCCGGCGGTGCGCCAGCGTCATCGCCCAGTTCAGCGCGGAGCCCTTGTCCGGCTCGTACCGCGTCGCGGTGCGCCAGAGCTCGACCAGCACCTCTTGGGCGACCTCTTCGGACTGCGCGGCGTCGCGCAGGATCCGCCGCACCAGCCCGAGGATCGGTCCGGCGAACTGGTCGTAGAGCAGTTCGAAGGCCCGCTCGTCACCCTTGGCGACGCGGACCATCAGCTCTTCGGCCGTCGGGCCGGCGGGGGCCTCGGCCGGAACCGGAGCCATGTGGCGTGCGCGGGCCGCCTCATCCATGCAGCTGTCCTCCGGCGTTCTGCGGGGTGCGCGCGATGACCGGCGCCTTCCGCAGCCACAAGGCGACGCCGTGGCGGCGGATCAGCGCGGACACCCGCTGCGGGAGCAGCGGCCGGGCCAGCACCAGCCGGGCCAGCCACCGCGGGTTCACCGGGCGGCGAACTCCCCGTAGCGTAGCGACCAGCGGCACGGTCTCCCCACGGCGCAACGCCACGGTGAGGTCGAGCAGCGCTTCCGGGTGCGGCAGGCGCATCCGGTACTCGCCGTCCATCTCCTGGAACGGCGAGACGTAGAACTCCTTCGCCGCGCGGGCGCGGCCGGCCTCGTCGGGGTTCAGCAGGTAGGCGTGCCGGCCACCGTAGGTGTTGTGCACCTCGGCGACGACGCACACGAGCCGCCCGTCCGGGTCGTGGCACCAGTAGACGCTGATCGGGTTGAACACGTACCCGAGCACCCGCGCGGCGGCCAGCATGACGACCTTGCCGCCGCGCAGGTCGACGTCGCGTTCGGCCAGCCACGCGTCCAGCTTCTCCCGGACGCCCCGCGGGTCACTCGCCTTGAAGTGGTCCCGCGGGTCGAAGCGCGCGAACGGACGCGCCCACCACGGCAGCCGCGGCGGCGCGTCCAGGTCGACGAGCCACAGGTACACGCGGTGCGCGAAGGAGTGCGGCGGGTCGATCCGCCGCACGTGCGCGACCGTGGCGTCGTAGAGCGCGTTCGTCACCAAGTGACTCCCAGGCTTTCGGCGGCGCGGGCCCCCGAAGAGCAGCCGTCTTCGTGGAAGCCCCAGCCGTGGTAGGCGCCCGCGTAGGCGACCACACCGTCGTTGAGCTCGGCCAGCCGCCGTTGCGCCGCAACGGCTTCCGGCGTGTAGACCGGGTGCTCGTAGTGCATCTTCGCGACCAGGGCGGCCTTGCTGGGGCCGTCCCCGGGGTTGAGCGTGACGACGTAGCCGGTCGGCTCGTCCAGCCGCATCAGGCGGTTCATGTCGTAGCTGACCTGGACCGCGCCGGTCGGGGCGCCGCACTCGGGGGCCCGGTAGTTCCAGCCCGCGCGGGCGTCGGCCAGCGACGGCAGCACGCTGGTGTCGGTGTGCAGCCAGGCTTCGTTCTCGGAGTAGCGGAACGCGCCGAGCACGTCGCGTTCGGCCTCGGTCGGGTTGGCCAGCAGGGACAGCGCCTGGTCGGCGTGCGTGGCGATGACGACGCGGTCGACGCGGTGCGGGGTGTCGGCGTCGTCACGGATTTCGACGCCGCGGGCGGTCCGCAGCACCGACCGCACCGGCGTCGACAAGTGCACGGCGGTGAGCTGCTTCGCAGCGCGTTCGACGTATTCGCGGGACCCGCCGACGACGGTCCGCCAGGCCGGCGAGTTCTTGACGCTCAGCATGCCGTGGTTGCGGAGGAACTCGAACAGGTAGCGCGCCGGGTAGCGCAACGTGTCGCTGCGGTCGGCCGACCAGACCGTCGAGACCAGCGGCAGCATGAAGTGGTCGGTGAAGTAGCGGGTGTAGCCGCCGATGGCGAGGAACGCGCCGAGGGTGACGTCTCCCGCGTCCTTCGCCTCCAGCAACCGCTTCGCGTGCCGGTGGAACCGCTTCACCTCGGCGAGCATGCGCACGTAGCGCGGGCGGACGAGGTTGCCGCGCTGGGCGAACAGCCCGGGCAGCCCCTTCGCGCCGGCGTACTGCAGGCCGCAGCCGTCGCAGCGGATGCTCATCGACATCTCGGTGTCGCGGGTGCGCACCCCGAGCTCGGCGAACAGCTTCAGCAGCGTCGGGTAGGTGCGCTCGTTGTGGACGATGAAGCCGGAGTCCACGCCGATGGTGCCGCCGTGGGCGCTGGGGACGTCGTGGGTGTGCGCGTGCCCGCCGAGCCGATCGTCGGACTCGAAGAGCAGGACCTCGTGCTTGCGTTGCAGCAGGTATGCCGCCGTCAGCCCGGCCACCCCGCTGCCGATGACGGCGATGCGTTCTCCCGTGATCTCCACACCGGTACTTCGCCGCCGGGCCACGCTTGGATTGGCTGTCACGGAGACCAATCCACGTCGCAGAGCGGAGCGAATCCCGGACATGCCGAACAGCACCGCGCACCGCCTCGCCTCGTTCGCCGAAAAGCTCCTCGGCGGGCAGCTCCCCGTCGGCCTCCGGACCTGGGACGGAACCCGCGTGGGCCCAGTGGACGCGCCCACCGTGGTCCTGCGCAACCGGCGCGCCCTGCGCCGCCTCCTCTACGCGCCGGGTGAGCTCGGTCTCGCCCGCGCCTACGTCACGGGTGACCTGGACGTCGAGGGTGATCTCGCCGACGGCTTCCGCCGGATCTGGGCCCTCACCCGCGCGGGTGAGCTCAACCGGGTGAAGCTCGGCCCGCGCGACTGGGCCGAGGCGGTCCGGCTCGCGGCGAAGCTCGGGGTCGTCGGCCTCCCGCCGAAGCCGCCCGCCGAGGAGGCCCGGCTGACCGGCAAGCTGCACAGCCTGCTGCGTGACAAGTCCGCGATCGCCCACCACTACGACCTCAGCAACGCCTTCTACCAGCTGCTGATGGACGAGTCGATGGCGTACTCCAGCGCGTACTTCACCTCCGAGTCGCGAAGCCTCGAGGAGGCGCAGCACGACAAGCTGGAGATGATCTGCCGCAAGCTGGGGCTGCGGCCGGGCATGCGGCTGCTCGACATCGGCTGCGGCTGGGGCTCGCTGCTGGTCCACGCGGCCAAGCACCACGGCGTGCACGCTGTCGGCATCACGCTCTCGGCCGAGCAGCTGCAGCACATCCGCGGCCGGCTCGCCCAGCACGACCTCGAAGACCGCGTCGAAGTGCGCCGCCAGGACTACCGCGAGCTGCCGGACGCGCCGTTCGACGCGGTCGCGTCGATCGAGATGGGCGAGCACGTCGGCGAGGTCAACTACCCGACGTACACCGCGACGCTGCACAAGATGGTCAAGCCGGGTGGGCGGGTGCTGATCCAGCAGATGTCGCGCGGGAACGTCGCCCCCGGCGGCGGTGCGTTCATCGAGCGCTACATCGCCCCCGACATGACTATGCGCCCGGTCGGCCGGACCGTCGAGCACCTGGAGAACGCCGGGCTCGAGCTCCGCGACGTGCACGCGATGCGCGAGCACTACGTCTGGACGGTGCGCGCCTGGGCCGACACCCTGGAGGAGAACTGGGCCGACGTCGTCGCGCTCATCGGGGAGACCGGCGCGCGCGTCTGGCGGCTCTACCTGGTGGGCGGGGCGCTGGCGTTCGAGGAGAACCGGATGGGTGTGGACCAGATCCTGACCGTGCGGCCGCACGCCGACGGCACGAGCGGGATGCCGGCGACGCGGGAGTGGAACTGATGCCCCTCGGGAGCACGTTGCTGGTCACCGGCGGCGTCACGCTCGTGGCGGTGCTGGCGACCTTCGCGATCGCGCGGGCGCGCAAGCGCTACGACACGGTCGACACGTTCTGGGGGCTCGGCTTCGCGATCGTCGCGCTCGCCGCGTTCCCCTTCGGCGACGGGCCGCTGACGCTGCGGCTGGTGGTGCTGGTCCTGACGGTCGTCTGGGGCGGGCGCCTTTCGCTGCACCTGCACCTGCGCAACCACAAGCTGCCCGAGGACCCGCGGTACGCGCGGATGGGCCAGGCGCCGCTGCGGATGTTCGTCCGCGTGTACGTGTTCCAGGGCGTGGTGCTGTACTTCGTCTCGCTGCCGGTGCAGTTCGCCATGTACGGCACCGGGTTCGGCGTCCTGGGCTGGCTCGGCGTCGCCGTGTGGCTGGTCGGGTTCGGGTTCGAAACGGTCGGCGACGAGCAGCTACGGCGGTTCAAGGCCGACCCGGCGAACCGCGGGAAGGTCCTGGACACCGGGCTCTGGCGCTTCACCCGCCACCCGAACTACTTCGGCGACGCGTGCGTGTGGTGGGGCCTCTACCTGCTGGCGTGCTCGACGTGGCCGGGCGCGGCGACGATCCTCTCGCCGATCGCGATGACGTTCACCCTGGCCCGCGGCACCGGGAAGCCCATGCTGGAGAAGGGAATGGCCCGGACGCGCCCGGCGTACGCGCACTACGTCGAGCGGACCAGCGGCTTCTTCCCGTTGCCGCCCAAGAAGGTCACTCCCCGGTGAGGCCGTCGGTCAGCTCGCGCAGGACGTCGAGGTGGCCGACGTGCCGGGCGGTCTCCTCGATCATGTGCGTGAGGACCCAGCGGACGTTGAAGGTTTCGTCCTTGTGCGTCACTTCGTCGTCCAAGCCGTGGTTATCGACGATCTCGCGGCTGCGCGCGGACTGCTTTTCGTAGTCGGCGAGCAGCGTTTCGAGCGTCGTCTCGGGCGGGACCCGGAACTCGGCGTCCGGGTCCTGCTCGAGCTTCGCCGCCCAGGTGTCCTCCTCGCCGTCGACGACCACGGCGAACCAGAACCACTCGTTGAGCGTGAGGTGCGCGAGCAGACCGGCGACGGTCGTCAGCTCACTGGGCAGGTGGGCGCGGCGGATCTGCTCTTCGGTGAGCCCCTGGCTCTTCCAGGCGACGGTGGCGCGGTGGTAGTCGAGCAGGCTGGTCAGGATCTCGCGCTCGCCGCCGGTGAGCGGCACTTCCGGGCGTTCGGGTCGGGTCATGGGACGGAGTCTGCCAGGGAGCACCGACAGTTTTTGCGGATTACCTTGCGCACGATGTAATCGTGGGCTAGGTTTGCGGACGTGCCGGATGAGTTCCTCTTGGACGAGCAAGCCTGCTTCGCGCTCTACGCGGCGTCGCGCGCGGTGACGGACACCTACCGTCCCCTGCTCGGCGAGCTGGGTCTCACCTACCCGCAGTACCTGGTGCTGCTGGTGCTGTGGGAGTCCGACGACCGGCCGGTCAAGGAGATCGGCGAGGCGCTGCACCTGGACTACGGCACGCTTTCCCCGCTGCTCAAACGACTCGAGGCGAACGGGCTGGTGACGCGGGCGAGGTTGCCCGCGGACGAACGCACCGTGGTGGTCGGCCTGACCGAGGAGGGCACGGCGATGCGCACGCGCGCCGCCGCCGTCCCGTCGGCCATCGGCTGCGCACTGGGCCTCGACAACACCGAGCGGCGGGAACTGATCACCACACTGCGGCGGCTGACGGCGTCGGCCACCGCGTACACCCATGGAGGCTCCGATGCCCAGCCGTGACGCGACCACCCACTGGACCGGCGGACTGCAGAAGGGATCGGGCGAAGTCACGCTCGACTCGTCCAACGCCGGCACGTTCTCCGTCTCGTTCCCGACCCGCGCGGGCAACCCGGACGGCCAGACGAGCCCCGAGGAGCTCATCGCGGCGGCCCACTCGTCGTGCCTGGCGATGAACCTGTCGGGCGTGCTTGAGGCCGAAAAGCTCACGGCGGACTCGATCGACGTGAGCGCAGAGGTCACGCTCGGCCCGGCCGCCGGCGGCGGCTTCGAGATCAGCGGCATCGCGATCACGCTCCGGGCATCCCTGCCCGGCGTGTCGGCGGAGCAGTTCGCGAAGTACGCGGAGACGGCGGAGAAGACGTGCCCGGTGTCGAAGGCCCTGTCGGGCACGACGATCACGCTGGACGCGGCGCTCAACTGACGCCGGTGCGAGCGGCCCCCTCCTTTTGGCCGAGGGGGCCGTTTCGCGTGGCGAACTTCGCCAAGTGCTTCGCCACCCAGCCACGCCCGAAGTCCGCCAGGACGGTTCCGGACCAGCGCCCGGCGATCCCGACATCGGTCCAGAGCGCCATCTTCGCCCCGGCGAGCGTTCCGTGGCTGACGTGAACCTGTGACGCGCCTTCGGCCCAGCAGAAGACAAAATGGGCGTACATGTACATCCACACTCGACACCCTGACGCGTCGGTCGCTTCCACCGGCCCTTCGGTCGGATAAGGCGCACGGTAGAAGATCTGCACCCGGGCGCCGAAATAGAACTCTTCGGGGACGAGGCCGGGCCGCAGCATCGGGTCAGTCTTCGACAATGGTGATCGTGCCGGTGCCACCGCAGTTTCCACAGCCCTTTCCCTTGCAGTCGCCACAGGTGCGAGTGATGTTTTGCATTGTTCGAATTTAGCGCCGATTCATCGGCGAACGCCAGGTCTATTCGCGTTCCAGCAAGAATTCCCGTGCGATCACCCGAAGGCATTCCGTTGCATCATCGCCACGCACGGCTTGCCTTCTGAAGAATTCGAAGAGCTCGAGATGGTAGGCAACATCGCGAGGGTCGCGAAGGACGACCTCTCCCGAAAACAGCTCCACGGTGACCAAGCGTTCGTCGTAGACGACAAAAACGTTCATAGGCACCTCTGGCACCACTACCCGCCTGGGCAGGACAGCTATCTCGATATTCTCCCGGGTCGACATCTCCGCCAGATGAGCCACTTGCGCAGCCATCAATGACGCGCCGCCCACACGCCAGCTGACCGCACTTTCGGTCAGCACGAAGGAGAACTGCCGGGCCGAGTCCAGTACGGACCGTTGACGAGCCGCCCGCCCGGCAAGGACTCGTTCGATGTCACCGGCGGGTTCGCCCGCCACCGTCGGAGACAGGACGACCCGGGCGTAGTCCGAGGTCTGCAACAGCCCGGTCGGAACCCCGGGGAGGAAGTGACGCATGACCGAGGAATCGCGCTCCATGGCTCCCAGGTCGTACTGCTTCTGCCAGAACCCGATCCTGGCCGAGGTCCGGCGCGAGATGTACCCGACGGCAGCCAACCGAGCCAAGGCCACCACTGCTCCGCGTCGGCTTGCCCGACCCCGAGCGCCCGGAGGATCCGCTCCACATCGGCCACCGACGGTAGGATCCTCCCCGTTTCGATCCGGCTGATCTTCGCCTGACTCATGGCACACCGAACAGCCAGCCTCTCTCCGGAGAGCCCGGCGGCCTTGCGAAGCTCACGAAGCGCCTTCGCGAGCGAGCCGCGTTGCGCCTGCTGTCGATCAGGATCCAGCATGCCACTCTGCGAACGAGACCCCCCGTTCCCAAGCCAGATCACGCCACCGCAGATACCGCGGCAGATCCGGCTCTTCAACGAGTTCGCGACTGCGCTGAGTACCGTCGGGCTCATAGTTCAGATGAACCACGATCAGTTCGTCAAACATCCAGAAATCCTGCTCAGGCAACCCGGTGTCGTCGTCTCCCACTTCGATGATTCGGTAGTCTTCGCCCGCTTTGACGTTTTCCGGAATTCCTTCGGCGACGAGGTACCGGGTATAGTCGGTCATCGGCAGACGGACGACTTTCGCCCGCTGGATCAGCTTTCCTGCGGCCACATATCCACGAACCCGGTCGTGCCAGTCGTGGTTGTCGTCGGGTGGGGCAGGCAAGCCCGCGAGGAACCGCTCGAAATCCGCTCGCTCGTCGGGCATCGTGTAGACCTGTTGCGTCTCCAGCCGGAACGCCGTCTTCGTGAAGCCACCGAAGATCTCGCGCCACCGATCAAGATCCAAGAGCATGCAGCGCCTCCCTGATCAAGTCGACCGATACCTCGACAACCTGCTCCTCACGCCCGGTGACAGGCCGTTCCTCGGCACTCACGATAGTGCCGACGATGAAGAGCGAGCCACGGTCGGTCAGATGGACAGCCGGGCAATCGTCGCTCTTGCAGTCACCCGCGATTTTCCTGAGTTTCATGGTCGAGACGGTAGCGATAACAGAGAGTGCAGACAAGACTACCGAACGTCTAGTCGCGAGTTTGCATAACCCGCGTCAGTGCACCTTGGCTCGATAAGTCGACTTCTTCGCCTGGTTCCCGCAGATCCCCATCGAGCACCACCGCCGCGTCCCCGGTCTGGACGTGTCCAGGAACAGCGCCCCGCACCGCTCGCCCGCGCACCGGCGGACCCGCGCGAACTCCGGGGACGTCACCAGGTCCAGCGCGTCACGAGTCAGCAGCGCCAACATCGCCGACGCCGGATCCGCTGCCTGCCAACGCAACTCGCCCGACGGCGTCAACGATGGCGCAGGCACCGGCAACGCCGCGAACCGGTTCAGCCGCTGCCGCTCGGACGGGCGCAGTGACCCCGTGAGCAGCGCGTGGATCGCCTCGCGCACCGACCAAGCGTCCCGGGCCGAAGCAAGCGAAGCAGGTGAAGCCGAAACCCGGCCGAACTGCCGGATCCACGCTCCCCACGCCGCCGCGTCCGGGAGCTCCTCCGTCTCCGACGGTGTCCCCCGGTAGCGCAGCGTGCGGATGAAGTCGAGGCACAAACGGCCCGCGCCGACGCGGAATCCTTCCGTCATAAGGGTCACAGTACGCCGGAACCGGTTTGACTGGTACCGTCGTGGAACCGATCAAACCGGTTCCACGACGGGGGCACGATGACGGAGACCAAACAGCAGGCGCCGCCCGGGTGGCTTGTGCTGCTGCTGGCCGTCTCCTGTGGACTGACCGTCGCCAACCTCTACTACGCGCAACCGCTGCTCGCCGAACTGCGGCAGACCTTCGGGGTCGGCGAGGCCGCCGCCGGTGGTGTTGTCACCGCCACCCAGATCGGGTACGCCGCCGGGATGCTGCTGCTCGTCCCGCTCGGCGACCGGCTCGAAAACCGCAGCCTGGTCGCGACGCTGCTCGCGGTCGCCTGCGCCGGGCTCGTCGTCACCGGCGTCGCGCCCGGGTTCGCCGTGCTGCTCATCGCCTCGCTCGTCGTCGGGGCGACGTCGGTCGTCGTGCAGATCCTCATCCCGTTCGCCGCCGACCTCTCCCCCGACGCCATCCGCGGGCGGATCGTCGGGCGGGTGGTGAGCGGGCTGCTGTTCGGCATCCTGCTCTCGCGCGTGGTCGCCAGCTTCCTCGCCGAGGTGACCAGCTGGCGCGTGGTCTTCCTGATCTCGGCGGGCGCGATGGCCGCGCTCGCGGTGGTGCTGCGGTTCATTCTGCCGCGCCGGGCGCCGAAGACCGACGTCCCCTATGGACAGTTGCTGCGCTCGACCCTGGCCATGGCCAGGAAGCACCCCGCGCTGCGCCACCGCGCGCTGTACCAGTCGGCGATGTTCGGGGCCTTCAGCGCATTCTGGACGACGATCGCCTTCGTGCTCACCGCCCCGCCGTTCAACTACTCCCAGCTCGGCGTCGGCCTCTTCGCGCTCGCGGGCGCGGCCGGCGCCGCGGTGGCGCCGCTGGCCGGCCGGTGGGCGGACCACGGCCACGGCCGGCGGCTCACCGCGGGCGCGTTCGTGCTGTGCGCGGCGGCCTTCGCGCTCGCCGGCTTCGGCGCGCACAACGTCGTCCTGCTGGCGATCGCCGCGATCGCGGTGGACATGGCCGTGCAGGCGACGCTGGTGACCGGCCAGCACGTGATCTACCAGCTCGACCCGTCGGCCCGCGCCCGCGTCAACAGCGTCTACCTGGGCACGTTCTTCATCGGCGGCGCGATCGGCTCCCAGGCGGGCTCGATCGCCTACCACCTCGGCGGCTGGACGGCGGTTGTCGTCTTCGCCGGCGTCCTCCCGCTCCTCGGGCTGGCCGGCATGACCCGCACCGAGGTCTAGGCGAACACCTCCCGCCGGGCCGCGGCCCACTCCGCGTACGTCGTTCCAGGACGGCCCAGCAGCTCCTCGACCACCCCGGTCGGCGCCTGCGGATGCCGCAGGGTTTCCTCGAAGCCGTCCAGCAGCCAGTCGACGGCCGCCTCCGGGACGCCGTAGCCGACCCACTGCGCGCGCTGCTCGGCGCGGGTCAGCTCGCGGAACCGGATCTCCTTGCCCAGCACCGATCCCAGCGTCGCGACCTGGTCACGCAGGCTGAGCGCCGACGGTCCACTGAGGACATACGTGGCGCCGACGTGCCCCTCCGAGGTGAGCACCCGGGCGGCCACCGCCGCGATGTCCCCGAGGTCGATCGGCGTCTGCGTCGCCTCGCCGTAGGCCACGGCGACCTCACCCGCGCGCACCATGCCGGCCCAGTCGAGCGTGTTGTTCATGAAGACGCCGGGCCGCAGGAAGGTCCACGCGAAGCCAGTGTCCCGAACGGCTTTCTCGACCACGGCGTACTCGTTGCCGCTCGAGCCTTCGTGGTCGTCCCCCACGCTGCTGCCCGACAGCGCGACGACCCGCTTGATCCCCGCTTCCCGCGCCAGCTCGCAGAACCGCCCGACCGTCCGCGCCATCGGCGCCAGGTACACGGCTTCGACACCCTCCAGCGGCAGGGTCGACGGCCGCGCGAGCGAGCCGACGACCACCTCCGCTTCCGCAGGCAGCGACGCTCGCTCCGGATCCACGGTCAGCGCCCGCACCGGCACGCCCAGCGCGACCAGCTCGTCGATGACCAGCCGTCCCACGCTGCCGGTCGCGCCCGTCACCAGGATCGTCATGACACCCTCCTCATTCCCGTATGCCATACGAGATCGTACGGTATACGGAAACCTCGGAAGGCGCACAGGAAATTTCAGGAGGTGATGGTCGGCAGCTCAGGCGCGGCGACGTCGTAGACCTTGCCGTCCTGGGTGAGCAGCGCCGCCAGGACCTTGGCCTTGCGGTCCGTCTGCTCCGCCGTTCCCCAGCGGACGATCTTCCCGCTGGACAGCGTGAACTCGACACTCGCCGGCGTCCGGGCCGTCGCCGTCGTGACCTGCTTGAGCAGCTGCTCCGGAATCACGCCGAGCACCGCTGTCACCGCTCGGGTCACCGGGTCGTCCGCCGAGACCTTCGGCAGCTTGAGCTCCGGCAGGCCGGCCGGGCGGGCGGGCACCGTCTTGAACACCACACCGCCGCCGTCGACGAGGTGGACGCCGTCGCCGCCCGGGCCGCTGTCGAAGAACGCGATCGCCGTGCGCTCGCTGACCGTGATCTCGACCGTGTTCGGCCAGGAGCGGGACACCTCGACCGTCGCGATGCCCGGCATCGCCGCCACCCGGTCGCGGATCTCGTCGGTGCTCAGCCGCAGCATCGGCTTGTCCACCGGCACCGCCGCCACCGCGCGGATCTGGTCGGCGGTCACCGTGCGCGAGCCGCTGACCGAGACGTCCTTCGCCCCGAGCATCGAGCTGAAGAACAGGAGGTAGACCAGCGCGACGACGGTCAGCACGGTCAGCAGCGCGACCCAGCGGCGGCGGATCTCCACCTGCCGGTTGGGCCGCGCGCGGCCAGTGGGCTTCGGGCGCGCGGCGCGCGTGCGGCGACGCTCCTCTTCGGAGCGCCGCCCCCGGCGTTCCCTGGCCAGGGCGGCGCGATCCCGTTCGTCCTCTTCGGACGGACGGCGGCGTTCCCTGGTCGGACTCATGGCTTCAGCGCTTGTCCAGCTCGACGAGGATCTCCGGGCCCAGCTGCGTCACGTCCCCGGCGCCCATGGTGACCACGAGGTCACCGGGCTTCGCCAGGCCCGCCACCAGCGACGCGGCGACGTCGAACGCCGGCTCGTAGTGCACCGGCTTGGTCACCGCGTCCGCGATCAGCGCGCCGGTCACGCCGGGCTCGGGTTCCTCACGCGCCCCGTAGACGTCCAGCACGACGACCTCGTCGGCCTGCGACAACGCCTCGGCGAACTCCGCCGAGAACGCCTTGGTCCGCGAGTACAGGTGCGGCTGGAACACCACGATCACGCGCCCGGACCCGGCCGCCGTGCGCACCGCGCGCAGCTGCGCGGACACCTCGGTCGGGTGGTGGGCGTAGTCGTCGTAGACGCGGACGTCGGCGGCCCGGCCCTTGAACTCGAACCGCCGCCGGACGCCGCCGAACGCCGCGAGCCCCTCGACCATGCCCTCGATCGGCGCCCCGAGCTCGAGCCCGGCCAGCAAGGCCGCGATCGCGTTGTTCGCCATGTGGTCGCCCGGCACCGCGACCGTGACGTCGATCAGCTTGGTCTTCAGCGAGATCCGCACGACCCCGCCGTCGGGACGCGGTTCGTAGGACATGATCTTGGCGTCGTCGGGCCCGCTGACCCAGTAGCCGTAGCGCAGCACGCGGACACCGCGCTTCGCGGCGGCGTCGCCCAGCGCGTCGGAGCCTTCGTCGTCGGCGCAGACGATCAGCAGCCCGTTCTCTTCGATCCGGTCGACGAAGTCGGAGAAGACCTTCGTGTAGGCCTCGGCCGTGCCGTGGTGGTCGAGGTGGTCCGGCTCGACGTTCGTGACGACCGCGATCGACGGCGAGTAGGTCAGGAACGAGCCGTCGCTCTCGTCGGCCTCGGCGACGAAGATGCCGCCCTCGCCGTGGTGGGCGTTGGCGCCGGACTCGTTGAGGTCGCCGCCGATGGCGAACGACGGGTCGAGCCGGCAGTGCTGCAGCGCCACGGTGAGCATCGACGTCGTCGACGTCTTGCCGTGCGTGCCCGCGATGCAGGCGACGCGGTGGCCCTCCATCAGCCCGGCCAGCGCCTCGGCGCGGTGCAGCACCGGGATCCCCGCGGCGCGGGCCGCGGCCAGCTCCGGGTTGGTCTCCTTGATCGCCGTCGAGACGACCACCGCGGACGGCGGCTCGGCCAGCGACGAGATGTTCGAGGCGTTCTGGCCGACGAACAGCTCGGCGCCCTGGGCCCGCAGCGACAGCAGCGCGCGCGACTCCTTGGCGTCCGAACCCGACACAAAGGCCCCGCGGGCCAGCAGGATCCGCGCGATGCCGGACATGCCGGCGCCGCCGATGCCGATCAGGTGCGCCCGGCGCAGCTCTTCAGGCAGTTCAAGCACCAGCGGCCTCCAGGACGATGCGGGCGAGGGCTTCGTCGGCTTCGCGGTGGCCCATGCCGACCGCGGCCGCGCCCATCTTGGCGACGCGGTCGGCGTCGGTGACCAGCGGGACGACCAGGTCGGCGACCTTGGCCGGGCTGAGCTCGGCGTCGGTGACCATCAGCGCGGCCCCGGCGTCGACCGCCGGCCGCGCGTTGGTGGCCTGCTCGCCGTTGCCGATCGGCAGCGGGACGAACACCGCGGGCAGCCCGACGGCCGTCACCTCGGCGACGGTCATCGCGCCGGACCGGCACACCGCGACGTCCGCGGCCGCGTACGCCAGGTCCATCCGCTCCAGGTACGGCACCGGCACGTACGCCGGCTTGCCCGGGAACTCCTGCACGACCAGCGTGTTCTTCGGGCCGTGCGCGTGCAGCACGCCGACCCCGGCGTCCGCGAGGTCCTTCGCGGCGCCGGAGACGGCCGCGTTGATCGACTGCGCGCCCTGCGAACCGCCGAACACCAGCAGCGTCGGCGCGTCCGGGTCCAGCCCGAAGTGCGCGCGCGCCTCGGCCCGCAGCGCGGCCCGGTCCAGCGACGTGATCGACCGCCGCAGCGGGATCCCGACGACCTCCGCGTTCGGCAGCGGCGTGCCCGAGACGGCGACGGCGACCCGCTTCGCGAACCGCGCGCCCACCCGGTTCGCCAGGCCCGGCGACTGGTTGGCCTCGTGCACGACGATCGGGACGCGCCCGCGCGCGGCGAGGTAGGCCGGGAGCGCGACGTAACCACCGAAGCCGACGACGACGTCCGCGTGGACCCGGTCCAGCACCTCACGGGTCCGGCGCACGGAGTCGCGCACCTTCAGCGGCAGCCGCAGCAGCTCCGGGGTCGGCTTGCGGGGCAGCGGCACCGGCGGGATCAGCTCCAGCTCGTAACCCCGGGCCGGGACGAGCTTGTTCTCCAGGCCACGCTCGGTGCCCAGCGCGATCACCGTCGCGTCCGGGCGGAGCCGCTTGACGGCGTCGGCCAGGGCGAGGGCGGGTTCGATGTGTCCTGCGGTGCCACCTCCGGCGACCACGACCACGGGCGCCCGGCCCGCGGCGGACCGCTCGGTTCCCTTGACGGGCTTGCTCACCAATGACCTCTCCGGTTCGCGGTACTCCGGGTACCACGGCTCGCTGTTGTCCGCGCGGCCCCGCGAGACGTGGCCGTGCTCGTCCGTGCCGCGCTGCGGCGCACCGGTTCGCGGACCGACCTGCGTCGTTCCTGTGCCGGGGCGGGCCGCGCCGCACGGGGCGCCGGCCTGGCCGCCTTCGCCCCACTGCGCCCCGCCGCCTTGCGGGTGGCGGGCGGGCGGTACGGGTCGGGCGCGGGCAGCCGCAGCAGGCGTCCGAACTTACCCGGCCCCTGTGTGCGCAGTGCGGCCACCGCCTCCGGTTCGTGCCGGGCGGCGTTCGCGAGCACGCCCATGATGAGCATGGTGATCACCAGCGACGTCCCGCCGTAGGAGATCAGCGGCAGCGTGACGCCGGTGACCGGCAGCAGGCCGACGACGTAGCCGATGTTGATGCCGGCCTGCGCCACGAGGAACACCGTGAGCGTGCCGGAGACGATCCGGATCCACGGGTCGATGTTGCGGGTGGCGATCCGCAGGCCCACCACGGCGACCCCGGCGAACAACGCGAGCACGACGACGCAGCCGATCAGCCCGAGCTCCTCGCCGATGAGGGCGAAGATGAAGTCGTTCTGCACGTTCGGCAGGTAACCCCAGTTGGACGTGCCCTGGCCGAGGCCCTTGCCGAAGAAGCCGCCGTCGGCCAGCGCCAGCTTGGCCTGGTTGGCCTGGAAGCCCTCGGCGCTCGTGTCGGCGTCCGGCGAGAGGAACGACATGACCCGGTCGAGCCGGTAGGGCGCGATGACGGCGAGCACGAGCACGCCGGCCAGGCCGCCCGCGAGGATCACGCCGAAGAGCCGTTTCGGGGCGCCGGCGAACCACAGCAGCGCCAGCAGCACCACGGCCAGGGTGACCGTGCCGCCGAGGTCCGGCTGGAGCATGACCAGGGCGAACATCAGCAGCGCGATCGGCACCACGGGCACCAGCAGGTGCCGCCACTGGTGGATGACGTTGTACTTGATCACCAGGATGTGCGCGCCCCAGAAGGCCAGCGCGACCTTCGCCGCCTCGACCGGCTGGAAGGTGAACTCGCCGAGCTTGAACCAGCCCTGCGAGCCGTTGACCGTCGAGCCCAGCGGCGTCAGCACGAGCACCAGCAGGCCGAGGCAGACCACCGTCGCGGTCGCCGACATCCGCCGGATCCGCTCCAGGTTCACGCGCAGGCCGAGCCAGAACACGACCGAGCCGATCGCGACGAACACCAGGTGCTTGGTGAACAGCGAGTACACACCGCTGCCGGTCTTCGGATTGTACGACGCGACCGACGACGCCGACAGCACCATCACCGCGCCGATGACCGTGAGCACGCCGGTGAGGGCGAGCACGAGGTGGAACGACGCGAGCGGGCGCGAAAGCCACGCGGTCAGCGCCGTGCGGAAAGCGACAAACCCGCTCTCCTTGCGCTCCCGGCGCGGCCGCTTCGGGGCGGGGGTCTTGGGCTCAGTGACCGTCACTCGGCGCCCCCGCTGCGTCGTCGCGGAGGACGTGCACCGCCGCGGCGAACGCGTCGCCGCGCTCGCCGTAGCCCGTGAACATGTCCAACGACGCCGCGGCGGGCGCGAGCAGCACCACGTCACCTGGCCGGGCCATCGCGCTGGCCGCACTCACCGCCGCAGTCATGGGTTCATGGTCACCCGGACGGAGGCTGTTCACCGGGACATCCGGCGCGTGTCGCGCAACCGCGGCGGCGATCACGGGTGAATCGACACCGAGTAGCACAACTCCGCGGAGGCGGCCGGCGATGCTGCTCACGAGTTCGTCCACCGAGGCGCCCTTGAGCTGGCCACCGGCGATCCAGACGATGCTCTGGTGGGCCCGCAGCGACCCGGCGGCCGCGTGCGGGTTGGTCGCCTTCGAGTCGTTGACGTACCGGACGCCCGCCACTTCGGCGACCTCGACCGCGCGGTGCGGCGCCGGCTGGTACTCGCGCAGGCCCTTGAGGACGGCCTCCGGTGTGACGCCGTGCGAGCGGGCCAGCGCGGCCGCGGCGAGGGCGTTCGAGACGTTGTGCGGGCCGGCCGGGCGGACGTCGGCCAGCGTGGCCAGCTCCTCGGCGCTGGTCGCCGGGTCGGCGACAAAAGCGCGGTCCACCAGCAGGTCTTCGACCAGGCCGAGCTCCCCGACGGCCGGGGTGTCCAGCCGGAACGCGACACGGCGGGCATCCGGGCGCGCGTGCTCCTGGGCGATCCGGGCCGACCAGTCGTCGTCGGCGTTGTGCACCACGACCCGGGCGCGGTCGTAGGCCCGCCCCTTCGCCGCCCCGTACTCGTCCATCGAGCCGTGCCAGTCGATGTGGTCCTCGGCCAGGTTCAGCACCACGGCCGCGTCCGGCGCCAGCGTCGACGACCAGTGCAGCTGGAAGCTCGAGAGCTCCACCGCCAGCACGTCGTAACCCGCGCGGACCGCGTCGAGCGCCGCGTAGCCGATGTTCCCGCAGGCCACGGCGTTGGCGCCGGCCGCCTTGAGGATCGACTCGAGCATGCCCGCGGTGGTCGTCTTGCCGTTGGTCCCGGTGATCACCAGCCACGACGGCGGGTGCTCGCGCAGCTGCCCGACCCGCCAGGCCAGTTCGACGTCGCCGATCACCTCGACGCCCGCCTCGGCCGCTGCGACCAGCAGCGGCGACGTCGGCCGCCAGCCGGGGCTCGTGACGACGAGGACGACGTCGGACGGCGGTTCGGTGAGCCCGGGCACCAGCTCGGCGCCGAGGCCCTCCAGCTCGGCCAGGCGCTCGGCGTTGCCGTCGGTGACGGTGACGCGCGCGCCCAGCTCCGTCAGCACGGGGACGATCGACTTGCCGGTGACACCCGCACCGGCGACGAGGACGTGACGACCGGCCAGCTCCACGTCAGCCTCCGAGCTGCTCGCTGTAGAACAGGCCGAGCCCGAACATGCAGCAGATCGCCGAAAGTAACCAGAACCGGATGATCACCGTGGTTTCGGCCCACCCGGCGAGCTCGAAGTGGTGGTGGAAGGGCGCCATCCGGAACAGCCTTCGCCGCGTCGTCCGGAAGACCGCGATCTGCGCGACCACCGAGATCATCTCGACCATGAACAGGCCGCCGATGACGATGGCGAGCAGCTCGGTGCGGGTGGTCATCGACAGCCCGGCGACCAGGCCGCCGAGGGCCAGCGAACCGGTGTCGCCCATGAAGATCTTCGCCGGGGCCGCGTTCCACCAGAGGAACCCGACACACGCGCCGGTCGCCGCCGCGGCGACCACCGCCAGGTCCAGCGGGTCACGCACGTAGTAACAGGCCTGCGCCGGGCCGTTCGCGCAGGAGAGCCGCTCCTGCCAGAACGAGATGACCACGTAGGTCGCCAGCACCATCGCCGCCGAGCCGCCCGCCAGGCCGTCGAGGCCGTCGGTGAAGTTCACCGCGTTCGACCAGCCCGAGATCACGATGTAGCAGAAGATCACGAAGATGATCGACGGGAACGTGATCAGCGCGAGGTCACGGGCGTAGGAGAGGCTCTCCGACGCCGGCGTGATGCCCTGCTCGTTCGGGAAGTTCAGCGCCAGCACCGCGAAGGCGACGGTGACCACCAGCTGGCCGACCAGCTTCGCGGTCTTGTTCAGCCCGAGGTTGCGCTGCTTGCGGATCTTGATGAAGTCGTCGAGAAACCCGACCACGCCCAGCCCCACCGCGAGCATCAGCACGAGCAGCCCGGAGACCGTCGGCGCGCCGCTGCGGGAGTTGAGCATCCAGTTGATCAGGTGCGCGGCGAAGTACCCGACGACCATCGCGATGATGATCGCGACACCGCCCATGGTCGGGGTACCGCGCTTGGACTTGTGTCCCTGGGGGCCTTCCTCGCGGATCTCCTGGCCGAAGCCCTGCCGGGAGAAGACCCGGATCAGGTAGGGCGTCAGCATGATGGAGACCAGCAGGCCCGCCGCGGCCGCGATCAGGATGCTGATCACGCGTCACCACCGTTCGAGCGATTCTCGGAGTTGTCGGATTCCCGGGGTTCGAGCAGGGCCTCGGCGACCCGCCAGAGACCGGCGGCCTTGGAGGCCTTGACCAGCACGACGTCCCCGGGACGGAGCTGATCATGCAGCAGCGCGGCGGCGGCCTCGACGTCGGGTACCAGGATCGATTCCTCGCCCCAGGAGCCCTCCTGGAACGCCCCCTGGTGCATCGCCGCCGCCTCGGGGCCGATCACGACGAGCTTGGCGATGTTGAGCCGGACGACGAGCCGGCCGATCTCGTCATGGGCGGTGACCGAGTCCGCGCCGAGCTCGCCCATGACGCCGAGCACGGCCCAGGACCGGCGGCCGCTCTCCCGCGTCATCGCGGCGAGGGCCTTCAGCCCGGCCCGCATCGACTCGGGGTTGGCGTTGAAGGAGTCGTTCAAGATCGTCACGCCGTCTTCGCGGGTGACGACCTCCATGCGCCGCGCGGACCGCCGCTCGAGGCTCGAGAGCCGCGTGGCGATCTCGGCCGGCGTCGCGCCCAGTTCGAGGGCCACCGCCGCGGCGGACAGCGCGTTGCCGACGTGGTGCTCGCCGTGCAGCGGCAGCGTGACGTCCGCCTCGCCGGCCGGGGTGACCAGCCGGAAGGACGCGCGGGCCTCGTCGTCGAGCGTGATGTTCTCCGCGCGGACCTGCGCGGACGCCGTCTCGCCGACGAACACGACGCGGGCCTTCGTGCGGCTCGCCATGGCCGCGACCAGCGGGTCGTCCAGGTTCAGGACCGCGACGCCGTCCTCGGGCAGCGCCTCGACCAGCTCACCCTTGGTCTTCGCGATGCCTTCGCGGGAGCCGAACTCCCCGACGTGCGCGCTGCCGACGTTGAGCACCACGCCGATCTTCGGCGGGGCGATCTCGGCGAGGTGGGCGATGTGCCCGGGCCCGCGCGCGGACAGCTCCAGCACCAGGTGGCGGGTCTCGGCGTCGGCTCGCAGCGCCGTCCAGGGGTGGCCCAGCTCGTTGTTGAACGACCCGGGCGGCGCGACCGTCGGGCCGAGCGGCTCGAGCAGCTGCGCGATGACGTCCTTCGTGGACGTCTTGCCGGAGGAGCCGGTGACGCCGACGACGGTCAGGGTGCCCTCGGACAGCCGCTGCACGACGAACCGGGCGAGCTTGGCCAGCGCGGCCAGCACGGCCGCCCCGGAGCCGTCCTTGTCGCCGGTCAGCGCGACCGACCGCTCGTGCGCTTCACCGGGAGCCAGGGGCGGCACGACGATCGCGGGCGCGTCGACCTCACGGGCGGCCAGCACGACGACCGCGCCGGCTTCGACGGCCTTCGCCGCGAAGTCGTGGCCGTCGACCTTCTCCCCCGGCAGGGCGACGAACAGGCTGCCGGGCGTGAGCTGCCGGGTGTCGAACTCCACGCTGCCGGTCACCTGCGCGCCCGGGTCGGCGCGGTGCAGCCGGCCGCCGACGACGTCGGCGATCTCGGCCAGGCTGAGCACGATCACACACTCACCTCGAGTTTGTTGCGGATGGCCGCGGCCAGCTCGTCGCGGTCGGAGAACGGGTGCACGACACCACCGGCCTCCTGGCCGGACTCGTGCCCCTTGCCGGCGAGGAAGACGATGTCGCCCGGCTCGGCGAGCGAGACCGCGTGCTCGATGGCCGCACGGCGGTCGCCGATCTCGACGACCGCACCGCCCTCGGCGGGCCCGACGGCGCGGGCGCCGGCGAGCATCGCGGCGCGGATGGCCGCGGGGTCCTCGGAGCGCGGGTTGTCGTCGGTGACGATCAGGACCTCGCTGCGCCGCGCCGCCGCCTCGCCCATCATCGGGCGCTTCGCGGTGTCGCGGTCGCCGCCGCAGCCGAGCACGGTGATGATCCGGCCGTCGGCGCGGGCGCGCAGCGCGTCCAGGCCCTGGGCGACCGCGGCCGGCTTGTGGGCGTAGTCGACGACGGCGGTGAACTCCTGGCCGACGTGGACGCGTTCCATCCGGCCCGGCACCTGCACCTGGGCGAGCCCGGTGACGATGTGCTCCAGGCTCACCCCGGCGGTGCTCAGGATCGCGGCCGCGAGCACGGCGTTCGCGACGTTGAACTCGCCGGGCAGCGGGATCCGCGCCGGGGTGGTGACGCCGTCCGGGCCGTGCAGGGTGAACGTCTGCTCACCGTGCGGAGTGGCTTCGAGGTCGGTGGCCTTCCAGGCGGCGGCGGTGCCCGCGTCGGTCGTCACGGTGACCGTCTGCGGCGTGAGCAGCGCCTGGCCCCACGCGCTGTCGACCACGACGACCTCGGTGGTCGAGCGGCCGTCGAACAGCAGGGACTTCGCGGCGAAGTACTCCTGCATGTCCTTGTGGAAGTCCAGGTGGTCCTGGGAGAGGTTGGTGAACGCGCCGACCGCGAACCGGGTGCCGTTGACCCGGCCGAGCGCGAGCGCGTGGCTGGAGACCTCCATCGCGACGTGCGTGACGCCGCGTTCGAGCATCACCGCGAACAGCGCCTGCAGGTCCGGGGCCTCCGGCGTGGTGAACCCGCTGACCAGGCGTTCGCCGGCGATCCGGGTCTCGACCGTGCCGATCATGCCGGTGGTCAGCCCGGCGGCCTCGAGCCCGGCGTCGACCAGGTAGGAGGTCGTGGTCTTGCCGGAGGTGCCGGTGACGCCGAGCACGGACAGCCGCAGCGACGGCTCGCCGTAGATCCAGGCGGCGATCTCGCCGAGGGCGGCGCGCGGGTCGGCGTGCACGAGGATCGGGACGCCGGCGTCGCGCAGCGCGGGCCGCTCGGCGCCCTCGGCGTCGGTGAGCACCGCGACGGCGCCGGCGGCGACCGCCTGGTCGCTGAAGTCGGCGCCGTGGGCGCGGGCGCCCGGGAGCGCGGCGAAGAGGTCGCCGGGCAGCACGTGCTGCGCCCGCAGGGTGGTGCCGGTGACAGTGAGGTCGGCGGCGTCGGGCGAGTCGGCGATCAGCCGGGCGTCCGCCCTGGCGAGCAGCGTCGCCAGCGGGACCGGGACGATGCGCGCCGGGCGCGGCGGCGCGGGGACCGCTTTCACCGGGCTTTCCGGCACCGGGGAACTGGACGAGGACACGGACACGGCCAAGAGGCTACCGGCGGCCGGTTCGGGGGCCCGCACGCGGTACGGCGATGACGGGCGGCCACGGCACATGTGCTAAACGGCGGCGCGCACCTTCTTGCGGCGCAACGCTTTCCCGGCGGCGGCCGGCCGAAGTGGACGATGCACGCGAAAAAGCCCCCTCACCGGTGAGGGGGCTTTCTCCCGGACCTTGGGTCACGGCACGATGAGCGGGACCTCCGGCGACGGGCCGTCCGACAGCGGGATCTGGAACCGCTGCGTCAGGTACGACGCGATGCTGTGGAACAGCGGCGCCGCGGAGTGGCCCACCGGCAGCGTCGTGTCCGGCGCGTCCAGCCGGATCCCGACCACGAACCGCGGGTGGTCGGCGGGCAGGATGCCGGCGAAGGTGATGTTGTAGAGGTGGTCGCTGTAGGCCTTCGTCCGCGGGTCGACCTGCTGGCCGGTACCCGTCTTGCCGGAGATCTGGTACCCCTCGACCGCCGCCGTCGGCGCGGTGCCCTTCTGCAGGCCCTTGCCGTTCTGGGCGACCGCGCGCATCATGTCGCGCACCGTCTTGGCCGTCTGCGGGCTGACCACCTGCACCGACTTCGGCGCCGGCTCGGGCACCGTGGTGCCGTCCGGGTTCACCTTCGCCTTGACGATCCGCGGTTCGACGCGCAGGCCGTCGTTGGCGATGGCCTGGTACATCCCGGCCATCTGCAGCACGGTCATCGACAGGCCCTGCCCGATCGGCAGGTTGCCGAACGTCGTCGCCGACCACTGGCTGCGCGCGGGCACCACACCCGCGCTCTCGCCGGGCAGGCCGACGCCGGTGCGCTGGCCGAGGCCGAACTTCTTGAGCAGGTCGGCGTAGCGCTCTTCGCCGATCTTCTGCGCCAGCAGCAGGGTGCCGATGTTCGACGACTTGGCGAAGATCCCGGCGGTGGTGAAGTTCTGCGTGCCGTGGGTCCAGGCGTCGTGCACGGTCTTGTCGGCGACCTGCAGCGAGCCGGGCACCGAGACGGTCGACTCCGGGGTCGCGACGCCGTAGTCGATCGCGCCGGTGGCGGTGACGACCTTGTTGACCGAGCCGGGTTCGAACGGCGTGGTGACCGCCGGGTTGCTGAGGTCGTCGGCGGTCCAGGTCGTCTGGTCGTTCGGGTTGAACGTCTTGTCGTTGGCCAGCGCGTAGACCTCGCCGGTCTTGGCGTCCATGACCACGGCCTGCCCACCCTTGGCGTGCGACTGCTGGACGTAGTCGGAAAGCTGGCGCTGCACCTCGTACTGCAGGTCGGAGTCGACGGTCAGCTCGAGGTCCGAGCCGGGGACGGCCGCCTGCAGGTCGCGCTCGGTGCCCGGGATGACGACGTTGTCGCTGCCGTTCTTGGTGTTGACCATCATCCGCCCCGGCGTGCCCGCCAGGTCGTTGTCGCGGACCAGCTCGAGCCCGACCAGGCCGTGCAGGTTGTGCTTGGACACGTCCGGGTCGTCGGAGCGCCAGTTCGCGGCGCCGACGATGTTGGAGGCCAGGCTCCCGCCCGGGTACTCGCGCAGGGCGCGCTTCTCGACGCCGATCCACGCGAAGTTCTTGACGATGTCGGCGGCCACCGACGGCTCGACGTTGTGCTCGAGGTAGGTGAAGGACGCCGGCTTGTGGAACAGGTCCAGCAGCTGCTGCTCGGTCAGCTGGTTCGGCACCTTGGCCGCGATGTACTTGGCGGCCGCGGCGGTCTCGGCGTCGAACGTCTTCTTGGTGCCGGGGTTCTTCGCGGCGAAGTCGTCCATGTTCTTGTGCAGCGCCTTGAGGTTCACCGACAGCGAGCGCACCTCGACGCTGAACGCCAGCTTGGCGCCGTTGCGGTCCACAATGGACCCGCGCTGGGCCGGGATGTCGATGGTCTGGGCGCGCTGCCGCTCGGCCGCGGCCGAGAGCGCGCCGGCCTCGAACCACTGCACCTGCACCAGTTTCACGCCCGCGACGAGCAGCACGGCGACGAGGATGAGCCGCACGGCGGAGAACCGGCTGCGGTTCCCGCCGTTGCCCCGGCGCGCGGCCGCGCTGCGCGTCCCGGCGGCGTAGGTCCGGCGCGCGCTCCCGGCGGAGCGCGTGCGGACCTGTCCCCGGCTCGACGACGCCATCACTGGCCCGCCGGCGGCGTGGGCTGCTCTTCGGCGGGCACGGCGGGCTGGTCACCCTCGATCGGCGCGCCCTGCTGGGACTGCGTGCCCTCGGCCGGCGCCGCGGGCGGCGCGGCCTGGACCGGCGGCGCGTCCGCCTTGGCCTTCTTGGGCTCGCCGACGAGCGAGGTCTTGCCGTCCGGGCCGACGACGATCCGCGCCGGGTCCCCGCCGGGCACCATGCCCAGCTGCTGGGCCGAAGGCGCCAGCGAAGCGGGCGACTCGGCCTTCGCGACGTCGCGCTGCAGCTGTTCCTTCGTCTCGGCCAGGTTCGCGTTGGTCGTGCGCAGCTGCTCGAGCCGGTAGGAGTCGGCGATCGCCTGCGTGGTCAGCCACAGCGTGGTCGCGACCCCGACGGCCAGCAGCGCCATCATCAGCAGCACGAACGACGCGCGCGACTTCGGCAGCCGCAGCTTCAGCCGGACCTTGGGGGTGCCCGGCTCGGCGACCTTGGCCTTCTTCGGCTCCGGCCGCGGCTCGCGCTCCTTGAGCAGGTCGGCCCGCTGGGCGCGACGCGCGTAGGCGCGCTCGGCCGCGGTGGTGCGGCCCCGCGACGCGCGCCGAGGCGCGGCCTTGCCCGGTTCTTCGGTCCGCGGCTCGGTTTCGACGGTGGTCCCGCGCGCGGGCTCGGCACGCTTGCGCGTCGCGGGCCCGCCGGCCCGGCGCTTCGTGGGAGCGGTCATCGCGGCTCTCCGATCCTCTCAGCGGCCCGCAACCGCACCGAAGCGGCGCGCGGGTTGTGTTCGGTCTCCTCTTCGCCGGCCTTTTCGGCCCCGCGGGTCAGGAGCTTCAGCTCCGGTCCGTGCCCCGGCAGCTCCACCGGAAGTCCTTCCGGCGTGCGGGACTTCGCGAGCTCGGCCAGCGCCTGCTTGACCAACCGGTCTTCCAGTGACTGGTAGGACTCCACGACGATCCGGCCGCCCATCGCGAGCGCGCCCAGCGCCGCGGGCATGGCCCGGCGCAGCACCTCCAGCTCGCCGTTGACCTCGATCCGCAGCGCCTGGAACGTCCGCTTGGCCGGGTGCCCGCCGGTGCGCCGGCTGGCCGCCGGGACGGCGTCGTAGAGCAGTTCGACGAGCCGTCCGCTCATCGTGAACGGCTCCTTCTCGCGCTCGTTGACGACCGACCGGACGATCCGCTGGGCGAACCGCTCCTCGCCGTAGTCGCGCAGGATCCGGATCAGCTCGCCGGGTGCGTAGGTGTTGAGGACGTCGGCGGCGGTGAACCCGGTGGTCGGGTCCATCCGCATGTCCAGCGGCGCGTCCTTCGAGTACGCGAACCCGCGCTCGGCGCGGTCCAGCTGCATCGAGGAGACGCCGAGGTCGAAGAGGATGCCGTCGGCCTTCCGGATGCCCAGCCCGGCCAGCGCGTCCGGGAGTCCGTCGTAGACGGTGTGCACGAAGTCGACGCGGTCGCCATGACGGGCGAGGCGTTCTCCGGACTTCTCGAGCGCGGCGGGGTCACGGTCCAAGGCGACGAGCCGCAGGCGCGGGAAGGCGTCGAGGAGGGCGTCGGAATGCCCGCCGAGCCCGACGGTCGCGTCCACGAGGACGCCGTCCCGGTCGGCGAACACGGGGGTGAACAGCTCGACGATGCGGCCCAGCAGTACCGGGACGTGCTCGGGTGCCGTCATGTGTTCCCTCCCCCTTTCTCGCCTGGCCCGGGGGAAATATGGCGGATGCCGTCAGGTCCCTGTCCGCCCGCTGCTGACCTGGTACCGGGGAAGGTGCACCAGGGCCATTGAGCGGACAGAGGCCTCACGGCATCCGGGTGGGCTTCCCCTCACCGCGCGGACGGTGAACCTCTTCGTCCCCCGACGACGAAGGTGCACCGCGCCCACGCGCCTAGAAGACGCCCGGCAGTACTTCCTCTCGAGCCTTCGCGTAGCTGTCTTCGTGCTCTTCCAGGTAGCCCTGCCACGCTTGGGCGTCCCAGATCTCCAGCCTGGTGATCGCCCCGATCACCACGCACTCCTTGCTGAGCCCCGCGTAGCGGCGGAGCTCGGGCGCGATGCTGATGCGCCCCTGCCCGTCCGGACGTTGTTCGTCCGTCCCGGCGAACAGGTAACGCTGGTAGGCCCGGACCGCCTCGTTCGTGAACGGGGCGTCGGCGACCTTGCGCGCCATCTGCTCGAACTCGGCCCTGGGGAAGACGAAGAGGCAGTGGTCCTGCCCCTTGGTGAGCATCAGCCCGCCGGCCAAGGCGTCGCGGAACTTCGCGGGCAGCGCGAGCCGCCCCTTGTCGTCCAGCTTCGGGGTGTGGGTGCCGAGGAACACGGCCTCCACCTCCCTACCGCCCGCGGCAGCGAACTACCTTGAACGGCTACGGGGCTTCCCTTCCGCCCCACTGGCCACCACCGTACCCCACTTTTCACCACAGTCAACGCGTGAAACCGGCGCCTCACTCCGTCGTGTGCTTTGTTTGCGCAGGTCAGCAGCGTGGGGGCCGGTGGGGGGTGCGGTGGGGCACGGTGCGCAAGATCCCCCTTGCCGGGGGCCGGAGCAACCTCAGCTGTAGGCCATGCGTCCGCATAACGGCCGCGAAAACCCTCGGCACGCCTCGAGTGGGGCCCGGCGGGGACCCGGGTGGGGTCGAGTGGGGACACCGGTGGTGGGAAGTGGGGACCCGGGTGGAGCCCAGTGGGGACACCGGTGGCGGGAAGCGGGGACCCGGGTGGATCCCCCGGCGGAGCCCCCGGTGGCGCAAGTGGGAACCTGACCGGAACCCCACGGGCCCCAGGTCAGGAGACTCGAGACGCCGGCCGAGACGCCATGAATGAGTCATTCACTACGCCAGACGCAATGAATGAGTCATTCATGGCGTCGGCCGCCCAGCCCAAGTTGTCCACAGCCAAACGGAATTACCCGGAGTAGTCCACAGATCACGGAAAGGTCTGGATCCGCGGCGGCCCACCCCCTCATCATCGCCTGGTGACCAGAGCATCTTGGCGGCGCGACGCCGAAACCCTCTTCGCGGCCAGCCGGCGCGGCGTGATCACCGCGGCGCAGCTCGAGTCGCTGGGCGTGCCGCAAGCAACCAGCTACCGCCGGTGTCTCCCCGGTGGGCCGTGGCAACGGCTCCTCCTGGGCATCGTGCTGCTGCGCACCGGCGAGCCGACGCGACGGCAACTGGTGGAGGGAGCCCTCCTCCGCTGTGACGACCAAGCGGTCGTCACCGGGCTGGAGTCGTGCAGGCGGCACGGGTTGAGACGGGGCGTTCGCCCAGGCGAACCGATCCACGTACTCCTCCCAGCCCATCTCAAGACTACGAGCTGTGGCTACCTCTTGGTCGAACGGACCCGGCGGCTGCCCGCTCCGATCCGGTCGGACGGGATTCCGCTGGCGCCGGCGGCCCGCTCGGTGCTGGACGAGTGCCGGCGCATGCGCGAACGCCCGCCGATCCGGGCGCTGCTCGCCGAAGCCGTGCAGCAGCTCGGTGTCGAACCGGCCGAGCTGAGCGCGGAGCTGGAGACCGGCAGCAAACGGGGAACGGCGTTGCCGCGGGACGTGCTCAAGGACATCGCCCGCGGCGCTCGGTCGGCCGCGGAGGCCGACGCGATGGCGTTGTGGCGCCGGACCGGCTTACCAGAACCGGTCTGGAACCTCGAGCTCCATGACCAGCGCGGCCGCTACGTCGCCACCCCGGACGCCTGGTTCGACAAGGTGGCCTTGGCGTGGGAGATCGACTCGTACGAGTTCCACTTCGGACAACCCGGCTACGCCACCACGCTCGCTCGCAACAATCGCTACGCCGCGGCTGGGGTCGCACTGGTGCAGACGCTGCCCAGCCGGTTGCGCACCGAACCCGCCGAAGTGGCGGGCGATCTTGTCCGCGCCTACCGCGCGGCAGCGACCCGCCCACGCCCGCCGGTGCTCCTGGCCAAACGTAGTGAGTGACTCATTCATGTCGTCTGACGACATGAATGAGTCACTCATGGCATCCAAAGCCGGGGTCAGTCCTCCGGGGTCAGGAGGGCGGCGATGCGCGCCGAGAGCCGGGCGCTGTCCACCGGGCTCACGTTCACCCACTCCTGCCCACCCCGGGCCGGAGTCTTCGTCGCGCAGTAAGCGCCGACGTCGGTGTCGAACCACGTCAGCCCGCCGACCCGCTCGACCCGCCCCGACGCCGACCGCCGGCTCACGCTGAACTGCCCCGCCGCGTAGATCGGCCGCGCCTGGATCGCCAGCGCCTCCTGAAGCTGAACCGAAGACGACGCCGAGCCCTCCGACAGCGCCGAAGCCGCCAGGCTGATCCCGTACCCCGGCCCGGCCGCCAGCTCCGGCAGCACATCGACCAGAGCCGAGCACACCTCGCCCGGAGTGATCGACGCCAGGGCGATCGTCTGCTCCGGCTGGGTCGCCAGCACGCCGTGCCGGCCACGGGCCGCCGTCACCGCCCGGAACGGCGTGGACGCCGTCATGTCCGCCAGCGCTTCGCACGCCACGAACACCTCGCCGTTCGCCAGGAGCTCCAACCGCGCGGCCAGCGCGGGCTCCAGCACCGAGCCGTCGTACAGCCCGCGCTCGGCCAGGTTCTCGTACACGGCCTTCCGCACCTCGGCGCGCTCCTCTTCGGTGCCGCCGACGCTGCGGACGCCGAGCGGCTCCGGCGGGCGGTCGTGGCCGAGGTCGGTCCAGAGGATGTCGAACGCCGACGCGGAGACGCGGATCAAGCCGGCCCCAGCGTCGGCGGGTCCTCGAACGCCGAGGCCGGGACGTGCCCGCGCAGCGCCGCGTCCCGGGTCCGCATGACGTCGATCGCCTTCTGGCGCGCGGCCTCGGCCTCGGCGCGGCGGGCCGCCATCTCGTCGGCCAGCCCGGCCAGGACGAGCACGTTCCCGGAGGACGCGGCCTCGCGGATCATCGACGCCGGGTCGTAGGTCACCGGCGGGGGCATGTCGGCGCGGGCCCGCGCGGCCGCGTCCGCCTGCGCGCCGATCGAGCCGCCCACCGACGCCGAGACGGCCGCGGAGTGGGACAGCCACCGCGCGGCGCGGTCGAGCGAGGCACGGGCCGCGTCACCCCCGGCGCCCTGCCAGTTCTCCTGGGAGGAGGCGACCAGCGCGGCGAGGTCGGCGGTGGACTCGTGCAGCCGTTTCGCCAGCCCGTCCCAGCGCGCGCCCGCCTCGCCCGCGGCGACCGGGTCGTTGTCCCGCTCGACCTCGGCGGCCATCGCCTCGTGGCTGTAGGACTCGTACCGCGCGGTCGGCAACGGGGGTTCGGACACGGCGCACCTCCTGGTCAGGGCAGCTTCGGTTCGACCAGCCCGGCCACCGTGCCCGCGCGGCGGCAGGCGAGCGGGGTGTCCGAGAAGCCGGTGTTGCTGACGTCGATCTGGACGCTGGCCGTGTCGCCCACCCCGAGCAGCACGGCGCAGGTGCCGTCGGCGGCCTTCTTGTCGGCCACCTGCAGCGCCGGGTGCGCGCCCACCTTCGTCCTGGTGGCCGTCTTCTTAGCGACCTCGAGGTCGGCCAGGCCGTCGGTGTCGCTGAGGGTCACCGTGACGCCGAAGGTGCCGGGCACGGTCCAGTCGCACGCGCGGTAGCCCGCGATGTTCTTGGGTTTGCCGAGCACGCTCACCCCCGCCGTCGACCGGTCCTGCGGGCCGAGCAGCGTGCAGGGGTCGATCGCGGCGAGACCGGTCCACCCGGCGACGGGCGGCTCGGCCGAGGGGGCGGTGGCCTGCGCCGAGGTGTGCCCGGCGGCGGCCGGCCGCGCGGGCTGCTGCCCGCACGCGGCGAGCGCGAAGAGCAGGCAAAAGAAGAGGAGACGCGCGGGCGACCGGCCCGCTTCCGTTCCGCGTGTCCGGTCAGCCACCCGTGCAGTCCACCCCGTCCGCGGCGGTCTCGTCGGCGTGCTGGTACTTCGCCAGCGCCTGGCCGATCCGGCGCTTCAGCGTTTCCAGCTCCTTGCCGAACGCGGTCAGCTGCTGCACGGCCGAGCCCCGCCCGCCGATGCCGTACTCGGCCATGAACTTGCCGATCTCCCCCGCGTACCCGCCGCCGAGGGGCACGGTCCGGCCGAGCACCTTGGCTTCGCGGACCATCTCGCCGACGACGTCCTGCAGCTGACCCAGCTTCGCGTACGCGTCGGTCGCCAGCTCCGGCGCGACCGCGAACCCGCGGACGTCGAACGGGGGCTGCGTCTGCACCTCGCTCATGAGCGGTTACGCCTCTCCGTAGCTGAGCGACCTCGATCCGCAGCATACGACAGAGCGGGGCGTGATCGGGAGCGCCCAGAATCAGGCGACAACACACCCGATCGGGGTATCGTCCCTGCTTGCGCAGTGTCATCGACCGACGTGCCGGGTGTGCGGCCCTGGGCTTCGCGGGGTTCCGGCCCCAGGTTCGCCCGGGTTTGACACACTGGATGGAAGGCTGTCGCTGCGCGCGACAAGCAGCGAGGGGGCCGTTCGGGCCCGGCGGTGCGCACAGTGCGCGCGGCCACGCGCCACCAGGAGGTCGAGTGACGTCGAGAATCCAGTCTGCGGCGCCCGGATCGGGCGAGCAGGCATCCGAGCGACCGCCTTACCCGGCGGAGGCCTCGGTCAACGGGCGCCGCCCGGCCAGAGTGTCGCTGGACGAGCTGCACGAGACCGCGCGGCGGATCGCCGCGAACGTCGAGCGGGTGCTGGTCGGCAAGCCCGACGTCATCCGGATCGCGCTGGTCACGCTGCTCGCCGAAGGCCACCTCCTGGTCGAGGACGTGCCCGGCGTCGGGAAGACGTCGCTGGCCAAGGCGCTCGCCCGGTCGATCGACTGCACGGTCAGCCGCATCCAGTTCACCCCGGACCTGCTGCCGAGCGACGTCACCGGCGTCTCCATCTACAACCGCCAGTCCGGCGACTTCGACTTCCGCCCCGGCCCGGTGTTCGCGAACATCGTGGTGGGCGACGAGATCAACCGCGCCTCGCCGAAGACGCAGTCGGCGCTGCTCGAGTGCATGGAAGAGCACCAGGTCACCGTCGACACCTCGACCTACCGGCTCGAAGAGCCGTTCATGGTGATCGCCACGCAGAACCCGATTGAGATGGAGGGCACGTACGCGCTGCCCGAAGCCCAGCGCGACCGCTTCACCGCGCGGGTCTCCATCGGCTACCCCGACCAGCAGGCCGAGCTGGCCATGGTCGACGAGCACGCCGGGCACAACCCGATCGAGGACCTGCAGCCGGTGTCCGACGGCGGGACCGTGCACCGCCTGATCGAGACCGTCCGCGGGGTGCACCTGGCCCCCGAGGTCCGCCGCTACGCCGTCGACCTGGTCGCGGCGACGCGACAGCTCCCGGAGATCCGGCTCGGCGCGTCCCCGCGGGCGACGCTGCACCTGGTCCGCGCGGCGCGCGCGCAGGCGGCGCTCTCGGGCCGCGACTACGTCGTCCCGGACGACCTGCACACCGTCGCGGTCCCGGTCCTGGCGCACCGCCTGATGCTCACCACCGAGGCCCACGCGGCGCGCCGGTCGGCGACCGACGTCGTGCGCGCGGTGCTGCACCGGGTGCCGGTGCCGCAGGGCTCCCGGCCCTAGTCGCCGGCGAAGGGGAAGAGAACGGCATGCTGCGTGCCCTGTCCGGCCTGACCACCCGCGGCCGCTGCCTCCTGGCCGCGGGGATCGCGGCCGCGGTGTGCTCGTTCGTGCTCAACGAACGCGACCTGCTGCGGGTGGCGTTGTTCGTGGTGGCGCTGCCGCTGCTGGTGGCCGTGTTCCTCTCGGCGACCCGGCTGCGCATCGGCGCCACGCGCGCGCTGCGGCCCCAGCGGGTGGCGGTGGGCGGCAACGGCGAGGTGCAGCTGGAGCTGTGGCGCAGCGGCCGGCTGCCGGCCGGCGAGATCCTCCTCGAGGACGGCGTGCCGTACGCGCTGGGCTCGCGGCCGCGGTTCGTCGTCGAGCGCCTCCCCCACGACCGGCGGGTCGCCCTGCGCTACCCGCTGCAGCCGGTGCTGCGCGGGATCCAGCAGGTCGGGCCGCTGCGCGCGACCATCACCGACCCGTTCGGGCTGTGCGAGTTCGAGCGCGAGCTGATCGGGCACTCGCGGCTGGTCGTCGTGCCCCGGGTGGTCCCGCTGTTCGGGCTGCCGAGCGGCGCCGGGATCGGCGTCGGCGACGACGGCACCGTGCGGCTGCACGCCGGGCAGGGCGAGGCCGACGTGATCGTCCGGCAGTACCGCCAGGGCGACGACCTGCGGAAGGTGCACTGGCGCTCGACCGCCCGCCGCGACGAGATCATGGTGCGCGTCGAGGAGCGGCCGTGGCGCGGCGGCACCACCGTGCTGCTCGACCACCGCGCCGCCGCGCACCACGGCTCCGGCCCGGCCGCCAGCCTGGAGTGGGCGGTGTCCTTCGCCGCGTCGGCCGGGCTGCACCTGCGCCGGTCCGGGCACCGCGTCCGGCTGGTCAGCGAGCACGGCGTCACGCTCGCCGACACCCCCGGCGACGGCGGCGACCACTACGACAACGTCGTGCTCGACGCGCTGGCCGCGCTGCAGCCCGCGCACCAGCGGGACATCACGCTGGCCCGGGACCCGGCCGAGGGCCAGGAGCTGGTCGCCGTGCTCGGCACCGTGAGCACCGAGGCCGTGCACGAGCTGACCCAGTTCCGCCCGCGCGGCATCCGCAGCCTCGCCGTCCTGCTCGACACACCCACGTGGTCGGCGGGGGTGAGCGCGCCCGAGCAGCGGGCCGCCGCCACCGAAGACTCCGCCGCGCTGCTGCGCGCGGCAGGCTGGGGCGTGGTGATCGCCGGGCCCGGCTCGCCGATGCCGCAGGTGTGGGCCGAGCTGTGCCGCAGCGGCGCGCGGCGCGGCACGCTGATCGGCGGTCCGCGATGAGCACCGCCGCCCCGCCGCGCAAGTTCGACCGGCCCGCCCCGCGGCGCTCGCTCGCGACCTGGCGCAGCAGCGTCCTCGCCCCGGCGGCCGCCGGCGTGGCGACGCTCTGCGCGGCGACGTCGGTCTCGAGCGTCGTGACCGGCCTGGCCTGGTTCGGCTACCTGTTCGTGGCGGTCCTGCTGATCGCCGCGACCGGCCTGGCGCTGCGCTCGCTGCAGGTGCCGACCGTGCTGGTCGGCCTCGGCCAGCTGCTCGTGCTGCTCTTCCTGATCACCGGCGCGTTCACCACGCACGGGATCCTGCAGATCATCCCCGGCCCGGACGCCTTCGGCGAGATCGGGAACACGCTCTCGGCCGCCGCCGACCAGATCCGCGTCGGGCTGCCGCCGGTCGAGGGCACCCAGCCGATCCTCTGCCTGGTGACGATCCTGATCGGCCTGGTCGCCGTCCTGGTCGACACGCTCACGGTGGCCGCCGCGGCCCCGGCTGCGACCGGGCTCGTGCTGCTCTGCGTCTACGCCGTGCCGGCCGCGCTTTCCGAGGAAATGCTGCCGTGGTGGACGTTCCTGTTCGGCGGAGCGGCCTTCGCCGGCCTGCTCGCCGTCGACGGCAACCACCGGCACCAGCGCTGGCGGACCCGTGAGGCGCCCGGGCGCAGCGGCAAGCCGGGCGTGCTGTCCGCGCCGGTCGCGGTGGTCGCCGCGGCGATCGTGCTCGGCCTGTTCGGCGGGGCGATCACCTGGGTCGGCACGGTCGGGCGGATCCCGTTCGGGCAGAGCGGCGACGGCCCCGGCGCGGGCTCCGGCGGGTTCGGCATCCAGCCGTTCACCGAGCTGCGCGGCATGCTCGACCAGGGGGCCAACCGCGAGCTGTTCAAGGTCCGCGGCCTCGGCACCGACCGGCGGCTGCTGCGCGCGATGACGCTGGACACCTTCTACCCCAACAAGGGCTGGGGCCTGCACGACGAAGGCCGTTCGCAGCAGGGCGTCCCGGTCGGGCCGCAGCTGCCGCCCGCGCCCGGCGACGACGGCAGCGGCGCCGCCCGCCGGATCGACGTCGAGCCGACCAGCTGGCGGGACAACTGGCTGCCGGTCTACGGCGCGCCGCGGATGATCGACGGCACCGGCAACGGGTACCTCTACGACCAGGTCAGCGGCACGGTGTTCACCACGCGCAGCGAGGCGCCGCCGGCCTACACCGAATACGCGTCGCTGAAGGAGCCGACGGCCGCGGAGCTGCGGGTGACCCCACGCGTCGAGGACCTGCCGCCGCGCTACACGCAGATCGACCGCGTCGACGACCGCGTCCGCGCGAAGACGCAGCAGCTGGTCGAGGGCGCGGGCAACGACTTCGACCGGGCGTCGGCGATCTGGCGGTACTTCACCGCGCAGAACGGGTTCGTCTACGACACGAAGACCGCGCCGGCGAACGACTCCGACGCGCTCGCCGACTTCATCCTCAACGGCAAGCGCGGCTTCTGCGAGCAGTTCGCGTCGGCGATGGCGGTCATGCTGCGGGTGGCGGGCATCCCGTCGCGGGTGGCGATCGGCTTCACCCCCGGCGTCGCGGTCAACGACTACCAGTCGATCAGCACGCAGGACGCGCACGCGTGGGTCGAGGTGTACTTCGGCGACAAGGGCTGGGTCACGTTCGACCCGACCCCGCTGTCCGACGGCCGTGGCATCACCCCGCCGTACCTGCAGGCCGGCACCCAGGGCGGCCAGACCCCGGACGACACCCAGGTCGCCCCGAGCACGGTCCGGACGAGCGCCCCGGCGACGGGCGCGCCGCGCGACACCGAGCAGAACCAGGCGCAGCAGGACCCGAAGACAGCCACCGGCAACGACGACTGGCTGATCACCGTGGTGGGTGTCTTCGCCGCACTGGGCGCGGCCGCGCTGATCGTCGGGGCGGTTCTGCGCCGGCGGGTCCGGCGGACACGCCCGCACGCGCCGCCCCAGCCGGACGACGTCCCGCCCGGGACCCGCAGCGAAGGCGACCTGCTGGTCCGGGCCCCGGCGCCGGTGGCCGCGCCGCCGTCCGCGCTCCAGACCCTCGCCAACTGGCTGCCGCTGCTGGCGGTCGGTCTGTGGATCGTCGCCGTCGGGTTCCTCGCGGCGAGCGTGGCCTGGTGGCTCGGCGTGATCGTGGTCGTCCTGCTGGTGGCGGTGACCGGCCCGGCCTCGGGCCGCGAGTTCGTCCGGCGCCGGCGGATCCAGCGGATCGAACGGCACCAGCCGGGCGCGGCGGACGCGGCCTGGGCGGAGCTGCGCGCGGAGTGCGCGGACCGCGGCCTGCCGATCCCGACGAGCGACACGGTCCGGGTGGCGGGCCAGAAGCTGGCGGCGAAGCACCACCTCGACGACGAAGGGCGCGAAGGCCTGCGCACGGTCATCGGCGTGCTGGAGCGCTCCTGGTACGGCGAGGACGAGACGGCCCAGCCGGAGCTGCCCCCGGCGTTCGAGGACGTGCGGCGAAGCCTGCGCCGCAACGCGCCGCTCTCGTGGAAGGGCCGCCTCTTCCCCCGCTCGATCTTCCGCAACCGCACCGACTGACCCCGCCGGGCGTGCCAAACCAGGCATCACCCGTGATCCAGCAGGCATCACCCGTGTCTGAGCAGGCATCACCCGTGATTGGAGGGTCAACACACGTGATCAGAGGGTCGACACGGCGGTGGAGGGGCTGGCCGGAGTCGTGTCGACCCCTCAATCACGCGTTTCGACCCTTCGATCACGTGTGATGCCCCTCCAATCACGCGTGATGCCTCTTCAGTCACGCGTGATGCCTCTCTGATCACGGGTGATGCCTGGTTCGGCACGGGTGCCGGGGGTGGGGTCACCCGGGTGGGCGTCACCCGCTGTCACCGGGGGGTCTCAAACCCTCGCCGGGGCTTTTGAGCACACAAAGAGATCCGCGTCCCACCGGGGCGGCGGGACGCGGATCTCGTGGTCTTGCGGGCGCTACTGCTCTTCGAAGCGCTGGCGGAAGCGCTCCTCCATCCGCTGGGTGAAGGAGCTGCGGCGGCCGGGCTGCTTGCCGCCGCGCGGTCCCGATCCACCGCCCTTGCCGTCCGATTCGGCGCCGTGCCGGATCGATGTGACGGCCAACATGACCCCGAAGAACATCACGAGGAACCCGAGCACGCTGATCAGCGGGATGTCGGCCACCCGGAACTGCGGCACCACCACGCCCAGCACCAGCAGGGCCACGCCCACTACGAACAGGGCGATGCCCTGGATACGCCGTCGGCGAGCGGGGCGACGCAACCGGGTGCCACGCACCGTGGATGCGAACTTGGGGTCCTCGGCATAGAGCTCGCGCTCGATCTGATCGAGCAGCCGCTGCTCATGCTCGGAGAGTGGCATCTTTCCTCCTCCGGCACAGCTGTCGCGGGCGCCGGGCCGCGCAACGTCCTGGACCCAACAGCCAACCCCAGGCGGGGTGGCACTGTCCAGGATACGAGGCCCGCGCCCGGACGACTACCCGATCCCGCATCCAGTAGGGATCGAATTGGGCTAATTCCTTCCCGCGCGGGGTTGCGGACGGTCACCACCACCCGTTCAGGGCTCCCGCGGCGCCAGCAACGACGCCGGTCGCACGGCCGCGGACCCGAACTTCGACCGTGCGACGTCCGCCGCGACCTCGGCATCCCGCCAGCGCGGCGCCGGCGAGTCGAACACCAGCTGCTCCCCCGCCTCCCCGGTGTCGAGGCCTTCGACCCGGACGCCGATCAGCCGGACGGCCCCGGTCGGCGCGTGCTCGGTGAGCAACGCCACGGCCACCGCGTGGATCTGCCGGGCGACGTCGGTGGCCGAGACGAGCGTGCGGGCCCGGGTGATCGTCCGGAAGTCCGCGAAGCGCACCTTGATCGAGACGGTCCGGCCGCGCACGCCCCGGGCCCGCAGCGTGGCGCCGACGCGCTCGGCCAGCCGCAGCAGCTCCAGGCCCAGCTCGGCCCGGTCGTGCCGGTCGACGTCGAACGTGTGCTCGGCGCCGATCGACTTGTCCGGCGAGTCGACGACCACCGACCGCTCGTCGACCCCGTGTGCGAGCCGGTACAGGTGCTCGCCGACGGCGGCGCCCAGCGACTTCTTCAGCCGCTCCGGCGGGAACGCGGCGACGTCGGCGATCGTGTCCAGGCCGAGCCGCCGCAGATGCTCCTCGGTCTTCGCGCCGACGCCCCACAGCGCCGACACCGGCAGCGGGTGCAGGAACGCCAGAGTCTCCGCCGCCGGCACGACGACCATGCCGTCCGGCTTCGCCATGCCCGAAGCCAGCTTCGCGACGAACTTGACCTTCGCGATGCCGACCGAGCAGGTGATCCCGTGTTCGGCCGCGACCCGCTCCCGGATCCGCGCGGCCAGCTCCGCCGGGGTCGCGCCGAGGCGGCGCAGGGCCCCGCCGACGTCCAGGAAGGCCTCGTCCAGGCTCAGCGGTTCGACCAGCGGTGTGAGCTCCCGGAAGATGCCCATCACCCCGCGGGAAACCTCGCCGTAGAGCCCGGCGGTCGGCGGGATGTTGATCAGGTGCGGGCAGAGCCGCTTCGCCGTCGAGAACGGCATCGCCGAGCGCACGCCGAACTTGCGCGCCGGGTAGTTCGCGGCGGCCACGACCGCGCGCGGCCCGCCGCCGGACACGACGACCGGCTTGTCCGCCAGCTCGGGCCGGGTGCGCAGCTCGACCGACACGAAGAACGCGTCCATGTCGACGTGCAGCATCCCGCACCCGGTGTCGTCCGGCGCCGGTTCCCCCGGCCGGACGCGGAACCGGCGCAGCCCGCCCGGCAGCTCAGCATTTCGCCCCACGCCGGGGACGCTACCGGCCGGGTCCGACAGTTTCGGCGCGCACAGGACCACGACGGCCGAAACCCGCCGGAAGGGGTCAGGCCGGCGGCCGCGCCACGGCGTGCAGGCGGCTCGCGACGTCGCGCAGGGCCGGTGTCCCCGCCGCCGCGAGCTCGAACTCGGCCAGCTCGTCTTCGCGGACGTCGCCGCCGACGAGGTCGGCGATCACCCGGTCGCCCTGCAGCAGGGTGACCTCGAGCCCGGCGGCCTCCAGCTGCGCGCGCAGGCCTTCGGCGTCGTACCGGCGCAGCACCGTGTCGTCGGCGACGACGCCGTCGGCGCTCTCGAGCAGCCGGCGCGCCTCGGCGACCCGGCCGGACAAAGCGCGGTAGAGCACCGAAGCGTGGCGGTTCGCGACCAGCACCGACACCGCGCCGCCGGGGGCGACCGCCGTCGCCAGCGCGGCGAGCACCGCGGCCGGGTCGTCGACGATCTCCAGCAGGCCGTGCGCCAGCACCAGGTCGGCCGAGCCGGCCTCGACGTGCCGGCCGAGCGCGTCGGAGTCGTCCGCGACGACCGTGATCCGCTCGGCGACGCCTTCTTCTTCGGCCCGGCGCTGCAACGTCGCCAGCGCGTTCGGGCTCGGCTCCACGACGGTCACCCGGCAGCCCGCCGCCGCGAACGGCACCGCCCAGCCGCCGCTGCCGCCACCCACGTCGACGACGAGGGGGTGCTCGGCGCCCCGGGCGCGGGCGGCCTTCAGTTCGGCCTCGAGCACCCGGCGGACGGCGCCCGAACCCCGGGCGGCCACGGTCTCCGTCTTCATGCCGCACAGGGTAGTGCCCACCCCGCGCCACCTCCCGGGCTCCTCCCTTCGAGTGAACGCCCCTTGCCCGGCGGCGCCCCTCGCCCGCACCCGTAGGCTGGTGAACGTGCACACGGTCGCCGTACTCAGCCTCAAGGGAGGCGTCGGCAAGACGACGGTCGCTCTCGGTATCGCGTCCGCCGCCTTGCGTAGGGGCACGCGGACGCTGGTGGTCGACCTCGACCCGCAGGGCAACGCCACCACCTCGCTCGACCCGCCCTACACCGACGCCACCCTCGCGGACGTGCTCGAGACCCCCACCCGGGAGACCCTGGAGCGCGCGATCGCACCGAGCGTCTGGAGCGAGGACGTCGACGTCCTCGTCGGCGCCGAAGAGCTGGAGCTGCTCAACGACCCGGACGCCGACCCCGCACGGCTGGCGAACTTCTCCCGCGCGCTGGACGAGCTGCACCGCGAGCCGCTGCGCGAAACGCCGTACGAGCTGGTCGTCCTCGACTGCCCGCCGTCGCTGGGCCGGCTGACGAAGTCGGCGCTGGTCGCCGCGGACAGCGCGCTGATCGTGACCGAGCCGACGATCTACGCGGTCGCCGGCGCGAACCGGGCCCTGGAAGCGATCGAGAAGATCCGCAAGGAGCTCAACCCGGACCTGCGCCCGATCGGCGTGCTGGTGAACAAGCTGCGGGTGCGCTCCTACGAACACCAGTTCCGGATCGCCGAGCTGCGCGAGAACTTCGGCTCGCTGGTGATGCCGACGGCGATCACCGACCGGCTGGCGGTGCAGCAGGCCCAGGGCGCGTGCAGCCCGATCCACGAGTGGCACTCCCCGGGCGCGCAGGAGATCGCGCTGACGTTCAACATGGTGCTGGCGAAGATCCTGCGCTCCAACCGCGCGGGCCGGCACCGCGTCCAGGGCGCGGAGCCCGAGGGCCCGGACTGGCCCGAAGGCCCGGCGCCGGAGACCCCGGAGGCGCCCGCCGAGGTGTCCGAGACCACGGGGTGAGCCGTGCCCGAAGGTGACACCGTGTACCTGGTCGGGAAGCGTGTCGATCAGGCCCTGGCCGGGAAGACCTTGCTGCGCGGGGAGTTCCGCGTGCCGCAACTGGCCACTGTGGACCTCGCCGGGCGCGACGTGCTCGGTGTCCGCACGGTCGGCAAGCACCTCTTCACGCGCTTCTCCGGCGACCTGAGCCTGCACTCGCACCTGATGATGGACGGCATGTGGGACGTCTACCCGGCCGGCGCGAGGTGGCGCCGCCCCGGACACCACGCCCGCGTGGTCTTCACCGCGGCCGGCACTCAGGTGATCGGCTTCCGCGTGCACGACCTCAAGATCGTGGCCACGGAAAAGGAGCACGACCTCGTCGCTCACCTCGGCCCGGATCTACTCGATCCACAATGGACTGACGAGCACGCGGACCGCGCGGCCGCCGGCCTGACCGCCGATCCCGCCCGCGAACTGGGGCTCGCCCTGCTCGATCAGCGCGTGCTGGCCGGGATCGGGAATGTCTACAAGTGCGAAATCGCTTTCCTGCTGGGGGTCACCCCATGGACACCTGTGTCCGAAGTGGACCCACGGACCACGGTCGCGCTCGCGCGGAAGCTGCTGGTGAGCAACGTCGGCGCCGGCCGCGCCGATCACGTCACCACCGGCCACTCCGACCGCAGCCGGAAGAACTGGGTCTACGGACGCGCCCGCCAAGGCTGCTTCCGCTGCGGCGGCAAGCTCCTCGTGCGCACGCAGGGCCACGACGTCCAGCGGCGGCCGACGTGGTTCTGCCCGAAGGACCAGACAGGCCCGTACCCATCGCAGTAGGCTGACCCCGTGACGACGTTCAAGCTCCCGCTCTACGGGGCCGACACCGAACGCGGCGACCTCGCTCCCTGAGCCGTCCGCGCGCTCTCCGTCACCCTTTCGCCCATCCAGGGAGCTTCGTCATGCCCGAAATCCTGACCGGGCCGGCGTTGCGCGCCTTCGCGCACGCCCTGCCCAAGGTCGAGCTGCACGTCCACCTGGTCGGCTCGGCGAGCCTGCCGACCGTCCTCGAACTGGCCCGGCGGCGCCCGGCCGCCGGCGTCCCCACCGACGAGCGCGAGCTCGCGGAGTTCTTCACCTTCCGCGACTTCGCCCACTTCCTCACCGTCTACCTCGCGGTCACGTCGCTGGTGCGCGACCGCCACGACATCCACACCCTCGTCACCGGCCTCGCCGCCGATCTCGCCGCGCAGAACTGCCGCTACGCCGAAGTCACCGTGACGCCGTACAACCACCTGCTCGACGGCGTGCCCGGCGACGAACTGCTGAGCGGGCTGGAAACCGGCCGGGCGCACGCGGCCGAGCTGGGCGTGGACCTGGCCTGGTGTTTCGACATTCCCGGCGAAAAGGGCACGAAAGCCGGGCGGGAAACCCTCGTGTTCGCGCTCCGCGAACGCCCCGAAGGCCTGGTGTCCTTCGGGCTCGCCGGACCGGAGCTCGGGGTCGGGCGGGCGCAGTTCGAGCCGTTCTTCACGCGGGCGCGGGAAGCCGGGCTGCACAGCGTCCCGCACGCCGGCGAAACCACCGGCCCGGCCACGATCTGGTCCGCGCTGCACGACCTCGGCGCCGAGCGGATCGGCCACGGCACCAGCTGCGCCGGCGACCCGGCCCTGCTGGAACACCTTGCGGCACACCGGATCCCGCTCGAAGTCTGCCCGACGTCGAACGTGCGCACGGGCCAGGTGCCGTCGATCGCCGCGCACCCGGTGCGGCGGATGCTCGACCACGGCGTCGTCGTCACGCTCAACACCGACGACCCGCCGATGTTCGGCGCCACGCTGACCGGCGAGTACGTCGCCGTCGCCGAAACACTGGGGCTCACCGCGGCCGAGCTCGTCCGGCTGGCCGAGCACGCGGTCGACGCGTCGTTCCTGGTCGAAGCGCGCAAAGCCGTGCTACGGCGTGAGATGGACGAAATGACGTTGCCGGACGGCGGGATCTTCGCCTAGCGTGGAAGTACACGAGAGAGGAGGTGGTCCTAAGTTGTATTCCAACAGGACTCGTGAGGTGACTGTCCGCTAGCGGATGGCACGTGATGGGACTTTGAGCAGCGATACAACACGAGCCACCTTCGGCTCATCGCCTGCTTCACGTGTTTGCCTGAGAGCGAATACCAGGCAGTCACCGGGCCTCCAGGGTTCCCGGGCACCGGTCCGGCCCGGGCTCGAGCGTTTGACGGCGCTCGAGAGGCACCCTGGGGGCACCCCTTCAAACCGCTCATTTGTGCAGGTCAGACCGCCCGTCCGCGGCGGACGACCGTCCGGCGACCAAACCTCCGGTTTCGCCGATTGCTTTTTGCCGTTCCATCCCCCGGACGGGTCACGCGTCGCTAGCCTGATGGCATGCTCAGGCCCGACTACCCGATCACCACGGCTCGCCTGCTCCTGCGCCCGTTCACGCCCGACGACCTCGACGCGCTGAACTCCTTCCAGTCCCGTGCCGACGTCGCCCGCTACCTGTACTGGGGCCCGCGCAGCCGCGCCGAATCGGCCGCGGCCCTCGCGAAGCGGGTGCACAGCTCGACGTTGACGAAGGAAGGGCAGTTCCTGGCGGTCGCGGTCGAGCTGGCTTCGACCGGGCAGCTGATCGGCGACCTGAACCTCGAGTGGCTCAGCAGCGAACACCGGCAGGGCGAGATCGGGTTCGTCTTCCACCCCGACCACCACGGCAAGGGCCTGGCCGCCGAAGCGGCGACCGAGCTGCTGCGGCTGGCGTTCGAGGACCTGGGGCTGCACCGCGTGATCGGCCGGTGCGACGGCCGCAACACCGCGTCCGCCTCGCTCATGGAGCGGCTCGGGATGCGCGAGGAAGCGCACCTGCGGGAGAACGAGATCGTCAAGGGCGAGTGGACCGACGAGCTGGTCTACGCGATGCTCGAGGACGAGTGGAAGGCCCGCGAAGCCACCGAATAGTGGGCGCCTTCACGCCCGGGTGACGCTCCGGTCGCGGCTTCCGGGCGGTTTGGCAGCATGGGGGCGTGTTCTTCGACAAGATCGTCCGCCCGGCGCTGTACCGGCTGTCCTACCACGATCCCGAGCTGGTGCACGAGCGCACGATCGGCGTCCTGTCCCGGCTCGGCAAGGTCGCGCCCGCCCTGGGCGGCGTCTACCGCGTCGACGACCCGGTGACCGTGCTCGGCCTGCGGTTCCCCAACCGTGTCGGCCTCGCCGCCGGGATGGACAAGAACGGCCGCGCACTGCCCGCGTGGGCCGCGCTGGGCTTCGGTTTTGTCGAGGTCGGCACAGTGACGCGGCTGGCGCAGCCGGGCAACCCGAAACCCCGGCTGTTCAGCCTCCCCGTGAGTGACGCGGTGATCAACCGCATGGGGTTCAACAACAACGGCGCCCAGGCCCTCGCGGCCAAGCTCGCCCGGGACGGCAAACCCGGTGTCCCGCTCGGGGTCAGCATCGGCAAGTCGAAGGTCACGCCGCTCGAAGAAGCCGTCGAGGACTACCGGTTCTCGCTGCGCGCGCTGTACCCGTACGCCGACTACTTCGCGGTCAACGTCAGCTCCCCCAACACACCGGGGCTGCGGCAGCTGCAGGACCGCACCGCGCTGGCCGAGCTGCTCGGCGAGCTGCGTTCGACGTCCGCCGAGCTGGCCGGCGGGCGCACCCCGACGCCGGTCCTGGTGAAGGTCGCGCCGGACCTGACCGACGACGCCCTCGCCGAGCTGCTGGAGGTCGCGCTCGACCACGGCGTCGCCGGGATCATCGCCACGAACACCACGCTCGCCCGCGACGGCATCGCGCCCGCGGAGAGCAGCCTGGCCGGGCAGGGGGGAGGCCTGTCCGGCCGGCCGCTGACCACCCGCGCGGCCGAGGTCGTGCGGTTCGTGCACGACCACACCGGCGGGAGCCTGCCGATCATCGGCGTCGGCGGGATCCTGGGCCCGGACGACGCGGTCCGGCTGGTGGACGCCGGAGCGTCGCTCGTGCAGCTCTACACGGGGTTCGCGCTGCACGGGCCGGGCCTGGTGCGCCGGGTCAGCCGGGGTCTCGCGGCCCGGCGGTAGACGTGAAGCGCACGTAACCGCGCCAGGATTCGTAGCGGTCCAGACCCTTTCCTTCCACGGCCGGGTCGCACCGCACCGCGAGCGGCTGGGAGCCGTCCTCGAGCTCGACGCGGTCCAGCACGAACGGCGGCTTCAGCGTGGCGGCGAAGCGGTCGAACGCGGCCGGGGACAGCCGCCAGCGCTCCCCGTCGAGCGTCGCGCCCTCGGCGGCGTCCAGGACGCCCGGCTGCGGCGGTTCGGTGTCCAGCAACACCATCCGGTAGCTCCCGGTGGTCCGGACCGGCGCGGTGAAGCGGGCGCCGAGGCCGGTGAGATCGGGGTTGAGCGGCTGGCCTCGCAGGTGGGCGCCGAACACCACGACGTCCTCGCCGGGCTCCGGGTAGGGCGTCATGGGTTCGTCGGTGCAGACGGTCGCGAGGTCGAGGCCGATCTGGTCTTCGAACGCCCGCGTCAGGAAGGTGACCCCGAAGGGGCGCGTGTCGCCCGGCTCGACCGGGACGGTGACCGCCGCGACGTCCAGGAGGTTCGCCGTGCCGCCGGGGCTGTCCGTGACAGTGGGCAGGAGGAGCGCGTCGCCGAAGGTGTGCTCATCGAGCGAGACCGGCTCGAGGACGGCGCCGGCCGCCGTCAGCCGCTGGACGACCCCCTCGAACGCCATCGCCGCGGCGGGGCTCAGGGACAGGTCGTGCGGGTACGCGATGCGCGGGTGCTCCCCCGCGCCGAGACGGACGTCTTCGGGCCAGGTGCGCGTCGGGGAGACGCCGTCGGGTCCGGTCATCAGCGCGAGCGCGCGGCGGCCGGCGACCAGGCCCTTCGTGTACACGGACAGGGGTTCGGCGGCCCGGACGCCCGTCATCGGCAGCAGGCCACGGGTCGGTTTCAGCGCGACGACGGCGTTCAGCGCGGCCGGAACCGCGCCCGCCGTGCTCAGCGCCAGGTCGACGACGCCCAGCGCGACGACGACCGCCGCCCCGCGGCCGCCGGCCTTGGTCCGGTCCCAGGCCGAGGCCACGGGCGCGGCGCCGGTCTTGCCGAGCACCACGGCGCCGGCGGCGGTGAGCCGCGAAACGACCGTGGCGCTGGTCTCCGGGACGGTCCGGCCGGACGGCTGCCCGGCGACGTCGATCAGCTCCGGCACGGCGAAGACGCTGCCGGCCAGCGGCAGGTCCTCCCCCGACTTGACCCGCTCGTCGACGGCCTTGGCGTCGACCAGGACGTCTTCGACGGCGCGGAGGGTGGACCAGAGTTCGGGACGGCCGACGGCGCTGATGCGTTCGAAGGCCGCGATGACGCGCTCGGAGGCGGTGGGCGGGGTGACGGGGACGGGATCCGGGTCCGGCGGGAGCGTGTTCACGGGGCGTCCTTTCCTCGGCGGTCGAGAAAGTCCACTGTGTACGGTCGGCGCCGGCGATCCTCAAAGCACGGCGGGCCTCCCGGCGAGTGACACCTCTGCATGCATGACAGAAACGTTAGATCGCCCACGTTTCCGTAGCCATCAGTTTCCGATTACGCCCGTGTTTCGGCACCAAGAGGTGAACAGGGGGCGACGCCGGGGTGAAACGCACGATCACGCACGCCGGGTGACCAAGGCCCAGGACACCCGGATACCCGCACCCGAACGGCCGAGTTTCAAATCCGAACGGCGCAAGAACGCCCGAATCCGCGTGATGGCGGGGTCAACACGCGTGATCAGGAGGTCGACACGCGTGATTGGACGGTCGACACACCGCGGCTCGGCCCGGTTTGCCGTGTCGACCCTTCAATCACGTGTGTCGACCCCTCAGACACGCGTGTTGACCCTTTGATCACGCGGGGATCGGGTCAGGAGAGTTCGCGCAGGGCCATGGCCAGGCCGGCCAGGTGGTCCGTCGCGTCGGTGAGGGCCTGTTTGGACGTGACCAGGCCGTCGCTGGAGGCGGCGACCGTGTGGCCGGCCGCGGCGACCAGGCCGCGGTAGCCCTCGAGGCCGTCGTCGAGCTGTTCGCGGAGCTTGCCGACCGCCGCGTCCAGGGCCGCCTGTTCGCGGGCGGGCGCGGAGTTGCGGCCGCGTTCGATCGCCTGGATGCGGGCCGCCAGGCCGCGCAGGGCCGCGGCGGCTTCGACGGCCGTCTGCCGGGCGTCCGCGACGGACACTTCGGACACCGGCACCGTGCCGACCGAAGACGGCACCGAGAGCTGACGCAGCAGCTCCGTCAGCGAGGCCTCGCACTCGGCGAGCCGTTCCATCGGCTCGCGCGCGGCGGATCCGGCCGCCGGCAGCGGCGGTGGCCCGGCCGGCGCGGCCGGGATCGGGGTGCGCTTCAGCTCACGCAGCTTGAAACCGGACCGGACGCCGAACGTGCCGAACACGACGGCCCCGGCGAACGCCATGATCGCCTGCGGCATCATCGCGGCGCCGGTGGCGCTCATCCAGCCCAGCCCGGCGGCCACGGTGAGCACGCCGCACAGGATCGTCAGCAGGATCCACAACGTCATCGCGCGCGATGTCCGGCGTTTGCGGCGCTCGAGCTTCGCGGCGGGGTGGTTCCAGCGGTCCCACTTGGCCCGCGCCTCGGCGAACGCCGGCACCTGGCTCGCCATCGACGTAAGCGAGGTCGCCATGTCGGGCCGCCGCACCGGCGGCCGGCGCAGAGGGTTCGGGGGCGGAGCGGCGGGCTTCCCGCCGGCCTGGTCGGCCGGCGGGAAGTACCGCTGCACCTTCTGGAGCTTCTCCTGGGCGCGCACGGCGTAGTCGGGCAGCTTCTCGATGTGCTTCTCCAGCTTCGCACTGAACTCGCTGAAGTCGCGTCGCCTGCCCTGCTGCCCCATGCTCGCCCCCTTCGAACTCCGTGGCCCGCGGTCAGGCCGGGTTCTTGCCCTGCTCCGCCTGCACGCGCGCCTGGATCTCACGCTGGATGTCGGCCGAGCTGCTCGCCGGCTTCGCGGCCGCCGCCGCACCGCCGTCGGTCACCTGGGCGACCGAGTCACCGCGCATGGACGCGCGGATCTGCTCCAGCCGCGACTGCCCGGCGAACTGCGTGGTGGAGGCCTGGACCTCCATCATGCGCCCCTGGACCGAGTTCTGGGCGAGCTCCGCCTGCCCCAGCGCCGTGGTGTAGCGCTTCTCGATCTTGTCGCGGACCTCTTCCAGCGACGGCGTGTTGCCCGGCGCGGCCAGCTGGCTCATCTGGTTCAGCGAAGCGGAGACCTGCTCCTGCATCTTCGCCTGCTCCAGCTGCGAGAGCAGCTTCGTGCGCTCGGCCAGCTTCTGCTGCAGCATCTGCGAGTTGCGCTCCACGGCCTTCTTGGCCTGGGCCGCCGCCTGCAGCGACTGGTCGTGCAGCGTCTTGAGGTCCTCGATGTTCTGCTCGGCCGTGACGAGCTGCGTCGCGAAGCTCTCCGCGGCGGTCTCGAACTCGGTCGCCTTCTGCTCGTCACCCTTCGCGCGCGCCTCGTCCGCGAGGACGAGCGCCTGCCGGGTGGACGCCTGCAGCTTTTCGACGTCGCCGAGCTGCCGGTTGAGCTTCATCTCCAGCTGGCGCTGGTTGCCGATCACGGAGGCGGCCTGCTGCGTCAGCGCCTGGTGGTTGCGCTGTGCCTCCTCGATGGCCTGCTGGATCTGCACCTTGGGGTCGGCGTGCTCGTCGATCTTCGACGAGAACGACGCCATCAGGTACTTCCAGAACTTCACGAACGGGTTGGCCATCTCCTCCGCCTGCCTTCTTGCGTCCCACGGGCCTTGAGTAGTCCTCGGGGTGGGGCGTCACTCCCCTGCACTAGCAACGCACCGACCCCGGCGTCGGGTTCCATCGTGTCAGGTCGGCCACGTCCATTCCAGGCGACCCCGGAGGATTTCAGGGTTCGCCCCCTGATCACCCCGGTAGGTAACGCGCCCGGCCCCGGACGGGTTGCCCGGGGTGGGGAGTGGAAATCCGGCGGAAAAGGGGCCGTGGGCTGCCGGAGGATGCCCCGGGCCAGGTCGGGCGGCCGAAATCCTCCCGGCAGGCTCACCGGGCGGCCCCACGAGCGCCCGCCCGGCCCCGGACCGGCCCAAACCGCCCTGCGCGACGTGCCTGGGCCCGGCGGGTTGGCGGGGCGGGCGCGTGGAAATCCGGCGAAAACGGGCCGCGGTCGGCCGAGGCGATGCCCCGGACCAGGCCGCGCAGCCGAAAGCCGTCGCAGCGGCCCACGAGCACCCACCCGCCCCCGGACCCGCCGAACCCACCCTCGGCGCCTCACCGAACCCACGCGAAACGGCCCCGGGCACACTGCCCGAGGCCGTCCGTCGTGTCCGATTCGTGACTATGCGGCGATCGTCGAGGCCAGCTTCGGCTGGCCGATCGTCGTGCGCAGGGTGGTGTTCATCCGCGGCGGCGGGGACACCCGCAGGTCGGCGAGGTCGTTGCCGATCAGCTCCGACATCAGGCGGCCGCCTTCGATGCCCGCCGCGGAAGCCTTGGCGCCGCGCTCGGGCACCTTCTCCCGGGGCGCGCCCTCCACGATCCGCTCGTCGACCGGTGCGACCTCGACGTTGTCGAGGGCCGAAACGTCCGCCGCCACCTTGTGCAGCAGTTCGCCGAGCGGAAGGTCCAGAGCCTGGCAGATGGACGCGAGCAGCTCGCTCGACGCCTCCTTCTGGCCCCGTTCCACCTCCGAGAGGTAGCCGAGGCTGACCCTGGCGGCGCGGGAGATGTCGCGCAGCGTACGACGCTGGTTGGTGCGGGCATGACGGAGCCGATCACCGATCGCCTCACGCAACAGCACGGTCATCACGCGCCTCCCTTCCGTACAAGTACCCCCTACGTTACCCAGAGCGGCCCCCCGGGCGCAGGAGTTGGTGACCCCGTACGCCAAGGGCGAACGCCCGGTTCACGCCAGATGTTCCCCGAGCAGGGCAAACGCCGCCTGGACCGATCGGGTCCTGATCAAGTCGCGATCACCGCTCAAGGCCAGCGTACGGACTGTGCGTGTTCCCAGCCCCGCGAGACCGACGTGCACGGTCCCCGGCCCGACGCCGTCCTGGGGCGACGGCCCGGCCACGCCGGTGAGCCCGAGGCCCCACGTCGCGCCGCAGCGGTCGCGGGCGCCCTCGGCGAGCTGGGCCGCCACCTCGGGGTGCACGGCGCCGTGTTCGGCGAGCAGCTCGGGGTCCACCCCGGCCAGCCGCGTCTTCAGCTCGGTGGCGTAGACCACCAGGCCGCCGCGCAGTGCCGCGCTCGCCCCCGGCACCTGGGCCAGGGTGGCGCAGACCAGCCCCGCGGTCAGCGACTCGGCGGCGGCGACCGTCTCCCCGCGCGCGACGAGGGCCTTGACCAGCGCCGCGGCCTGCTCGTCGGCCACCGCTCAGCTCCCGGTGACCCGGCGGCCGGCCGCCCGCAGCCGCAGCGCCCGGACCAGGTAGTCGACGCCGGTGACGACGGTCAGCACCAGCGCGAGACCCATCAGCGCCCAGCGGACCGGGTCGGCCCCGGCGGGCAGCGGCAGCAGGTAGGCGGTGATCGCGGCGATCTGGGCCATCGTCTTGGCCTTGCCGCCGCGGCTGGCCGGGATCACGCCGTGGCGGATCACCCAGAACCGCAGCAGCGTGACGCCGATCTCGCGGACCGCGATGACGATCGTGACCCACCAGCCGAGCATGCCGAGGATGCTCAGGCCCACCAGCGCGGCGCCGGTGAGCGCCTTGTCCGCGATCGGGTCGGCGATCTTGCCGAAGTCGGTGATCAGGCCGTACTTGCGGGCCACCCAGCCGTCGAGCTGGTCGGTAGCGGAGGCGACGGCGAACAGCCCGGTGGCGATCGCGCGCCAGGTGGTGTCGACGCCGTCGCCGGTGAACAGCGCGACGACGAACAGCGGCACCAGCACCAGGCGCGAGAGCGTCAGGAGGTTCGCGATGTTCAGGGTCGGGACCGGGGTCGGCTCGGGGACCTGGGCGGGCGCCGGGGCGTCCGGGCTCAGGCCCTCGTCGGCGGCGTCGCTGGGGAGCGCACTCACCGGTCGGCGTCCGGCACCGCGCGGACGACCAGGTCGACACCCGCCGAGTCGACGACCTCGCAGCGGAGGAAGTCACCCACCTCGGTCTTCTCCGGCGCGTCGAGGATGACGCACTCGCCGTCGACCTCGGGGGCCTGGTGCGCGGCGCGGCCGGTGAGCTCGCCGTCGTCGTCCAGCTCGACGAGCACGTCGACGAAGGTGCCGACGCGGTCCTCGGCGCGCTGCGCGGTCAGCTCCTCGACCAGCGCAGAGATCCGCGTGACGCGCCGGGCGACCTCTTCGGGGTCGAGCTTGCCGTCGAAGGTCTCGGCCTCGGTGCCGTCCTCGTCGGAGTAGCCGAAGACGCCGACCGCGTCGAGGCGCGCGCCGGTCAGGAAGCGTTCCAGCTCGCTCAGGTCGTGCTCGGTCTCGCCGGGGAACCCGACGATCACGTTGGTGCGGATGCCGGCCTCGGGCGCGTACTCGCGGATCTGCTCGGTCAGCGCGAGGAAGGAGTCGGTCGAGCCGAACCGGCGCATCCGGCGCAGCACCTGCTCACTGGAGTGCTGGAACGACAGGTCGAAGTACTCGGCGACGCCCGGCGTGGTCGCGATGGCCTTGACCAGCTGCGGGCGCGTCTCGGCCGGCTGCAGGTACGAGACGCGGACGCGCTCGATCCCGTCGATCTCCGCCAGCCGCGGCAGCAGCCGCTCGAGCGCGGTGGCGCCGTCGCGGCCGAAGTCCTTGCCGTAGGACGTCGAGTTCTCGCTGACCAGGAACAGCTCCTTGACACCGTGCTCGGCCAGCCACATCGCCTCGGCGACGATCTCGTCCGGCTGCCGGGACACGAACGAGCCGCGGAACGACGGGATGGCGCAGAACGAGCAGCGCCGGTCGCAGCCGGACGCGATCTTCAGCGCGGCCACCGGCGAGTCGTCCAGACGCGTGCGCAGCACCCGCGGGCCCCAGCCGTGCTGCGCGTGGCCGGGGACCTCGACGGTCTCGGCCGCGGCGGGCCGCTGCACCGGGCTGATCGGCAGCAGCTTGCGGCGGTCGCCCGGCGTGTGCGACTCGACCTTGCGCCCGGCGACGACGTCGTCGAGGCGGTCGGAGAGGGCGGCGTAGTGGTCGAAGCCGAGGACGGCGTCCGCCTCCGGCAGGCTGTCGGCCAGCTCGTGGCCGTACCGCTCGGCCATGCAGCCGACGGCGACGACCTTCTTGCCGGTGTCGGAGGCCGCCAGCAGCGTGTCGACCGAGTCCTTCTTGGCCGACTCGACGAAGCCGCAGGTGTTGACCACCACGACGTCGGAGTCCTCGGGATCGGCCGCCAGCTCCCAGCCGCCGGCCGCCAGCCGGCCCGCCAGCTCCTCCGAGTCGACCTCGTTGCGGGCGCAGCCCAGGGTCAGCAGGGAGACGCGTCGGGTGGCACTGGGATCCGTGGTGGGAGAAGGCACGACGTTCAGGGTAGCCGCCGGGTCCCGGCGCGCCGACGACGGCGTAGCCCGGTCGTGTCGGCGCGGCCGCCGGGCAATGTGGCAGTGTTGACGATCGTGCCGTCCGACTCGCCCCGCCCGACCGTCCGCCGCGCGCGGATCGCCGACGTCCGCAAGATCAAGGACCTCGTCGACTCGGACGCGGGCCGCGTCCTGCTGGAGAAGGACCTGGTCACGCTGTACGAGGCGGTCCAGGAGTTCTGGGTGGCCGAGACCGCGGGCGAGGTCGTCGGCGCGGCCGCGCTGCACGTGCTCTGGGAGGACATCGCCGAGCTGCGCACGGTCGTGGTCGACAAGGCCGCCCGCGGCCAGGGGATCGGCCGGGTGCTGGTGGGCCGGCTGGTCGACGAGGCGCGTGAGCTCGGTCTCCGGCGGCTGTTCGTGCTGACCTTCGAGACCAGCTTCTTCGCCGGCCACGGCTTCGTGGAGATCGACGGCGCCCCGGTGTCGCACGAGGTCTTCGAGGAGATGCGGCGCTCGCACGACACCGGCGTCGCCGAGTTCCTCGACCTGCCCTACGTCAAGCCCAACACCCTGGGCAATTCACGCATGCTGCTCGAACTCTGAGGGAAATTTTCCGAACAACCTTCTTTCGGGCGGTGACGAGCGCCACCCGAGGCCCGAAGCTGATCAGGCAATCGTCCACCTGATCGGCGAGGGAACACACGATGCGCACGACACTGCGGAACCTGGGGGCCACCTTGACGGTGGCCGTTTCTGTCGGCGCGGGCGCCCTGCTGGGCACCGGCACCGCCGCGGCCGTCGACATTCCGACGGTCACCGACCAGTACCTCTTCTCCACCTCCCTGTCCGGCTTCGAGTCGATCCGGAACCAGGCGCCCTACAACGGCCAGCTCGACTGGTCGTCGGACGGCTGCTCCTGGTCGCCGGACACGCCGTTCGGCTGGCAGTTCCTGCCCGGCTGCCACCGGCACGACTTCGGCTACCGCAACTACAAGAAGCAGGGCCGGTTCAGCGAGGCGAACCGGCTGAAGATCGACGACAACCTGTACTCCGACCTGAAGAGCGTCTGCGGGTCCAACGTGGCGTGCAAGGGCGCGGCCTGGACGTACTACCAGGCGGTCCGCAAGTTCGGCGGCTGAGTCCTCCCCTGGCCCGGGCCGGCGCGGGCCGGGCCAGGATGGGGGCATGGAGATCGATCACCTGCTCAGCACGACCCGCGCGGTGCGCCGCAAGCTCGACCTCGACCGGCCCGTCGAGCCCGAGGTCCTCGATGCGTGCCTCAACCTGGCCTTGCAGGCCCCGACCCCCGGCAACGTCCAGGCGTGGCGCTGGCTGGTGGTGCGCGACCAGGGTGTCAAGAACCGGCTGGGCGTGCTCTTCCGCGAGGTCGGCGAGGCGTACCTGGCCGAGCGGGCGGGTGAAGGCGAGTCCCGGGCGCTGGCGTCCGGGCGGCACCTGGTCGACGTGATCGAGCGGGTGCCGGTGTTCGTGATCCCGTGCCTGCAGGGGCGGCCGGCCGGGGAGAACGCGGTGGACGCGGCCTTCTACGGCGGCATCTTCCCGGCGGTCTGGAACTTCCAGCTGGCACTGCGCTCGCGCGGCCTGGGTTCGACGCTCACGACGTACCACCTCTCCCGCGAGGCCGAGGCGGCGGAGATCCTCGGGGTGCCCGAGGGGTACACGCAGGCCGGGCTGCTGCCGGTGGCGTACACGACGGTGCCCGACTTCAAGCCGGCCCCGCGGGTCCCGCTGGCGGAGGTGGCCTACCTCGACCACTGGGGCACGCCGCTCAGCTGATCCGGACGGTGGCCTCTCCGCCGTCTTCGCTGACCGAGACCAGCTCGACGTGGCTGGCGGCGAAGGTGGTGGCCTGCGGGCCGGTGCGCGGCCCGCTGTGCAGCTCGGCCGTGGTGCTCTCGCCACGGCCGGGCTCGCTGAGCAGGAAGGCCAGGGTGGCCTCACCCTGCCAGACGCAGGTCATGTTCGGCCGGCACCGCGAGTCGCTGACGACGCGCGTGTACCGGATGCTCAGGTCCTTCCCCTGCACGGCGGCCTCCTGGCCGAGGCGCAGAGTGACGTCCCCGGCAGGGGCGGTGCTCACGGTCGACGACGCCGGCGGCCGGCCGGGCAGGGCCGGAGCCTGCCCGGAGGCGACGGCGCTCCCGGCGCCGGCCGCCACGACGGCGAAGGCGAACAGTCCGGCTGCGATGCGCTGCAGGTCCATGTGCTCAGGACGGAACGGGTCCGCGGACGGGTTGCACCGACTCAGCCGATCTTCTCGACCAGGAGCCCGACCTGCGTGGAGGGGTTGCGGACGTGACCCGCTTCCGGGTGCCGGGCTCGCTCGACCGCAGCGGCGACGCCGTGGACGTAGTCGTCGAACTTGAGCGCCGACTTCCGGTAGCCGGGGACATGTCGCAGCAGCCGCTTCTCGACGTCGCCGTAGCAGGTGAGCGGAGCCGCGCACGCCTCGAAATGGAGCAGCAGCCAGTACTCGAAGCACGGGTTCGAGATCGCCAGGTTCACGTCGAGCTGCCGAGCCACTGTGACTGCCCTGTCGAGGTCGAATTCGTCGACGTCGACGACACACCAGATTTCGTCGTACTCCGCCCCGGTGCGGCTTCCGAGGTCGGCCGCGTACTTCACGACGGCCAAGGGATCCGCCGATTTCGCCTTGATCTTGATCGTGACGGCCGGGTTTCGCCGTGACCGCTTCAGCCCGTCGAAATAAGCGGGCTCAGTCGCCTTCGCACCGCAGACGACGAGTATCGACCGGAGGGGCTCACGGAACGACGCTCGGCGCCGACCGCTGTTTTCGCGACGATTCATCGGCTGCGCAGCGCCCCCGCGAAATCACCCAGCACCGGCACAGCACCGTAGCTGCCCGCGAGGTAGCGCCGTTCGGTGTTCTGGTCCTTGCGTGGCTTGAAGTCCGAGAGCGGATAAAGACTGCTCGCTCCTTCCGCGTCCCGGTCGACGAACCAGATCTGGTCCCGGTCGAGCACCTGCTCGCCGAGCATGGTCCCGAGCAGGCTGGTGTCATGCGTGGTGAAGATCAGCTGAGCACCGCGGGTGTTCAGCTCGGGGTCTTGGAACAAGCCCACCAGTTTCGCCGTCAGCAGCGGGTGCAGGCTCGCGTCGATCTCGTCGACCAGGAGGACGAGTCCTTCGTCCAGCGCCGACAGCACCTGCGGCAGAAGGCCGATCCAGTTGCGCGTCCCCGAAGACTCGTCGTCGAAGTCGAACCTCTCGCGCCTGGGTCCATGGAGCAGTTTGAGCTCCATGTTGAACGCTCCGTGGCGCTGATGAGGCGAATCGTGTCGCTGCTCAACGACGACGTCCACAATGCCGACATCGGCTAAGTTGAGGAGCGTGACCATGCGCTGCCACTTCTCCGGATTCCCGAGCAGGTAGTCGCCGACAACCCGCTGCACGAATCCCGAGTCGAACCACCCACGGCCCAGGCCGTTGACCAGGAGCCCGGAACAGAACCATCGGTAGACCGGCATCAGTGGGCCGAGTTCGAGCCGGTCGCACACGCTCAGGAACAGCGCCGTCGGCCGGATAAGTTCTTCCAGGACATCCAGCTTCGGTTTGAGATCAGCCACCGTCGTGCCGAACTTGATGCCTTCCCGGTCGCGCTCGAAAACAACTCGCTTCCGCTTCTCCGGGTACGAGTAGAGCCACTCTTCAAGGATTTCGTCTCCGCTCAGGAGGAAGCCGTAGGTGTACGGGACACCTTCGGCGATCAGCTCGAAGACGAACGTCGACGGCTGCGGCGCCACATCGGGATTCGGCCGGAACGGGTCCTGGACGGCCACTACGTCGTGACCACCGTAAGGGTTCGGGACATGCCGGTTCATCACGGCACCCATCACCAGGGTCATGGCCTTGAAGAGGTTCGACTTACCGGAGGCGTTGGCGCCGTACACAGCGGCCACCGGCACCGCGGGTCGCTCATCACCCGGCAAGGCTGGCATGAGCAGCAGCTCCTGCTCGTCCCTGAACGAGCGATGGTTGCCCAACCGGAAGCTACGCAGCACTCTAATCACCTCCCTGGCGAAACTCCGAGCCGTTCTGTACCAGTAAACCGCACAGAACGGCTCGAAGCATCAGCCAGGGCCGCTACTCGTCGTCCGGATCCGAGGGCACGGGGTCGCCGCCGCGGATCATGAACAGGACCGACTCCAGCTCCTCCGGCTTGATCAGCACGTCGCGGGCCTTCGAGCCCTCCGACGGGCCCACGATCCCCCGGCTTTCCAGCAGGTCCATCAGCCGCCCGGCCTTGGCGAAGCCGACCCGGAGCTTGCGCTGCAGCATCGACGTCGAGCCGAACTGGGACGTCACGATCAGCTCCGCCGCCTGGAGCAGCACGTCCAGGTCGTCCCCGATGTCCGGGTCGATCTCCTTCTTCTCGCCGGCCTTCTGCGCGGTGACGCCGTCCTGGTAGTCCGGCTGTGCCTGCTCCTTGGCGTAGTTGACGACCGAGGAGATCTCCTCGTCGCCGACGAACGCGCCCTGGATGCGGACCGGCTTGCCGGCGCCCATCGGCAGGTAGAGCGCGTCGCCCATGCCGATCAGTTTCTCCGCGCCCGGCTGGTCGAGGATGACCCGCGAGTCGGTCAGCGACGACGTCGCGAACGCCAGCCGCGAGGGCACGTTGGTCTTGATCAGGCCGGTGACGACGTCGACCGACGGCCGCTGCGTCGCCAGGACCAGGTGGATGCCGGCCGCGCGGGCCTTCTGGGTGATGCGGACGATCGCGTCCTCGACGTCGCGCGGGGCGGTCATCATCAGGTCGGCGAGCTCGTCGACGATCGCCATGATGTACGGGTACGGCCGGTACTCGCGCTCGGACCCCGGCGGCGCGGTGATCTCGCCGGACTTGACCTTCTTGTTGTAGTCGTCGATGTGCCGGACCTTGTTGACCTGCATGTCCTGGTAGCGCTGCTCCATCTCCTCCACCAGCCAGGCCAGCGCGGCGGCGGCCTTCTTCGGCTGGGTGATGATGGGCGTGATCAGGTGCGGGATGCCCTCGTAGGGCGTCAGCTCGACCATCTTCGGGTCGATCAGGATCATCCGGCACTCGTCCGGCGTCGCCCGCGCCAGCAGCGAGACCAGCATCGAGTTGACGAAGCTCGACTTACCGGAACCGGTGGAGCCGGCGACCAGGAGGTGGGGCATCTTCGTCAGGTTCGCGGTGACGAAGTGGCCCTCGATGTCCTTGCCGAGGCCGATCACCATCGGGTGGTTGTCCTTGACCGTGGACGGCGCGCGCAGGACGTCACCCAGGCGGACCATCTCGCGGTCGGAGTTCGGCACCTCGATGCCGACCGCGGACTTGCCGGGGATCGGCGCCAGCAGCCGGACGTTGTCGGTCGCGACGGCGTAGGCGATGTTCTTGGTCAGCGCGGTGATCTTCTCGACCTTGACGCCCGGGCCGAGCTCGACCTCGTAGCGCGTCACCGTCGGGCCACGGGTGAAGCCGGTGACCTGGGCGTCGATGCTGAACTGCTCCAGCACGCCGGTGATCGCCTCGATCATGGCGTCGTTGGCCTTGCTGCGGGACTTCGGCGCGTCGCCGAGCTTCAGCAGGTCGGGCGGCGGGAGCTGGTAGTCGCCCTCGACGGTCCGCGTGACGGCCAGCGGCGGTTCCGGAGCCTTCTTCGGCTTCTTCTCGGGCACCTCGACCGGCTTGGGTGCGGCCTTCGGCGGCTTGATCGGCGTCGGCGCCTCGGCCAGCATCGCGTCGATGTCCAGCTGCTCGGCGTTGGCGTCGGCGGCCTGACGGCGGCGCGACGGCTTGCGCAGCCGCGCGGACTTCGGGTCGGCCTCGGTGACGGCGTCCTCGTCGGTCGCGAAGCCGGACTTCGGGTCCGCCTCGGCGATCTCGTCCTCGTCGAGGCCCCAGTTGCGCAGGCGGTGCGGGATCTCGCGCACCGGCGTGCCGGTGAAGACGAGCACACCGAAGGCCAGCGCGAGGATCAGGATCGGCACCGCGACCCAGGTGGTGACGCCCATGGTCAGCAGCCCGCCGGAGAAGGCGCCGATGATGCCGCCGGCGTACATCCGGCCGTCGTTGGTGGCCGGGAGCGAGGTGAAGATGTGCAGCATCCCGAGCACGGACAGCACGACCATGATCGTGCCGATCACCATCCGCGGCCGTGTTTCGGGATGCGGTTCGGACCGCATGAGCGCAACGGCGACGACGACCAGCACCAGCGGGAGAGTCACGGCCCCGGCGCCGAGCACGGTCCGGGTCGCGATCTCGACCCCGGCGCCGATCGGGCCGGCCGCCCGCCACCAGACCCCGACGGCGGCGACGATGGCCAGCGCCATCAGCCCGAGTGCGAGACCGTCCCGGCGGTGTTCGGGTTCGAGCTCCCGGGTGCGGCCGACCGTCCTGGCCAGCGTGCCGATGCCCTTGGCCAGCAGGTTCCAGGTTCCGCGGACCCCTTTGCCGAAGATCCCGGGCGTCTTGCGGCGCGCTCGGGGAGCCGGCTTGCGGGTTGCGGAGGTACGTGGCTTCGCGGGTGTACGCGGCTTATGCGCCGCTGCCCCCTTCGTGCCGCTTCCCGTGCTTCGCTTCCTCGTCGCCGACCCAGCCATGCCTTCAACGGTAACCGGCCGTTGCCTTTCGTCCCATGCGCCACTCTCAGCGCAGGGTGAACTTCTGCCTCACGGTGGGGGTTGAGCGGCCATCCGGGTGAAGGGGTGGGCTGCGCGAAAGGGCCGTTCGCGCCGGTGGGGGGGGTGCGAACGGGCCGGTCGCGCCGCAGCCGGAGCACGAACGGGCCACTCGCGCCCGCTTGGGCCGCGCGAACGGGCCACTCGCACCTGCCGGACCGCGCGAAAGGGCCACTCGCGCCCGCCGGGGGCCTCGCGAAGGGACCACTCGCACCAGCCACACCGCACGAAAGGGCCACTCGCACCGCCCCTCAGAGCACGAACGGGCCACTCGCGACGCCACCAGAGCACGAACGGGCCGTTCGCACCCGAGCCCAACCGCGCGAAGGGGCCATTCGCGCCCGCCGGACCGCACGAACAGGCCACTCGCGCCCGCCAGCAGAGCGCGAAAGGGCCACTCGCACCCGCCGCACCGCACGAAAGGGCCACTCGCACCCGCCGCACCGCACAAAAGGGCCACTCGCGCTCTACCCGTCCCGCGCGAACCGACCACCCACCCCACCAGCCAGTGCGCATCCGGGTGAAATCGGCGTCTGCCAAACTCTGCGCATGTTCGCGCTGCGCACCGACGACTCGTCCCGCCGTGCCCCGGCCATCTGGCGGACCATGCTGAACATCGACCGGGGGCTGGTGAACCTCGTCGGGCGGCTCACCGTCAGCGGGCGGATCCCCGCCCGGCTGCGGGGCAAGCCGCTGCTGATGGCCGCGAACCACATCGGCGTTTTTGATGCCTTCGTGCTGATGGCCGCCTGCAAGCGGATCGGGATCAACCCGCGGTTCATGCTGGCCGGCGGCATCCTGGACGCCCCCGTCATCGGGCCGGCGCTGCGGGTCAGCGGCCACCTGCGGGTCGACCGGAAGCAGGCGAGCACCGCCGTCGGGCAGTTCGCCGAGGCCGTCGAGGCGCTCAAGACCACCTGGGAGCCGCTCATCGTCTACCCCGAGGGCCGGATCAGCCACGATCCGGGCCTGTGGCCGGAGCGCGGCAAGACCGGCGCCGCCCGGCTCGCGCTCGCCGCGGACGTGCCCGTAATCCCGATCAGCCAGTGGGGCGCGCACGAAGCCGTCTATTGGGGCACCGAGACCGTCAACGGCCCGGCCGACCTGGTCCCGCTGGCCCGCTCCGGGCTCAGCGCTCCCCTGCGCCGGCCGAAGTTCCGCGTCCACTTCGGCGAGCCCGTCGACCTCTCGGACGTCGAGCCGGCGCGGCCCGGCGCCGGGGTGCGCGCGCACGCGAAGATCATGCAGGCGATCGCCGACGGCCTCGTCCCGCTGCGTGCCGGCGAGTTCGACCGGCCGCGCTTCCACGACCCCACGCGGCCGACCGACACCGTCAGCCCGTGGAAGCCGCAGCGGCCGCCGTCCGGATCCTGAGACACCTGCTTCAAACCCCTAGAGTCGGCGGACGTGAGCACACGGATACTCGTCGTCTACTACAGCTCGACCGGGAACACCGCCGCCCTCGCCGAGGCGCTCGCCGCCGGTGCGCGGGAGGCCGGGGCCGACGTCCGGGTGCGGACCGTGCGAGAGACCGTGCCCGCCGAGGCGATCGCGCAGAACCCGCGGTGGCAGGCCTGGATCGACTCGGGCCCGCACCACGCCCTGGCCACGCTCGACGACCTCGTCTGGGCCGACGGCCTCGCCGTCGGCAGCCCGACCCGGTTCGGCGGCCCGGCCGCCCAGCTGAAGTCCTTTTTGGACAGCACGGGTGGCCTGTGGGCGAAGGGAAAGCTGGCCGACAAGGTCGCGACGTCGTTCACCACGGCGTCCACCCGCCACGGCGGCCTGGAGTCGACGCTGCTGGCGATCAACAACGTCTTCTACCACTGGGGCGCGATCGTCGTCCCGCTCGGCTACACCGACCCGCACCTGATGGAGTCCGGCAACCCGTACGGCGGCTCGTTCGTCTCCCGCAAGTCCGCCGCGCCGGACGAGCTCGCCCTCGGCGCGCTGCGGGTCCAGGGGCGCCGGCTCGCGACGATCACCACGCACGTCGCGACCGGGCTGAAGCAGGCGGAATAACCGGAAAAACCACTTTGGCAGTCACCTGATCGGCCCCTACAGTCGCGGTGGTGACCACCGAGCTCCCCGTCCTCGCGCCACCCCGGGTCGCCCACCGCGGCCGCGGGACCACGCTCGTCCTGCTCGCGGCGCTGTTCTTCAGCACGTCGGGCACGCTGGGCAAGTCCGCGATGTCCGCCGGGTTCACCCCGGAGCAGGTGGCCGCGATGCGAATCGGCCTGGCCGGCGTCGTCCTGCTCATCGGCGTGGCGCTGGTCGCGCCGCGGAAGCTGCGGGTGCGCCGGGCCGAGCTGCCGGTCCTGGCCGGCTACGGCCTGCTCGGCGTCGCCGGGGTGCAGCTGCTCTACTTCGTCGCCGCGGGCCGGATCCCGGTCGGCATCGCGATCCTGCTGGAGTTCATCTCGCCGGTGCTCATCGCGCTGTGGGTGCGGTTCGTGCGGCGGCACCGGCTGCCCCGCTCGGTCTGGGGCGGCATCGCGCTGGCCATGGTGGGCCTGTCGCTGGTCGCGCAGGTCTGGCAGGGCGTGACGCTGAACGGCGTCGGGCTGCTCGCGGGCCTCGGCGCGGCGGTGTGCTCGGCCGGGTACTTCCTGCTGGGCGAACGCGCGGTCGCCGACATCGACCCGCTGGGCCTGGTCACCTGGGGCATGGTGATCGGCGCGGTGCTGATCAGCCTCGTCGCGCCGCCGTGGACGTGGCCGGTCGAGCTGCTCGCCGTGGACGTCGAGTTCGGGTCCTGGCAGCCGCCCGTGTGGCTGCTGATGGTCCTGCTGATCCTGGTCGCGACGGTGCTCGCCTACGTCTTCGGGATCTCGTCGCTGCGGCACCTGCCCGCGTCGGTGGCGAGTGTGCTCGGCCTGGTCGAGCCGGTGATCACCACCGTCGCGGCCTGGGCGTTGATCGGCGAGGAGCTGACCTGGGTCCAGCTGCTCGGCTCGGCGATCCTGCTCGGCGGCGCGTACCTGGTGCAGCGCAAGTCGGAGATCCTGACGAGCTGATCTCTTCACGGGGTTGCGCTCGGGTGCGAGAATTCCCCACCGTGACGGCGAAGACCCAGGGCCTCAAGCCCGAGCTCCGGCAGCGGCACGTCCGGATGATCGCCCTCGGCGGCATCATCGGCGCGAGCCTGTTCATCGGCAGCGGCGCGGTGATCCACACCGTCGGCCCGGCCGCCGTGCTCTCCTACGCGCTCGGCGGGCTGCTCGTGGTGCTCGTCATGCGGATGCTCGGCGAGATGGCGACCGCGGCGCCGTCCTTGGGCTCGTTCATGGAGTACGCGCGCGACTCGCTCGGCGGCTGGGCGGGCTTCACGATCGGCTGGCTGTACTGGTACTTCTGGGTCGGCGTGGTCGCGTTCGAAGCGGTCGCCGGCGCGAAGATCCTGCAGGGCTGGGTTCCCGGTGTGCCGCAATGGGTGTTCTCGCTGGCGCTGATGCTGCTGCTGACGGCGACGAACCTGGCGTCGGCGCGCTCGTTCGGGCGAGACGGAGTTCTGGCTGGCCTCGATCAAGGTCGCCACCATCGTCGTGTTCCTGGTGCTGGGCCTGCTGTTCGTGCTCGGGCTCTGGCCGGGCGCGCACTTCTCGGTGGGCAACATCGGGCTCGACGGCTTCGTCCCGAACGGCGGGTTTTCCGTCGTCCACGGCGTGGTGATCGTGATCTTCTCCTACTTCGGCGCGGAGATCGTGACGATCGCCGCGGCCGAGTCGGACCAGCCGGAGACGGCCGTGCGCAAGGCGACGTCGACGATCGTCTGGCGCGTGATCGTGTTCTACGTCGGCTCGGTGGCGCTGCTGGTGATGATCACGCCGTGGCGCGAGGTGCCGAGCGAGACGAGCCCGTTCGCAGCCGCGTTCGGCCGCTTCGGCGTCCCCGCGGCGGCGACGATCGTGTCGGCGGTCGTCCTGACGGCCGCGCTGTCGGTGTTGAACTCGGGGCTGTACACGGCATCCCGGATGCTGTTCGCGTTGCACCGCCACGGCTGGGCGCCGTCCTGGATCGCGGACACGAACCGCCGCGGTGTGCCCTGGAAGGCGATCCTGGTGTCCACTTCGGTCGGTTACGTCGCCGTGGTGATGAGTTACATCTCCCCCGACAAGATCTTCTACTTCATCATCAACTCGGCGGGCGCGGTGGCGCTGTTCGTGTACGCGATCATCTGCGGCTCGCAGCTGCGGATGCGGCGCAGCCTGGAGGAAACGGCGCCGGAGAAGCTGAAGCTGCGGATGTGGGGCTACCCGTGGCTCAGCTGGCTGACGTTGGCGCTGACGCTCGTCGTGGTCGCCTCGATGCTGTTCGTGGACGCGGACACCCGCGCCCAGCTGTACCTGAGCCTGGTCAGCCTGGCGGTGATCCTGGCTGTCTACGCCGTGCTCCGGCGGCGGTCCCCGCGTGATGCCCGCGGTCCGGCGGGCATCACGCGGGAATGAGCGCTCAGGCCGCCCCGCTGTCGGGCTGCTGCAGCCACCAGTCGTTCTCCCGGGCCCACGCGATCGTGGCGGCCAGGCCGTCCCGCAGCGACGTGCGGCACTCCCAGCCCAGGATCTCGCGGGCCTTGGTGGTGTCCGGGATCCGGCGCGGCAGGTCCTCGTAGGAGGCCAGCTTCTTCGTCGTGTCGACGTCGATGACCTCGGTCCGGGCCCCGGTCAGCTCGCCGATCAGGCCGACGACCTCCCCGACCGTGGTCTCCACCATGCTGCCGATGTTGAACGCCTCGCCCCGGGAGTCCGGGTGCGTCGCGGCGAGGATCGTGCCCTCCACCGCGTCCTCGACGAAGGTGAAGCACCGCGTCTGCGTGCCCTCGTCGTAGACCACCATCGACTCGCCGTTGAGCGCCCGGTGGACCGACCGGCTGACGATGTAGGCGGGCCGCTGGCCGGGGCCGTACGCGTTGAAGAAGCGCACAATCGTCGCGTCCAGCCCGAGCTGGCGGACGAACGCGAAGGTCAGGTGCTCGGTCACCGACTTGGTGGAGGAGTAGACCCACCGCGTCGAGGAGGTGGAGCCGAGCACCCGGTCGTCGTCCTCGCGCCACGGCACGGCCGGGTTCTTGCCGAACACCTCGCTGGTGCTGGCCAGGATCAGCTTCGCGCCGGCGCGGTGGGCCGCCTCCAGCACGTTGCGGGTGCCGATGACGTTGATGTCGATGACGTCCAGCGGGCGGGCCAGGTACTGGTCCACGCCGACCACCGCGGCCAGGTGGTAGACGACGTCGACGTCGTCGGAGATGACCGCGGAGATCGCGGCCGCGTCGCGGATGTCGCCCTGGACGTACTGGACCCGGCCGCCGGCGACCGGCCGCGCGGGCGGCGCCCCGTCGAAGACGGTGACCCGGTCACCCCGTTCGACCAGCCGCTTCACCAGGTGGCCCCCGATGAACCCGTTGCCCCCGGTGACCACGGCCCGGCGGCCGGTCGAGAACTCGACGACGTTGGTCATGCCGCCAACTCCCCTTCTTCGGCCGCACCCGGGGCACTGCCGGCGACGGCCGGCGTGGTGCCCCGGCCGATCCCCCGGTAGACGTACCCCAGGTCCTTGAGCGCGTCGATCTTGTCCTTGCCGTAGTAGGCCCGGCCGTCCAGCACCAGGCAGGACTCCGCGACCGGCAGCGCCGCGAAGTCGATGTCCTCGAAGTCCCGGTGCAGCGCCAGCACGGCGATGCAGTCGGCGTCGCGCACGGCGTCGTCGAGGTTCTCGGTGAGCGCGAAGCCGAACAGGTCCTCGGCCAGGCGGGGGTCGACCAGCGGGTCGTGGATCCGCACCGTGGCGCCGGTCTTGCGCAGCACCTCGATCATCCCCTGCGTGGGTGTGGCCCGCAGGTCGCCGGTGTTGTTCTTGAACGCGAGGCCGAGCACGGCCACCGTGGCCTGCGTCGGGTCCTTGCCGAGCTCGGCGAGCGTGTCGATGGCCAGCTGTGCGGTGTACTCGGGCATCCCGGCGTTGACGTCCCGGCCCGCGGCGGCCGTGCGGATGTCGACGCCGTGCCGGCGGGCCGACGCCCAGACCATCCACGGGTCCTTGGTCAGGCACGAGCCGCCCACGCCGACGCTGGGCAGCAGGATGTTGACGCGCCCGTTGCCCTTCGTGATCGTGTTGGCCCCCCGGACCACGTCGAGCACGTCCACGCCGTAGAGCGCGCAGAACTTGGCCAGCTCGTTGGCCAGCGCGATGTTCAGGTCGATCCACCAGTTGTTGGCCAGCTTGACGACCTCGGCCGCCTCCATGCTGTCCAGCGGGATGACCTCGACCCCCAGGGTCTCGCGCCAGAACCGGGTGACCGCGAGGGTGCTGTCCGCGTCCAGGCCGCCCGCCACGATCGGGAGCGTCCGGACCTCGCGCATGGCGGTGCCCTCGGCGAGCCGCTCCGGGGTGAACGCGAGGCCGAAGTCGGCGCCCGCGGTCAGCCCGCTCTGCTCCTCCAGCATCGGCCGGACCACGCCCCGGGTGGTGCCCGGCGGGACGGTGCTCTTGAGCACCACCAGCTGGCCCTCGCGCAGGTGCTTGCCGACCTCGACGCAGGCGCCGCGAAGCTGTTCGTCGGCCAGGGACCCGTCCTCGAGCACCGGGGTGCCCACCGTGATCAGCACGACGTCGGTGGTGCCGAGCGCGCTGGTGTCGGTGGTGATCCGCAGCTTGCCGGCCGCACGGGCGCGGGAGATCGCCTCGGCCAGGCCCGCCTCCTGGAAGCGGCAGTGGCCCCGGTCGAACTCCTCGACCAGCTCCGGGTTGGCGTCCACGCCGACGACGTCGAACCCGAGGTCGGCCAGCGTGGCCGCGATGCACGACCCCACGTAGCCGAAGCCCAGGACGGCCACCGAGGGATCCTTGTAGTCGGATACAGCTCGCATCTCGTCTCCATCGAGAGAAAAAGCTCGGTCTGACAATCGTTTGGCAGCCGGTCAAGTCGTCACACCGTGGATGCCGGGCAAAACGGTCGAACAATTGTCGGCCCGAGCGTGGTGCGGTCCATCTTTCGACTTGCCGGGCACATTTTTTCGGTAGTACGACGACCGGGCAAAGGAGGAGAAGCGACCACCAGGTCCGAGCCCCCCAGGCCCTGTCCCAAAGTCGTGATTTTTTCGCCGGTGAGACGGTTGACTTTTTCCGCGTGTAGTCAGACACTAACAATCAGTGGGTGGTGATGTTGGTTTCCGACACGAGGCGGGCGATCGACCGATGGTGGAACACACTCAGCCGGCCAGGCGCCGCCGGCGGAGCACCCGGCCGGCCTCCGGACGGCACGGCCGAGTCCGGCGGGGGCGCCGCCGAAGCTCGACCGGGTGATGCCTGAACCGTCCGGAGGACCGGGGTCGATGCCGCCGCCGGGACGCGGCCGGGCGGCAACCGCGGGACTCAGCCGTCGATGATCTTCAGTTCGGGGAACGGCTGGATCAGCGCGCCGCGGAAGCCGGACTTCCGCAGGTTGGCGATGACCTCGTCCGCGATGTGCCAGGACATCAGCAGCGCGTACTCCGGCTGCCCGTCCCCGCACAGCTCCTCCTGGCTGATGATCGGGGTGTGGGTGCCGGGGAACAGCTTGCCGACCTTGCGCGGGCTGATTTCGGAGACCACGTCGATCTTGTCGGGCCCCAGCTCGCAGTAGTTGAACATCGTGATCGCCCGCGCCGGCGCGGACACCGCGGCGACCCGGGCGCCGGTGCTCTTCAGCTCCTGGATCAGCCCGACCAGGCGGTCGCGGTGGTCCTTCACCCGGTCGGCGAACCTGGTGTAGATCATCGAGTCCGTGAGCTTCAGGCCGTTCTCGAACTCGCGCAGCTGCGTGACCGACTCGTGGATCTCGTGGGCGCCCTCGAACCCGGCGTAGACCCGGATCGACCCGCCGTGGGTCGGGATGCGCTCGACCCGGACGACCTCGAGACCGTGGAGCTTGAACACCGCGTCCAACGCCGTGAGCGAGTAGTACCGCGAGTGCTCGTGGTAGGCGAAGTCGTACTGCAGGTCCTCGAGCAGGTCCGGCAGGTAGTGCGACTCGGTGACGAACAGCCCGTCGCCGGCGAGCAGCGCGGTGACCCCGTCGAGGACGTCGCGCAGGTTGGTGACGTGCGCGAACGTGTTCAGCGCCAGCACCAGGTTCGCCGGTCCGCGGCTCGAGCGCAGGTCCGCCGCGAGCGCCGAGCCGAAGTAGTCCCGGACCACGGGCGAGCCGGCGGCGGTCGGGGCGCCGACCGGGTCGACCCCGAGGACGTCGAACGAGCGCTCGGCCAGCGCGTCCAGGAGGCTGCCGTCGTTGCTCCCGATCTCCACGACGGTCCGGCCGGTGGCCCCCGTGTACAGCTCCGCGAGCTTGTCGGCGAGCCCCTGCAGGTGCTTGCGGTAGCCGGCGGTCAGCCCGGCCATGTGGTGGTAGTCGTCGCCGGCGAACAGGATGCGCTCGCTGACCGACTCCATGACCTGCACCAGGCTGCACTGCTCGCAGAATCCGAGCGCGAGCGGCCAGGCCTGCTCGTTCTCCGCCTCCTCCTGGTTCGCCAGGAAGTGGACCGCGGGCTGCAGGCCGAGCGACAGGAACTCGCGGACCTCGACGTCCCCGCACGTCTGGCAGAATGTTCTTCCGTCACTCACGACGTAACTCCTTTGGACAATGGGAAACTCGGTGGACGACAGCGCGAAGCGACTCGGGCCGTACGGTTCTGCGGTAGAGCCACCGTACGGCGACCGAATTCCGCCGTCGTCTCGCTTATTGCTTCGCCGTTGCAATTATCGGCAGGCCGTCGTCACCGGGTCCGGTGTTCGGCGGTGAGGCGCTCGAGAACGGGAACGAATTCACTCGGGCTGGGTGTGGAGAGCCAGTTCCGGTAAATCTTCTTCGCGCCTTCCTTGAACGACTCGCCGTCGAGGACCTCGAGGATCTGCCGGCGCATTTCCAGGGGGTCGGGCTCGGTGATGTTCATGACGAGACCGGCGCCGGAGTCCGTGGCGTAGCGGGCCAACGCGGGGCCGAGGCTGTACCGCGAACGGCCCATCTTCCCCTCGCCCGAGTCCGGCGTCGCGAAGATCGCGTTGCCGACGAAGTCGACGACGATCTGCGGGATGCCGTTGGCGATGGCGGGCAGCACGGTGCCCATGCCGCCGTGGTGGATCAGCAGGTCGCAGGTCGAGATGAGCTGGTTGAGCGGGACGTACTCGACCACGCGCACGTTGTCGGGGATCTTGGTGACCTCGGACAGCTGCTTGTCGTTGAGCGTCGCGACAACCTCGATGTCCAAGGTGGACACGGCTTCGAGCAGCGCGGGGATGTGCGACCAGCCGCCCGCCATGAACGACCGCTCGGACAGGCCGAGCGAGATGGCGACGCGCGGGCGCTCCGGCTTCGGGTAGATCCAGTCGGGGAGGACCTGCTGCTTGACGTGCGGGATCCAGCGCATCGGCAGCACGTGGGCGGAGATCTCGGGGCCGATGGCCGGCGGCTGCGGGTTCACCGTCCACTGCCCGACCAGCAGCTCCTGGTTGACCTCGACGCCGTAGCGCTCGGCCATCCCCCGGATGGTCTCGGCGATCGGGTTGTCCACGTGCTCACCGCCGGGGCGGGCGTTGACCTTGGCGATCGTGTCCATGCTGCGGCAGAAGACGTCGGGCGCGGTCCACCACCGGGCGTGCGCGGCGCCGACCGCGACCGCGGCGACGGCGGTGCCGGGCATGCAGGGGTCCCAGAGCACGAGGTCGGGCTGCCAGGTGCGGAAGAAGCTCACCAGGCCGTCCATGGCGGGCATCTCCGTGGCCGGGTCGGCCCGGTACGGCAGGAAGTCCCACATCGACGGCACGTAGTACTGGGTCAGCACGTCCCAGTGCTCGCGGTCGGGGTCGTCCGGGCCGAAGTCCAGCCCCGCGGTGATCTTCGCGAGGTCCTCCCGCTCGGTGACGTAAGGCGAAGCGGGCCCGAGGAGCGGGGTGCTGTCGGCTTCGCAGACCGAAACGGGCGTCAGGCCCATCGACGCCGTCTCCGCGGCGATCGCCGGGTGGGTGGCCACGACCACTTCGTGGCCGGCCGCCTTGAGCGCCCACGCGAGCGGGACGATGGGGTACAGGTGTGCCGGTGCCGGCCAGATGGTGAAAGCCACGCGCATGGTGGAACTCCTTGGACGTCTTTCGGGCGCTGGGGAATCCAGGTGCCGGGGAGTGCTGTTGTGGTGGTGGTGGGAGATCGGATCGTGGTGGCGACGTTCCGGTTGGCGGGGTGGCGATGTGCATCGAAGCCCGGACCCCGGATCAGGAGTGTCGACGCGTGTCAGATCCAGGCCAGTCTCCGGCCCGCCCGGCCCCCCGGGCATCTCCTGGACTGCGGCCCCCCGCCGGGACGCGGGGTCCGCGCGCGTGCCCTACGCTCTCTGTGACCGGCGACCGCCGGCAGCGTGACCGGAGGAGTCGAGGCTCGGATGACGGCAGGGCGGCTGATGCCGACTCAGGACGACGTGCTCGGCTACTTCGAGACGCTGTCGAACTGGGGACGGTGGGGCGACGAAGACGAAATCGGCACCCTGAACCACATCACCGACGACGTCCGGCTGGCGGCCGCGCGGGCCGTGCGGCACGGCAAGAGCGTGTCGTGCGCGTGGGAGGTCGCCGTCCCGGACGACATGGCGCGGTCGACGACGTCGTGCCCGTGCTCGGCCGAAATGCCGGGCGCCGAGCACATGCCGGTGCTGTTCCGCAACGACCGGCGCTGGGGGTACTCGAACGAGCACCTCGGCATCCTGTTCCACGGCAACACGATCACCCACGTCGATTCGCCGTGCCACATCTTCTGGGACGGGAAGATGTACAACGGGCGGCCGCACTCGCTCGTCGACGAAGAGACGGGCTCGGCGTGGGGCGCCGTCACCGCGGCGGCGGACGGGATCGTCACGCGGGGTGTCCTGCTGGACGTCGCGAAGGTCCGTGACGTGCCGTGGCTGGAAGCGGGCGAAGGCGTGTTCCCCGAGGACCTCGAGGAAGCCGAGCGCCGCCAGGGCGTGCGCGTGCAGCCGGGCGACGCGGTGCTCCTGCGGACCGGCTACGGCCGCTCCCGGCACGAGTCCGGCCCGGACGGCGGGTTCACCCAGGCGGGCTGGCACGCCTCCTGCCTGCCGTGGCTGCACGAACGCGGGGTCGCGCTGATCGGCGCGGACACCCCGCAGGACGTCCAGCCGTCGGGCTACCGCGACGTGCTGATGCCGGTGCACGCCGTGGGCCTGGTCGCGATGGGCCTGTGGCTGCTGGACAACTGCGACCTCGAGGCGTGCGCGACGACGGCGGAAGAGCTGGGTCAGTGGGACTTCCAGCTGGCGCTCGCGCCGATTCGGTTCGCCGGCACGTCCGGCAGCCCGGTCAACCCCATCGCCACCTTCTGAGCGTGGCTCAGAGCTCCTGGACCAGCCCGACGATGATGCCCTCGGGACCGCGGACGTAGCAGTAGCGGCAGAAGTCCTCCACCTGCGCCACTTCGCGGACGAGCCGGGCGCCGTGGGTGGCGAGGCGGGCGAGGACGTCGTCGAGGTCTTCGACGGCGAACGTGAGACGGTGACCGCCCAGGGTGTTCACGGGCGCGTCCGGGTTGCCGTCGTGGGCCGGCGGAGTCAGGAACTTCGTCAGCTCGATCCGGCCGTGGCCGTCCGGTGTCCGCACGGCGGCGATCTCGGCCCGGACGTCGTCGAGCCCGACGACCCGGTCGACCCAGTCGCCGCGCAGGGCCGCCTCGCCCTCCTTTTCCATGCCGAGTTCGAGGAAGAAGGCGATCGCTGCCGGAAGGTCATCGACAACAACGCCGACGTGGTCGAGTCGCTGAATTGTCATTTTGTGAGCATAATTTCCGGCGCTAGTGATTCACTCGACGCCATTTTGAGCACTCACGGAGTCGCCGGTGCGGATCCGGCCGCCCTACCGTCGACGCGACCCGCCGACCGAAGGAGTAGCTCGTGAGTGACGCAAAAGCTCCCGGCGGCGATCCGCTGCGGTTCGGGATCCTCGGCGCGGCCACGATCGCCACCTACGCGATGGGCCAGGCCGCGGCGGCGAGCGGCGACCGGCTGGTGGCCGTCGCCGCGCGGGACCGCGGGCGGGCCCAGGCGTTCGCCACGGCCCACAAGGTGGAAAAGGTCCACGACGACTACGCGGCGGTCCTCGCCGACCCCGAGGTCGAGGTGGTCTACGTCCCGCTCCCCAACGGCATGCACGGCGCGTGGACCCGCGCGGCCATTGCCGCCGGCAAGCACGTCCTCGTCGAGAAGCCGTTCGCGGCCAACGCGGCCGAGGCCGCGGAGGTCGCCGCGGTCGCCCGCGACGCCGGAGTCGTCGTGGTGGAAGCGGTCCACAACATGCACCACCCGGTGCTGCGGCGGCTGTTCGAGATCGCCGGCTCCGGTGAGCTCGGCCGGATCACCCGCGTCGAGACGTCGGTGCGCATGCTCCCGCCGCCCGAGGGCGACCTGCGGTGGTCGTGGGACCTCGCCGGCGGGGTGCTGATGGACCTCGGCTGTTACGCGCTGCACCTCCAGCGGCAGCTGGGCGTCTTCGCGGGCGGGGAACCGAAGGTCGTCACGGCTTCGGGCACCGAGCGCTCGCCCGGGGTGGACAGCTCGATCACCGCCGACCTGCTGTTCCCCGACGGCGCGACCGGCTACCTGCACTGCGACATGGACGCCGACGTCGTCTGGTCGAGCAGCGCCCGGGTGGTCGGCGAGCGCGGCGAGGCGCTCGTCTGCGACCCGGTCCTCCCCCAGTTCGACGACCGGATCGTCGTCACCGGACCGGACGGGGAACGCACCGAGCAGCTCGGCACCGACGCGAGCTACTACTTCCAGCTCGAAGCGCTGCGGGCGCACCTGCGCTCGGGAGCGGAGTTCCCGTACGGGCTCGACGACACCGTGGCCACCGCCGAGCTGATCGACGCGGTGTACCACGCGGCCGGGTTCCCGCTGCGCCGGCGCACAACACTGAGGAGCGCGTGATGACCGACCCGACGCAGCGGCCGCTTCGCTTCGGTGTGAACATGACCTACCCCGCGCCGGGCGCGAAGTGGGCGGAGAAGTGCCGCGCGGCCGAGGCCGCCGGCTTCAGCGTGATCTCCATGCCCGACCACCTGGTGGCGCCCGACCCGCGGGTCGCGCGGGACCACCCGGCGACGCCGTCGCCCTTCCCGGGCCTGGTCCTCGCCGCCGCCGCGACGGAAAAGGCCCGCGCCGGCACGCTGGTCCTCAACACCGCCTTCTACAACCCGCTGATCCTCGCGCGGGACGTCGCGACGACGGCCACGCTGCTGGAGGGCCGGCTCGAACTGGGGCTCGGCACCGGGTACGACCGGACCGAGGTCGAGTCCGCCGGCCTGCAGTGGAAGAGCCCGGGCGAGCGCATCACCCACCTCGAGACGATCGTCGACGCGATCCACGCGGCCGTGACCGAGGCCGGCGCGCCCCCGCCGCCGTTGCTGATCGGCGCCCGGGGTCCCCGCATGCTGCGCTACACCGCTTCGGTGGCGGACATCATCGGCTTCACCGGGATCGAGAAGGCCGCCGACGGCGTCACCCTCCGGATCGCCGAGCACGACGAGGTGGCGCGACACGTCGCCGTGGCCCAGGAGGCGCTGGGTTCCCGGGCCGGCGACGTCGAGTTCAACCTCCAGATCGCGAAGGTGATCGTCACCGACGACCGCGAAACGGCCGCCGCCGAGTTCGCGAACCTGCTCGGGATGGAGACACGGCAGATCTCCCACGCGCCGAGCCTGCTCATCGGCACCGTCGAAGAAATCGCCGAACAGGTCCGGTACAACCACCGGAAGTTCGGCTTCAGCTATTTCTCGGTGATCGAGGCCGACCACCAGGAATTCGCGAAGGTCATTCCGCACCTCTAACCACCGGCGATCCGGCTCAGGGCCGCGAAGAACACGCCCGTGATCTTCGCCGGGTCCGGGGCGACGAAGGCCTGCCCGCCGGTCGCCGCGGTCAGCTGGTCCAGCTCGGGCTGGTCCGCGTCCGGGCCGACACCCACGCCGATCAGCGGGATCGGGCGGCGCGGGTCCTGCAGCTTCGCCAGCTCGGCCAGCAGGTCCGCGCGGGAGATGCCGTGCGGGTCCTCGTTGCGGCCGTCGGTCATCACGATGACCAGGTTCAGCCGGCCGGGCTCCCACTCGCGCCGCGCCGTGCGGTACGTGTCGAGAATGCTGTCGTAGAGCCCGGTTCCGCCGTTCGGCGTGGCTTTGAGCCGGCTCAGCTTCTCGAGCGCGCCGTCGGCCAGGTGCTGGGACACCGCGGCCATCGGCAGGATCTCGCGGTAGTCCTTGTCGCCGTCGAGCCGGGTCGAGAACGCCAGCATGCGCAGCCGGGTCGTCGGCCGGAACAGGTGCAGGGCCTTGGCGGTGGCCTGCGTCGTCAGCTGCATCCGGTTCAGCCCGGTGCCCGGCACCTGCGCGTTCATCGACCCCGAGACGTCCAGCAGCACCTGCACCCGCGCGCTCAGGTTGACCCCGGCCCACTGGCCGAGCAGCTCGTCGACGCTCGCGGCGGGCGGCAGGTTCGCGGTGCGGATGCCGGCCGGGGCCACCCGCGGGTCGTCGGCGTGGTCGCGCAGCGCCTGCCCGCCCGCGGCGCGCAGGCCGGTCTTCGTGATGGCGTCGGCGCCGGCGTCACCGAGCAGCGCGTCCCGCAGCGCCTCGACGACCGGTCGCTGCGCCGGGGTGATCCCGCCCAGCTCGGCGAACGGGTAGTCCAGCGTCGGCACGGCGGTCGAGTAGACGGCGACGAGCGGCGACGCCGTGTCCTCGATGTTGTGGCGCAGCAAGGAGTTCTCCGACACGGGGAAGGTCGTCACCGCGGCCGTGCCGCTCGGGTCGCCCGAGCCCGGCAGCCGGGCGATCAGGTCGGTCTCACCGCCGAGCGTGTTCGCCGAAAACCGCCGCAGCAGGGCGACGTAAGCGGCCGCGGGCTCGGCCGCGGTCCGGACGGTCTCCCGCAGGCCGAGCAGCGCCGACGCGCCGACCGCGTCGCGGGCCGGGTCCGGGATCCCCGGGACGGCCCCCGGCGCGCCCAGGACGTCGGTCCAGCTCGGCGTGCGCTCGGGCCAGCCGAGACCCTTGGCCACGTCTTCGGCGACGGCGAGCACGACGGGCGAGCTGGCCACCGACGCCCCGGACTCGGGCACGTCGGCGGCGCCGAGCTGACGCGCGCGGCGCAGCGCGAGGGTGGAGTCCGGCACCCAGACCTGCGCCCGCGAGCTGCCGTCGGAGAGCGCGAGCCGCTCGGCGGCCGGCGTCGCCTCCCGTGTCTCCACCGCGACCGAGGCGCACGGCAGGTCGAGACCCCGAGCGACGAGCGAAAGCGCGGGCGCGATGTCGGCGGACGCGGTGACCAGCACCTGCACCGGCTGCTGACACGGCGGTTTTGCGGTCACGACGGAAACGGTGACCCAGGCACCGGCCCCGAGGACGAGCACCAGCGCCGTGGCCACGACGGGAACCAGCAGCCGGCGTCGTCTTCCGTCCGGCGAGTGACGTCCCATCGGCGCGGCCTCTCTACGCGAGGCGAGGTGGGACCCAGGTTAGACCGCAGCCGACCGCCACCACGTGCTCCGGACGGCGTAACAACGGGGCCCCTCAGGGAAATCCTGGCCGGGTGAAACGCGGAACGCCCTCCGCGCTCCAGGGGAGGCGAAGGGCGTTCCGCGGACCGAACTCAGACCGGGATGACCGTCGGGACGATCATCGGGCGGCGGCGGTAGGTGTCGGCGACCCAGCGGCCGACCACCCGGCGGACCGCCTGCGCGATACGGTGGGTGTCGGTGATGCCTTCGGCCTCCGTGCGCGCCAGCTCCATCTCCACCAGCGGCACGACGGCGGCGAGCGCCTTCGGGTCGTCGGAGAAGCCGCGGCCGGACACCGTCGGGCTGCTGACCGCGCGGCCCGTGCTGGAGTCGACCGCGACGCTGATCGAGATGAACCCGCCCTCGCCCAGCACCAGCCGGTCGGACAGGGTCGACTCGCCGACGTCGCCGACCGAGAGGCCGTCGACGTAGACGTGCCCGACCTCGACGCGGCCGGTGCGGGAGGCCTTGCCGTCGACCAGGTCGACGACCACGCCGTCCTCGGCGATGACCACGTTCTCCGCCGCGACGCCGGTGCGGACCGCCAGCTCGCCGTTCGCGCGCAGGTGCTTCCACTCGCCGTGGACCGGCATCACGTTGCTCGGGCGCACCGCGTTGTACAGGTAGAGCAGCTCGCCCGCCGACGCGTGCCCGGACACGTGCACCTTCGCGTTGCCCTGGTGGACGACGTTCGCGCCGAGTCGGGTCAGGCCGTTGACCACGCCGAACACCGCGGTCTCGTTGCCCGGGATCATCGAGCTGGCCAGCACGACGGTGTCGCCCGCGCGGATCGAGATCTGCCGGTGCTCACCGCGCGCCATCCGTGACAGCGCCGAGAGCGGCTCGCCCTGGGACCCGGTCGAGACGAACAGGACCTTGCTCTCCGGCAGGGTGCTCGCCTGGTCGAGGTCGACCAGCAGGCCGTCCGGGACGTTGAGCAGGCCCAGCTCGGCCGCGATCCCCATGTTGCGGACCATCGAGCGGCCGACGAACGCGATCCGGCGGCCGTGGCGCAGCGCGGCGTCCAGCACCTGCTGGACGCGGTGCACGTGGCTGGCGAAGCAGGCCACGATCACGCGCTGGTCGACGCGGCGGATGACGTCGTCGAGCACCGGGCCGATGTCGCGCTCGGGCATCACGAACCCGGGGACCTCGGCGTTGGTCGAGTCGACGCAGAACAGGTCGACACCCTCGTCGCCGAGCCGGGAGAACCCGGCCAGGTCGGTGAGGCGCCCGTCGAGCGGGAGCTGGTCGAGCTTGATGTCGCCGGTGTGCAGGACGACGCCCGCCGGGGTGCGGATGGCGACGGCCAGCGCGTCCGGGATCGAGTGGTTCACCGCGAAGAACTCGAGGTTGAACACGCCGACGTCGCGGCGCTCGCCCTCGCGGACCTCGATCAGCTTCGGCCGCTGCCGGTGCTCCTTGGCCTTCGCCGCGAGCAGCGCGTTGGTGAACCGCGAGCCGTAGATCGGCAGGTCCGGCCGCAGGCGCAGGAGGAACGGGACGGCGCCGATGTGGTCCTCGTGCCCGTGGGTGAGCACGAGGCCTTCGATGTCGTCGAGGCGGTCTTCGATCGCGCGGAAGTCCGGCAGGATCAGGTCGACGCCGGGCTGGTCGTCCTCGGGGAAGAGCACCCCGCAGTCGACGATGAGCAGCCGGCCGCCGAACTCGAAGACGGTCATGTTGCGCCCGACCTCGCCGATGCCGCCCAGCGCGACGACGCGCAGGGCTCCGGCGGGCAGTTCGGGCGGGGCGTTGGTGGGGCCTGGACCGGGGGGAAGTGAGCTCACCGAGGCAGGGTCCCAACGCTGGTGTGCGAGGTCGGCGCCACGTAGGCGGCCCTCGAATCTGCTTGTGCCACCCGCTCACCATGCCAGTCCTGGGCCGCCGTGTCGCCCAGCGGCACGCCGCCCTGGGCCAGATCGGCGGCGATCAGGGCGGTCTGGTCGGTGCTCGGCGCCACGATCGGGAGCCGCGGGGCGCCGATGTCGAAGCCACGCAGGCGCAGCGCCGTCTTGCTGAACGCGACCCCGCCGACCCGCGACATCGCGCGCAGCACCGGAAGCATGCCGCGGTGGTTGGTGCGCGCGGTGGAGGTGTCGCCGTTCTCGTAGGCGTCGATCATCGCGCGGATCCGGCCCGCGACGACGTGACCGATCACACTCACCACGCCGGTGCCGCCGACGGAGATCCAGGGCAGGTTCAGCCCGTCGTCGCCGGAGTAGTACGCGAGGTGGGTGTTGGCGATGACCTCGGAGCCGGCGATCAGGTCGCCCTTGGCGTCCTTGACCGCGACGATCCGCGGGTGCTCGGCCAGCCGCAGCAGCGTGTCGACCTCGATCGGGACGACCGAGCGCGGCGGGATGTCGTAGAGCATCACCGGCAGCTCGGTCGTGTCGGCGACCGTGGTGAAGTGCGCGTACAGCCCGGCCTGGCTGGGCCGCGAGTAGTACGGCGTGACGACCAGCAGGCCGTGCGCGCCGGCGGCTTCGGCCTGCCGGGCCTGCTCGATGCTGTGCGCGGTGTTGTTGGTGCCCGCGCCGGCCACGATCGTCGCCCGGTCGCCGACGGCCTCGACCACCGCGCGGATCAGCTCCTGCTTCTCCGTGTCGCTCGTGGTCGGGCTCTCGCCGGTGGTGCCGTTGATGACGAGACCGTCGTTCCCCAGCTCCACAAGGTGCTCGGCGAGCTCCTGCGCCCGCTTCAGGTCCAGTGCGCCCTCGGCGTCGAAGGGGGTCGCCATCGCGGTGAGCACACGCCCGAACGGCCGTCCGGGCGCTGCGGTAGGTGGGGTGGACATGCCCAGACGGTACCCCGTCCGCCCGGCGAAAACCGCGCCGACCTGGTCACCCCCGGCCAAGTGCGGAGGATTTCCGCGAGTCGGCCGCTCGTCGCGGAACTTCTACTTGACCTTGGTCACGATCGGCGCGGAGATCGGGCCGCCGTCGGCCTTGGCGAGCACGCAGTAGAACTCGCGCGTGGGGTATTCGCCGCTCTCGGTGGGGACGCTCTGCCACTCCTGCTGGGTCGGCACGAGCGCCCGGTACTTGAGGCCGTCGCGCTTGGCTTCGGGGACGATCGAGGAGCGGAACGACGCCGCACAGCGCGCCTCGGCCGCCGCGGTGGCGGCGGCCTGCCCCGGGTAGGCGGCGACCGCCGCGTCGGTGTCGTTCCAGTTCGTGGTGCCGATGACGTCGCCGGCGTCGTAGATCTCGAGGGTGTGGCTGTCCTTGCAGTCCCCGTCGTTGTCCCCGCTGATGACCCCGCCGTCCTGGACCGCCGCGTTGTAGCAGGGGTAGCTGGAGCTGGCGTCGACGCGCATCTGGCCGCCGAGCCCGAACGTCACGGTCGGCAGCTTCTGCTCGTCGACGGCCGGGGTCTCGAACGCCTTGCCCGCGAAGAAGCCACCGACCAGGGCGGCGACGACCGCCACCGCGGCGAGCGAGAGCCACAGCACGCGGAGGTTCCGCTTCGGCGGCCGCGGCGCCATCCGCGTCACCGGCTGGACCATCGCGGTGCCGCCCGGCGGGGTCGGCCGCACGCCCTGCGCCGTGGTCAGCAGGTTCTGCGCCTGGGCGGCGGTGAGGCGCGCGTCGGGATTGGCGACGAGCAGGCCGAGGATGGCCGCGGCGATCGGGCCCTGGCCGCGGGTCAGGTACGGGATCTCGGTCATGATCGCGTGCAGCGTCGCGGCGGTGGTCGCGCGTTCGAACGGGATCGAGCCTTCGACGGCGAAGAACAGCGTCGCGCCGAGCGACCACAGGTCGGACGCGGGCAGCGCTTCGCGGCCTTCGACGCGCTCCGGCGCCATGAACGCGGGCGAGCCGACGATCATGCCGCTGGTGGTCAGGCGCGGGTCGTCGACGGCGTGGGCGATGCCGAAGTCGGTGAGCTTCACGCGGCCGTCCGGCCCGACCAGGATGTTCGCCGGCTTGACGTCGCGGTGCACGATCCCGGCCGCATGGGCCGCCTGCAGCGCGGCCAGCACCCGCTCCCCCATCAGCGCGGCCTGCGCGGCGGGCATCGGGCCGCGCTGGCGCACGAGGTCGGCCAGCGACGGCGCCTCGACGAGCTCCATCACGATGAACGTCGTGCCGCCGTCGGTGACGACGTCGTAGACCGTGACGACGGCGGGGTCGTTGAGCCGCCCGCCGGTGCGCACCTCGCGCAGCGCGCGCTCGGAGAACACCGCGGCGGACTCGGCGTCGGGCAGCCGCAGCTCCTTGACCGCCACCTGGCGGCCGATGACCTGGTCCTGGGCCCGCCAGACGACACCCATGCCGCCCCGGCCGAGCTCACCGAGCAGGGCATAACGGCCGGCGACAACCCGCTGACCAGGCGTGACGGGCGCCTGCGGCGGGTACGGCCGGGTCTGTTCGTCGGTCACGGTGCTCCTTCAAGCGGCGGTCGCGCAGATGCTAGTCGGACCGTCGCGCGCCGCCGGAGGTTCCACGAAATCAGGTCCGCTTGAAGGTCTCCCCGCGGTACGGGAGCCACCGGTAGCCGGGGGCGAAGTCGCTGAACTCGGCCCGCCGGCCGGTCGCGGCCCAGATGTCCTCGCTGACGACCAGACCGGGGAACCGCGTCAGGTTCGCGCCCTCGGCCATCAGCTCGTCGTAGCTGCGGAACCGGTCGGTCTCGACGCCGGCGAGGGCGTAGCGGTAGACCGGCGGGGCGGTGCGGAGCTGCCAGTAGAGCCGCCGCCCGGCCGCCGTCATCGCCGTGGCCTCCTCGCCGGACTGCGGACCGGACTGGCTCACGCCTTCGGGGGCGACACCGCACCACCAGCCGGCGCCGTCGGAGAAGACACGCGCCGGCCAGCCGTCGAAGTGGCGTGCGAGGTCCCGGGCGTGGGTCTCCCGCCCTCCGCATTCGGCGTTCAGCGCGAAGATCCAGGCCATGGCTGCGGCCTCCCTGCTCTTGGTCAGCCGGTGAACGTCAAGTAGACCAGAACCAGGTTGAGGGTGATGATGACGGCCGCGATGAGACCCGCCGCGACCGTCGTGAGGCGGTGGTTGGCGTCCGCGCCCATCAGGTCGCGGTCGGCGGTCAGCCGGATCAGCGGCACGAGCGCGAACGGGATCCCGAACGACAGCACGACCTGCGAGACGACCAGCGCCGCGGACGGGTCGGCGCCCAGCGCCAGCACCACGATCGCCGGGGTGAGCGTGACGAGCCGGCGCAGGACCAGCGGGATCCGCTTGTGCAGCAGGCCCTGCATGATCATCGCGCCCGCGTACGCGCCCACCGACGTCGAAGCCAGGCCGGAGGCGAGCAGGCCGATCGCGAACATCAGCGCGATGCCCGGGCCGAGCGCCTGCGCGACGGCGCCGTGCGCGCCCTCGATGCTGTCGACGCCCGTCTGGCCCTGGAGGTTCGTCGCGGCGAGCAGCAGCATGCCGAGGTTCACCGCGCCGGCCAGCAGCATCGCCAGGCCGACGTCGGCGCGGGTGGCGCGCAGCAGCCGGCGGCGCGTGGTGACGTCCGGGAGCCCGTGCCGGTCGCGGACCAGGCCCGAGTGCAGGTAGACGGCGTGCGGCATGACGGTCGCGCCGAGCATCGCGGCGGCGATGAGGACGCTGCCGGAGCCGTCGAACCTCGGCACCAGCCCGCCGAGCGTCTCGGCCGCGGACGGCGGCTCGACGAACAGGCTGGCCAGGAACCCGATGGCGATGACCAGCAGCAGGCCGGTGACGACCCGTTCGAACGTCCGCTGGCCGCCGCGGTCTTGGACCGCCAGCAGCGTCAGCGAGACCGCGCCGGTGATCAGGCCGCCGACCACGAGCGGCAGGTCGAACAGCAGGTTGAGCGCGATCGCGCCGCCGACGACCTCGGCCAGGTCGGTGGCGATGGCGACGACCTCGGCCTGCAGCCAGTACGCCAGCCGCGCGGGCCGGGACAGCCGGGCGCGCAGGGCCTCCGGCAGCGACCTGCCGCTGACCAGGCCGAGTTTCGCGGACAGGTACTGCACGAGGACGGCCATCAGGTTCGCCGCGACGATCACCCAGACCAGCAGGTAGCCGTAGCGGGCGCCGGCGCTGATGTTGGCGGCGACGTTGCCGGGGTCGACGTAGGCGATCGCGGCGACGAACGCGGGGCCCAGCAGGGCCGACCCGGTGCGCAGGCGCGACGTCAGCTTCGGCCGCGCGGCCTCGGTCACAGCCATGGCGCCTGCCTCTCAACCGGATGTCGGGAACCCCAAATCGAAGTTTAGGCGTGCCGAACTTTCGATTTCAAGGGTGACGGCTCCCACCCTCGTGCCGGGAGTACCCGTGAACCGGTCCGCGAAGCGGGATCAGGGGTGGGAGACCTCGTGGCCCGACTCGCGCAGGGCCTTCACCGCTTCGTCGAGATCGGTGGCCCGGACCAGGATGTGGTCGGTGTCGAAAGTGGACATCGAGAACAGCGCCACCCCGGCGCCGGCCAGCTCGGACGCGAGCGCGGCGATGATGCCGGTGAGCGTGAACTCCAGCGGCCCGCGGACCGAAAGCAGGCGCCAGCCGTCCTCGGCCGCCGTGCTGCCGGCCGGTTCACGCCCGGCCGGGCAGATCACCGAAAGCTCTTCGGGCGTACGCGTCACCGAGACGAACGCAGGTTCGCCGGGAGCGAGCAGCTCCGCGGGGACGGGGGCGTCGGCGGGCAGCCGGACCACGGCGTATTCGCCGGGCCGGACGTCGATCGCGAGTCGTTTCATCAGCCTTCCAGGACCTTCGGGCTCGTGGCGATCTCGGTGCCGTCCGGCAACGTCGAGATGGTGAAGTCGGCGAACACGTTCGGCGCGGCCTTCTGCAGCTCGCGCAGGCACGCGACGGCCAGGTCGCGGAGCTCGACGTCGGCGTGCTCGGTGGCGCGCATCGCGACGAAGTGGCGCCAGGCGCGGTAGTTCCCGGTGACGACGATGCGCGTCTCGGTCGCATTCGGCAGCACCGAGCGCGCGGCCTGGCGGGCCTGCTTGCGGCGCAGGCTCGCGGCCGGGGCGTCGGCGAACTTCTCTTCGAGCCCGGCGAGCAGCTCGGCGTAGGCCTCGGCGCTCGCCCGGGTCGCGGCGACGAACTTCGCGTGCAGCGCCGGGTCGTCCGCGATCACCGCCGGCTCGACGACGGCCGCGTCGCCCTCCGGCACGTACCGGCGGGAAAGCTGGGAGTAGGAGAAGTGGCGGTGGCGGATCAGTTCGTGGGTCAGCGAACGCGAGATCCCGGTGAGGTAGAAGGTCACCGAACCGTGCTCCAGCACCGCGAGGTGGCCGACGTCGATGATGTGCTCGAGGTAGCCGGCGTTGGTCGCGGTGACCGGGTTCGGCTTGTCCCACGACTGGTAGCAGGCCCGGCCGGCGAACTCGGCGAGCGCTTCGCCGCCGTCCGCGTCGGTCGACCACGGCACGTCCTCGGGCGGGAAGAACTCCGTCTTCGCGATCAGCTGCACCCTCGGTGCCCCGGTTCCGGCCACGTCCGCACTCCTAACGACGACTCCCGACCGCAGCCTATCCGCGCACGGCCGCCCACTCCCGGGGGACACGAGCTCCTTGACTGACACCACGAGTGACGTCATAGTGGTGTCATGGACCTGACGCCGTACATCGCCAACCTTCGCGAGGACCTCGCGAACACGGCTGCCGCCGGGGACGAGCAGACCCGGCGGGCGGCCGCGCTGCTGTCCTCCGCCCTCGAACCCGCCGTCCGCCTGACCCTGATGAACGCACTGGCCGACCTGGCCGCCGAGGTCACGGCCGCGCTGCCGGGCCAGGTGGTGGACGTGCGGCTCGACGGCCGTGACGTCCGCGTCGTCGTCACCGGAGCCGCCGAAGAGGAGCCGGCACCACGGGCGACACCACGTGACACCACCATGCCACCGCTGATGGACGGCGGTGACATCTCGCGCATCACCCTGCGCCTGGTCGAGCAGATCAAGGGGCAGGCCGAACGCGCGGCGCAGGCGCAGGGCGTCTCGCTGAACACGTTCGTCTCCCAGGCGGTGCAGGGGGCGCTGGGGCACGGCTCGCTCGGCGCGGGCCCGAAGCACCACGGGAAGGGCGGCGGCCAGTCCGGCTCGCGCCTGCACGGCTGGGTCGAAGGCTGAGGGGAACGACGATGAGTGACGAAGACCAGACCACACCGGAGACGCCGGCCGAGGAGACTCCGCCGCCTTCGTCGAACGACGAGCTGGTGCGGGTCGACGAGTTCGAGACCGACGTGCCGCTGGAGCTGGACCTGGGGGTGACGATCGGGCGCGTCGAGGTGGTCCTCGACGGGGACTCCGGCGCGCGGGTCGAGCTGCGGCACGACCAGGGTGAGCAGCAGCCGTGGGTGGCGGGCGTGAACAGCCTGCTGTCGTGGGTCGGCGAGCGGTTCGGCGACCAGCTGGGGGTCGACCCGGGCGCCTCCCCCGCCGAGGCGGTGCGGCAGAGCCGGATCGAGAAGCTCGGCAACCGCCTGGTCGTGCAGGCGCCCAAGGCGTGGCAGCTGCGGAACGTGGCGCTCGCGGTGAAGGTGCACGCGCCGGCGGGCTCGCACGTCGAGGTCCGGGCGGGCGCGGCGGACGTCACGGTGACGGGCTCGGCCGGCCGCGTCGACCTGCTGACCGGCTCCGGCGAGGTGAAGCTCGACCGCGCCGACGGCTCGGCGACGATCCGCACGGGCAGCGGAGCCATCAAGCTCGGCCCGACGCTGGGCGGGCTGCAGCTGCGCAGCGGCAGCGGCAGCGTCGAGGCGTCCTCACTGGCCGGGTCGGCGACGCTGGCCACGGGCACGGGCGACGTCTGGCTGGGCGCGGTCTCGGGCGAGGTGATGGCCCGCACGGGCAGCGGCGACCTGTCGGTGGCCGACGCGGGCTCGGGCACGCTCGACCTGATCACGGGTTCGGGCGAGGTCCGGATCGGCATCCGCACCGGCACGGCGGCCGAGGTCGACCTGACCTCCAGCGGTGGCCGGGTGTCGAGCGAGCTGGACGTGTCCGACAGCGCCCCGGAGGACGGAGTGAAGCTGAAGATCCGGGCGCGAACGGGCTCCGGCAACGCCGTTGTGACGCGCGCGGCCGGCTGAGTAAAGGGGAAGACGGGCCGTTTCCGGTGGGGCCGGGAACGGCCCGTCGCCATGCCTGGCGGCTGTCCGGTGCGCGCACCGGCCGGCTTCGAGACTCCGGCTCGGCTTGAGCGCTCGACTGCGCTATCCCGCGACCGCCGCCAGCCACGCCTGCGGCGCCTTCGTATGGATCCGGTGGCCCACCGCGATCGTTGTCGTCTTGGCTGTTGGTAGGGCCTTTGCCAGCAGCTCGTACCGCGACTGGTCCAGATGACTCGACGGCCCGCCGGCGAGGATCAGCGTCGGCGCCGTGATCCTCTCCAGTCCTGCCCACCAGTCCGGCTGCGGTTCGCGCAGTCCCCTCAGCACGTCCCGCACCATCACCGGGTCGAACTTGCCGCTCACCCGCGCCAGCGCGCGCATCGCGAGCCCGGCCGAACGCTTGCGTGCCGGGGGCGCGTCGGCGCGGGTTCGCCTCGGGACGGGCGTCTCCTCGAGCACCAGCCGCGCGATCCGGTCGGGCCGTTCCATTGCCACCAGGGTCGCTACCAACGCGCCGAGCGAGTGGCCGATCAGCACCACCCGGCCCTGGTCCGGCAAGGCCCCCAGCACCGCGTCGCGGAAGGCGGTCAGCGGGTAGGCGTCCAGCCGCGGGCCGCCCGGATGGCCCGGCAAAGCCGGGCAACGGACATCACCACCGAGCGCCGATCGCACCGGTTCCCAGGTGGCCGGGCTGCTCATGGCCGCGTGCACGCAGACCACGCCGGGGACGGCGCGCACCTCGCGGCGGGGCGAGGTGCGCGCCGTCTGGGCATCGGATGGTGGGGACGCCCCCGTCACCAGTTCGCTCACTCGTGCCCCCGTCCCGCTCGTCCGATGCCCGGCACACTATAGCGACCGATCGGTCGTAAGATAAAGTACCGGTCATGAGCCCCCGGAAGTCCGTTGTCGAATCCCGCCAGACGAAGCAGCGGATCATCGACCACAGCCTGGCGCTGGCGTCCGTGGAAGGGCTCGAAGGCCTGACGATCGGCCGCCTCGCGACGGAGCTCGGCATGAGCAAAGCCGGACTGCTGGGCCACTTCGGCACGAAAGAAGGCCTGCAGCTGGCCGTGATCGACGCGGCAGCGGCGCTCTTCGGCCGCGAAGTGCAGGCCTCGGCATCACCAGGGCTACCGAAACTGAGAGCACTCTGCGAGGCGTGGGTCTCCTACCTCGAGCGAGACGTGTTGCCCGGCGGTTGTTTCTTCACGGCGGCAGCGTCCGAAGTGGACGGACGCCCGGGCCCGGTCCGCGACGCCGTGCTGGGCATGACCCAGCTCTGGCACCGCGACCTGCGCCTCCAAATCCGCCTGGCGGCCGACGAGCTGCCCCCGGAAACGGACCCGGACCAGCTGCTGTACGACATCGTGGGCGTGATGCTGACCCTCAACCTCTTCCGGCAGCTGCACCACGACCCGAAGGCGCCAGAGCAAGCGCGCGCCGCCCTCAGGCGACTGCTGGGTTAAGGATCAGCGCACCAGTTTCGCCAACGGCTTGGCCAGCTCCCCTCGCGTTCCCACCGCCACGCCGGACAACCCCAGCCACTCCGCCATGTGCTTCAGTTCCCCCGCCATCTCGGGGAGCACCCGGGCCAGGTCCGCGCCCTCCTCGGCGAACGCGCCTTGGACTCGCAGGACTCCCGCCGCCCGATCGGCCTTCAGGTCCACTCGGCCGACCAGGGAACCGTCCAGCAGGAACGGGAACACGTAGTAGCCGTACACCCGCTTCGGCTCCGGGACGTAGATCTCGATGCGGTACCGGAACCCGAACAGCCGCTCCGTGCGGGCGCGTTCCCAGATCAGCGGGTCGAACGGGCACAGCAGCGCCCGGCCCGGCACCGAACGCGGCGTCCGGGCGGCGGAATGCCGGTACGCCACCGCTTTCCAGCCCTGGACCGCGACCGGCTCCAGGACGCCCGACTCCACCAGCTCCGCCACCGCCTGCCGGGCCGGCGCGGGGCCCAGGCGGTAGTAGTCGCGCAGGTCCGTCTCCGTGGCCACGCCCAGCGCCCGCGCCGAACGCTCGATCAGCCCGCGCGCGCCCTCCTCCGGGGTCACCGACACCGACAGGATCTCCGGCGGGACCACGCGCTCAGTGAGGTCGTACAGCCGCTCGAACGAGCGGCGGGTGCCCGTGGTCAGCTGGCCGACGCCGAACAGGTACTCGCAGACGCGCTTGACCTCCGACCGCTCCCACCACGAGCCCGGGCCGCGTCGCTGGGCGTCCGCCTCGACCTCGCGCTCGATGCCGCCCGCGCCGATCGGGCCCAGCTCCTTGACCACCGACAGGATCTCGTCGACCAGGCCCGGGGACTTCTCGATCAGCGGCCCGTAGTGCTTCCACCAGCCATCCCGCTTCGCGCCCGAGCGGATCAGCGGCCAGTCTTCGACCGGGAGCAGGCTCGCCTCGTGCGCCCACGTCTCGACCAGCATCCGGGGCTGCCGCGCCGAGTGCGCCCACGCCGCGCTGTCCAGCAGCGCCGGCTCGTACGCGCCCAGCCGCGAGAACACCGGCATGTAGTGCGCCCGGACCGCGACGTTCACCGAGTCCAGCTGCAGCAGCTGGACCCGCGACAGCACCCGTTTGAGGTGCCGCCGGGAAACCGGACCGGACGGACGGGGGTCGGCGAAGCCCTGTGCGGCCAGAAAGGTCTTCCGGGCCGTCGTGACGCTGATCGTTTGCATGGTCCCGTCATGGTGCCACCCACCACCGACAAAAACGCGCACCACTAGATTCAGCACTCATGAGCGACGCCGCCGTCCGCCCCGCCGACCTGTCCGACGCCGCGGAGATCGCCCGCATCCAGCGTGACACCTGGCACGCCGCCTACGAGGATCTCCTCGGCAAGCAGGCGCTCGCCGAGCTGGACGCGACCGACCTCGCCGGCACCTGGACCGAGACCATCGACTACCCGGGCAGCCTCGTCCACGTCGCCACCGAGGGCCAGTTCGTCGTCGGGTTCTGCGTCGCCGGCCGCGCGCCCGACGGCGAGGTCGCCGACGCCGAGGGCGGCCTGCCCGAGGACGCCGCCACCACCGGCCTGATCGCGACGCTGCTCGTCGAGCCGCGCTGGGGACGCCGCGGCCACGCCGGCCGCCTACTCGCGACGGCCGCCGCGGCCCTCCGGGCCGACGGCGCCACGCGCGGCATCACCTGGGTCGCCCAGGGCGACCACGCCTCGCTCGGCTTCTACCGCCGGGCCGGCTGGAACCCCGACGCCACCGTCCGCACCCTCGACACCGGCGAGCGGCTGCTGCGCGAGGTCCGCCTCACCGGCACTCTCGATCTCGCCCTCGCCTGAGTCCCGGAAGATCACCCACCGCATCACGGAGTACATGAAGACGCCCTCGCAGGCACCCGCGAGCAGCCGCGACAGGTGGTATTCGACGCCCAGCGCCGTCAGCCCCGCGCCCACACCCAGCAAAAACGCCGCGTAATTGACAGCGATCGCACCGATGTAAAGGACGAGCTGGATTCCGACGGCGGCGTGGGAATGGAAGTTGAACGTCCGGTTCAGCACGAAGCTCAACCCGAACGCGCAGACGTAGGCGACCGTGATCGCGAGCCACACCGGCCAGCCGAGCAGGCCGTGGAAAACGGTGAGCAACCCGAGGTCGACGCCGAACGTCAGACCGTTGATGAGGCAGAAGCCCAGAAACGTCGGCGCCACGATCCGCGACAGACCCAGCGGAAGCACCCGCACGACGGTCTGGCAGAGGGCGCCGAATCGGTCAGCGGGCGTACGGAGCTGCTCGGCGGCCACGTCGTCAGCGTTCCAGCGGGAGGTGTCCGGAAGCCGTCGGGCAGGTGATCTTCTGGTGCTGACCACCCAGCGAAGACGGGGGCCAACCCCAGTGTCCGGAGATTTCGAACTGATAACGTGAAGAGAACACGAGAGCTTTTCAGGAGGTGACACGATGAGCTGGATCCTGCTGACGCTGGGCGTCGCGTTCGGTTCGGCCATCGTGCCGCTGATCAACGCCGAAGTGTTCCTGATCGGGCTGTGCGCCAGTCATCCCGGGCTGCACTGGGTGTGGCTGGGGGCCGCTGTGGCCATCGGGCAGATTGCCGGGAAGACGCTGTATTTTCTTGCTGCGCGCGGGACGATCAAGCTACCTAAGCCGCTGCATGACCGGCTGCACCGTGAACGGCCGATGACTGCTCGGCGGGTGCGCTGGCAGTTGCGGACGAAGCGGATTCGCGGCTGGGTCGATCGGCTGCGCGAGCGCTGTCATCGTCATCCGCACTGGATGGCGGGTACCTATGGGGTGAGCTCGCTGGTCGGCCTGCCGCCCTTCATGGCGACGAGTGTGCTGGCCGGGCTGGTGCGGATGCGCCTTGCGACGTTCCTGACCACGGGGCTCGCCGGAAGGTGGATCCGCTTCAGTTTGATAGCCGCTTCACCTGCGGTGTTCGCCGGATGGTTGCATCACTAAGCTTTTTGGGTCGCTGCGACCTTGGAGTCGCTAAACCTTTGGAGTCACTGAGACTTTTGGGCCATAGAGACTTCGGAGCAACCAAGTCTTTGGCCACAGCGACTTCGGAGAAACTAAGCCTTTGGCCACAGCGACTTTGGAACGACTAAGCCTTTGACCATGGAACTTTGGAGCCACTAAGCCCCTTGAGTCATGGCAACTTTGGAGTCACTTAACTTCTTGAGTCACTAAGACTTTGGAGCAGAGCGCGGTCCAGGCGGTGCGGGTGACGGTGAGCTGGCCGAGCCGGCGGGCCTTGGTGTCGCGGACGCCGACGGGTTCGTCGAGCAGGACCTCAACGCAGTCCTCTTTCGCGGTGTAGCTCGACTTCTGCCAGGTGGAGCCAGACCCAACGCGCTCTTCGGTCACGCTGGAACTCGGCTTGCCCGACGTGAAGCCAACCTCAACGCGCCCTTCAGTCACGCTGGAACTCGGCTTGCCCGACGTGAAGCCAACCCCAACGCACTCTTCCGTCGCGGTGAAACTCGACGTTCGCCAGTGGAATCCGACCTCGACGCACTCGCCCGATGCGCCGGTGTAGCTCGACGTACGCCAAGTGAACACATCGCCTCCGACTATCGCGCCACCTCGCGGAGTAGGGCTTGCGAGGCGTCCTCGGTCAAAGCCTTGCCCAGTAAAACCTTTACCAGCTTCACGTAGGCGGCGGTAGCCACCAACTCGCTGCTGAAGGCGCTCGCGTGATAGTGCTCCAGCGCCACGATCGTGGGATCGACGGGAAAGTCGTACAAGGTGAACATGCCGAGCTTGCCCGGGTGGTAGCCCGCGTCCGCGGGCAGGATGCGGACCGAAACGTTGGTGCGCTCGGCCATGGTGAGCAGGTGATCGACCTGGTCCGACATGATGTCGGCATCGCCGACCACTTCGCGGATCGTCAGCTCGGAAAGAACGGCCCTGAGCCGCACGGGCTCGGGCCCGGCGAGGATCCTCTGCCGCTTGAGGCGGATCACCAGCCGCGCATCCGCTTCCTCGACGCCGATTCCGGATGAGTTCAACAACGCGCGAGCGTAGTCAGGGGTCTGCAGCAGACCGGGAACCACCAGCGGCGCCCAGTTGGTGATCGCGGAAGCGGTCTGCTCGCACTGGATGACCGCCGTAAGTGCGGCGGGCAGGTCCCAGGAGCCGGAGTCCAGCCAGTTGGGTTCCTTCGCGTGCTTCGCCAGGAACAGCATTCGTTTAGCGGTTTCCCTGTCCACCCGCAGATACCCAAGGACCCGAGCCACCTCCTCCACCGGCGGCACCCGCTGCCCCCTTTCCCACTGGGACAACAACTGCGGGTCGATCTCCAGCGCCCGCGACAACTGGCGCAGCCCGTACTTCTTCGCTTCACGCGCATCGCGCAGCGAAGCGGACAACGCCCTCACAGCCGGAGAAGTGGAAGTCGGTTTCATGCGGGAGATGGTACGAAGCGCCGTCATTTCCCGAATGAACGACAACTGTAAGCGAATTGCCACACCAGAACCCCGCAGGCCGCAACCCCGAACGCCCACCCGCCGAGCGGTTCGGCCAGCACCGCCACCAGGAAACAGAACACCGCGAACCCGCCGAGGCCGCGCAGGACCCCGCGAACCGTCGCGGCCGCCGCGGGTGGGCCTCCCTGTGCCAGGGCGAACACCGCCACCACGCTCAGCGCCGTCGGGAACGGGGCCAGGACACCTGTCAAGTCCGGACCTAAGCGGCCGGCCGCGGCCGTCACCGCCAGGACGAGTCCCGCCGTCACCACGGCCCGCGCGGGCAGGTCCCACCACGGGAGCGTCACCGGTCTCGGCTCGCCCGGTGGGGGCAGTAGCCGCGCGCCCGCCAAGGCCGCTGCCCACGCCAGGCCCAGACCCGCCCACGGCGGGACAGGCGCGAACGACAGCGCGAGATCCAGCGACAAGCACACCAGCCAGCCCACCAGCAGCGTGCCCGGCCAGGCGCGCGCCCGGCTCACCCGGGCGAACACCACCGCGAACGCCGCCAGGGACACCAGGCCCAGCAGGGACGCCGACGCCGCCCGTGCGACGAACGCCGCGCCCTGCTCCAAGTATGTGATCAGCAGGATCGGTCCCGCCACCAGCGGCAGCGCGACCAGCAGACCGGTCAGGCCCGGCCCCCAGCGGCGGCCGGCCAGCGACGACCCGACCACCAGCAGCGGTGCGAGCACGAGCTTCAGCAGCAGCGTCACTGATCCCAGTCTGCCAGGGAAGACTCAGCGGTCGGCGGCTTCCAGCTCCACAGCCTTCTTCATCGTCTCGCGGGCCCGTCGCCGGTCGCCCGCGATGTCGTACGCGTACGCGAGCTTGTACCACGCCCGCCAGTTCTCCTGGTCCGCTTCCACCTCGGCACGGCGGTCCTGGAACCACGCGTCGGCCGCGTCGCGGTCGACACGACCCGAGGGCCGGCGCGGCAGGTCCGAGACGTCCGGGAGCTCGCCTTCGGAGTCCAGCCGCCGCGAGAGGCGCTGGATCTGCAGCCCGTTGCGCCAGGTCACCACCACGATCCAGATCCCCAGGATCGGCAGCAGCAGCACCCCGACGCCCAGCGCGATGCCCGCGCCGGAGCCGGACGCGAACAGCGCGAACGCCCGGTCGGCGAGCAGGACCAGGTAGACGACCAGCGCCGCCGTCATCAGCAGCGCGATGTTGCGAGCCTTCACAGGTCGAGCACGTTCTCCAGGCCGACCGTCAGGCCGGGGCGCGCCACCACCGTGCGCACGCCGAGCAGCACCCCCGGCATGAACGACGTCCGGTCGAGCGAGTCGTGCCGGATGGTCAGGGTCTCCCCCTCGCCCCCGAACAGGATCTCCTCGTGCGCCACGAGACCCGGCAGCCGGACCGAGTGCACGTGGACGTCCTCGACCGAGGCGCCGCGGGCGCCGTCGAGCTCCGACGTCGTCGCGTCCGGACCCGGCTTCACGCCCGCCTCGGCCCGCGCCGCGGCGATCATCCGCGCGGTGTGCGCGGCGGTGCCCGAAGGTGCGTCGGCCTTGCGGTTGTGGTGCAGCTCGATGATCTCGGCCGAGGCGTAGAACTTGGCCGCCTGGGCCGCGAAACGCATCGCCAGAACCGCGCCGAGCGCGAAGTTCGGCGCGATCAGCACCCCCAGCGACGGCTTCGGCTCCAGCAGCGCGCGCAGCTCGGCCAACCGCGACTCGCTGAAGCCCGTGGTGCCGACGACCGCGTGGATGTCGTGCGAGATCAGGTACTTCAGGTTGTCCATCACGGCGTCGGGGTGGGTGAAGTCGACCACGACCTCGGCCTCGGCCAGCGCCGAGAAATCATCGCCCGCGTCCAAAGCGGCGACGACCTTCATGTCGCCGGCCCCCTCGACGGCGTTCACCACCGTCGCGCCCATCCGGCCGCGGGCGCCGAGCACACCGACGTTGATGGTCATGAAGCGATCACCTCGTGCAAGTCGTCGGGCAGGTCGTCGGCGTGAGCGTACGGCCCGACGACCGCCGCCGCCGAGACCCCGCCTGGCCGCGCGAACAAAGTGCGAGCGAGCGCACACACGTCCTCGGTGGTGACGGCGTCGATGCGGGCGATCGTGTCGTCGACACCGAGATAACGCGCGTAGTTGAGCTCGGTCTTGCCGAGCCGCGACATCCGCGACGACGTGTCCTCCAGGCCCAGCACCAGCCCGCCGCGCAACTGGCCCTTCGCGCGGGCCACCTCGGCTTCGGTCAGGCCGTCGACGCCGACCTTGTCGAGGACCTCGCGGATCACACCCGCGACGTCGCCGAGCTTCTCCGGCTGGCAGCCCGCGTACACGGACATGTGGCCGGTGTCGGAGTAGCTCGCAACGGACGAGTACACCTGGTAGGCCAGCCCGCGCTGCTCGCGGATCTCCTGGAACAGCCGCGAGCTCATGCCGCCGCCGAGGGCCGCGTTGAGCACCGAGAGCGCGAAACGGCGCTCGTCGTGGCGCGACAGCGACCGCAGGCCGAGCATGACGTGCGCCTGCTCGGTGTCGTCGGTGTGCAGGGCCAGCTTCGGCGGGGTCTTGATCCGGGCGCGGCCCTCCCGCGGCGCGACCGGTGTGGCCGTGCCGTCCAGGCGGCCGTGCAAAGCCTTGCGCACCAGCCGGAGCACCTGGCTGTGGTCGACGTTCCCGGCCACCGCCAGCACCATCCGCGGCAGCGTGTAGCGGCGCTTGTAGAAGTTCCGCAGCGCGGCGGGCGACATCTCGATGATCGACTTCTCGGTGCCGAGCACCGGACGGCCGAGCGGGTGCTCACCGAGGATCGCGCTGACGAACGTCTCGTGCAGCAGGTCTTCGGGGTCGTCGTCGCGCATCGAGATCTCTTCGAGCACGACGCTGCGTTCCATGTCCATGTCGCGGTCGGTGCACAGCGCCTCGAACACGACGTCGGTGACCAGGTCGACGGCCAGCGGGAGGTCGGCGTCGAGCACCTGCGCGTAGTAGCAGGTGTGCTCCTTCGCCGTGAAGGCGTTGAACTCGCCGCCGACGGCGTCGATCTCCTCGGCGATCTGCGTGGCGTCGCGGTTCTTCGTGCCCTTGAACAGCAGGTGCTCGAGGTAGTGCGCGGCGCCGGCGACAGCCACCGGCTCGTCGCGGGAGCCGATGCCGACCCACAGCCCGACCGTGGCCGAGCGGGACGCCGGAACGTGCTCGGTGATCACGCGCAGACCGCCGGGCAGCACGCTGCGCTTGACGACCGCGCCGTCCGGAGTGGACTCCAGCGTGCGGGTGGTGCCGATGGGCTGCTCGTGCCCGGAAACCTGCCGTGCCATGGGTTCCTTACTCACGATGCCGTGAAGGCCCCCTGCCGCCGGGGTCGTGAGTGGTAATTCGGGTTAGAACCCTAATTACCACTCACGACAACTTGCGCCGGGCGGGTCAGGAGGCCTTCAGCGGGACTTGCGTCTTACTTGGCGTCGGCCTTCTCGGCGTCGGCGGCGGGCGCGGCACCCTCGGCGGGGGCCTCGTCTTCCTTGACGACGATCAGGCTGATCTTGCCGCGGTTGTCGATGTCGGCGATCTCGACGCGGAGCTTGTCGCCCACGTTGACGACGTCCTCGACCTTGGCGATCCGCTTGCCGTTGCCCAGCTTGGAGATGTGCACCAGGCCGTCCTTGCCCGGCAGCAGCGAGACGAACGCGCCGAACGCGGCCGTCTTCACCACGGTGCCGAGGAAGCGCTCGCCGACCTTGGGCAGCTGCGGGTTGGCGATGGCGTTGATCAGGTCGATCGCCGCCTCCGCCGACGGGCCGTCGGCCGCGCCCACGTAGATCGTGCCGTCGTCCTCGATGGAGATGTCGGCGCCGGTCTGCTCGGTGATCGAGTTGATCATCTTGCCCTTCGGGCCGATGACCTCGCCGATCTTGTCGACCGGGATCTTCACGCTGGTGACGCGCGGCGAGAACGGGCTCATCTCGTCCGGGCCGTCGATCGCCTCGGCGATGACCTCCAGGATGGTGAGGCGAGCGTCCTTCGCCTGCTTCAGCGCGGCGGCGAGCACCTCCGACGGGATGCCGTCGAGCTTGGTGTCCAGCTGCAGGGCGGTGATGATGTCCTTGGTGCCGGCGACCTTGAAGTCCATGTCGCCCATGGCGTCCTCGGCCCCGAGGATGTCGGTCAGCGCGACGTAGCGGGTCTCGCCGTCGACCTCGTCGGAGATGAGGCCCATCGCGATGCCCGCGACCGGCGCCTTCAGCGGCACACCGGCGTTGTACAGGCCCATGGTGGACGCGCAGACCGAGCCCATCGACGTCGAGCCGTTGGAGCCCAGCGCCTCGGAGACCTGGCGGATCGCGTACGGGAACTCGTCCCGCTTCGGCAGCACCGGCACCAGGGCGCGCTCGGCGAGCATGCCGTGGCCGATTTCGCGGCGCTTCGGCGAACCGACGCGGCCGGTCTCACCGGTGGAGAAGGGCGGGAAGTTGTAGTGGTGCAGGTAGCGCTTGTGCGTCTCCGGGGAGAGCGAGTCGATCTGCTGCTCCATGCGGAGCATGTTCAGCGTGGTGACACCCAGGATCTGGGTCTCGCCGCGCTCGAACAGCGCCGAGCCGTGCGCCCGCGGGATCACGGCGACCTCGGCCGAGAGCGACCGGATGTCGGTGAGGCCACGGCCGTCCATGCGGATCTTGTCCGTGAGGACGCGCTTGCGCATGACCTTCTTGGACAGCGCCTTGAACGCGGCGCCGATCTCCTTCTCGCGGCCCTCGAAGGCTTCGCCCTCGCCGATGCCGACCTTCTCCAGGACGGCGGCCTTGACCTCGTCGGTCGCGGCGTCACGGGCCTGCTTGCCGGCGATCTGCAGGGCGTTCGCCAGGTCGTCGGTCGCGATCGCGGCGACGGCCTCGAAGGCGTCCTGCTCGTAGGCCAGGAAGACCGGGAACTCGCCGGTCGGCTTGGCGGCGACCTCGGCCAGCTTCTGCTGGGCCTCGCACAGCACCTTGATGAACGGCTTCGCGGCCTCGAGGCCCTCGGCGACCGAGACCTCGTCCGGCGCCTTGCCGCCCGCGGCGATCAGGTCGAGCGTGTGCTCGGTGCCCTCGGCCTCGACCATCATGATCGCGACGTCGTCACCGACGATGCGACCGGCGACGACCATGTTGAAGGTGGCCTTCTCCAGCTGCGACCAGGTCGGGAACGCGACCCACTGGTCCTCGATCAGGGCGACGCGCACGCCGCCGACCGGGCCCGAGAACGGCAGGCCGGCGATCTGGGTCGACGCCGAAGCGGCGTTGATGGCCAGCACGTCGTACGGGTCGTCCGGGTTGAGGCTCTGGACGGTGATGACGACCTGGATCTCGTTGCGGAGACCGTCGGTGAACGACGGGCGCAGCGGCCGGTCGATCAGGCGGCAGGTCAGGATCGCGTCCGTGGAGGGCCGGCCCTCGCGGCGGAAGAACGCGCCCGGGATGCGGCCCGCGGCGTACATGCGCTCTTCGACGTCCACGGTCAGCGGGAAGAAGTCGAAGTGGTCCTTCGGGTGCTTCGACGCCGTGGTCGCCGAGAGCAGCATGGTCTCTTCGTCGAGGTAAGCCACGACGGCGCCGGCGGCCTGCTTGGCCAGGCGGCCCGTCTCGAAGCGGACGGTGCGGGTGCCGAACCGGCCGTTGTCGATCACGGCTTCGGTCTCGTGCACGGTGACTCCGGTGGAGTCGGTCATAGATGTTTCTCCTCTTTGGTTCCTTCTATCCGGCGCGAGTCTCCCACCCTGGGACCCGTTTCGCTTGAGGACGCTCGAGGAGTGATGCCGGTCTTCGATCGAAGCCCCCGGGACTCTTCCCGGAAGCCACTACCGAGGACCGGCGGACGGTCCCTCGCGCGCGCTCGCGCCGTTTCTTCCTTCTTTGGACCGAAGGGGAGCGACCGGCGGCCACTCCCCTTCGGCTTCAAGCTATCGGCGCAGGCCGAGGCGCTGGATCAGCGCACGGTAACGCTCGATGTCCACCTTCATCACGTAGTTCAGCAGCCGGCGGCGACGGCCGACCAGCAGCAGGAGCCCGCGACGCGAGTGGTGGTCGTGCTTGTGAGCCTTGAGGTGCTCGGTGAGGCCGACGATCCGCTTGGTCAGCAGCGCGACCTGGGCCTCGGGGGATCCCGTGTCCGAGTCGTGCACGCCGTACTCGGCCAGGATCGACTTCTTCTCTTCGGTGGACAGCGCCACTTGTGTTACTCCTCGAAATGATCAGTGCCGTGCGGCCCCGGACGCGGAATGAACGCCGGGAAGACGGTCACGGCCGCCACGGACTGCAGCCGGACCCGGTCACGACGTTACCATTCAGGCCGCAAGCGCCCCTGAGCAGGGCCTTCAGGCGTCGTCCAACCCGAACGAGCGAACCACCCGATAGCGGCTCCCGCCCGGCTCGCGCTCGCTGGTCATCAGCACGACGTGCGTGGCGGTCCAGCTCCGGCTGGTGAAACCGGCCAACGCCGTTGTCCAACGTCCGGCGCGCCCCGGTTCTTCCCGGGGGAACCGCGCGAGCGTCAGGTGGGCCCGGTACGGCCTCGCTTCGGCGCCGGCCCCCGCGGCGTGTGCGAGGGGCGTCAGCTGTGCTCCGGCGGCAGTCAACCACAGCACCCCCGGGAACGTCGCGGCCTTTTCCAGCCGGACGTCGACCGCGGGCCGCCCGGCCAGGCGCTCGCCCAGCCAGGCCCCGCGGACGTCCAGGTCGTCCCGGCCGTAGTAGGCGAGCGTGATGTGCCAGCGCTCCGGCGGCTCCCAGCGCAGGCCGTCGTCCGGGTCGGCCAGGGCCTCGGCGACCGCCTCGACGACGTCGGCGGGCGGGACGAGCGCGCTGAACAGGACCGGCATCAGGCGCCGTGGCCCGCCCGGCGGAGCAGGTCGGCGATGGCCGGGAAGTCGTCGTCGAGGCGCTTGGCGGCCTCGCCCAGGTCTTCGTCCTCGGCCAGGTCGCGCAGGTAGGTGAGGACGGCCTGGTCGTCGTTGACCACCGGGATGTTGTCGCGGCCGACGGTGGGCCGGGAGTCGCGGACGTCCTCGAGCGCGGCCAGCATCGCGTCGCGGTTGCCGGCGGCGACCTCGGGCACCAGGATCTTGCGCTCGAGCATGATCATCCTGGCCAGCACGACGGGGTTGCCGATCTTGGCCCGCCGGCCGCTCATCACCTGGCTGAGCATCGGGGCGCTGATGCCGAGGACCTCGGCCAGGAACGCCTGCGAAACGTCGAACGCGACCACGAGGCGGCGCACCCGGTCACCCAGCGGCTCGCCGTACCACTCCCGCTGCAGCGCGATGTTCCGCTGGACGATCTTGTGGTCCTCCACCAGTTCCGCTCCCCTAAACCCGCTCGCCCGCTCTGCCTGAGCATCTTGCCACCGCTGTCACGTGCGTGAACGCGAAACGCCCCTATTCGCCCCCGGTCGGGGCGTCCGGGGGCAGCTCCAGTGCCTTTCTCGTCGCGACGACGTCTTCGTCGATCTGCGCGACCAGCCCGGCCGAGTCGGCGAACCGCACCTGGTCGCGCAGCCGGGTGCCGAAGTCGATCGCCACGTGCTGGCCGTAGAAGTCCTCGTCGACGTCGAGGACGAACGCCTCGACCGTCCGCTCGCGCCCGGAGAACGTCGGGTTGGTGCCCACCGAGACGGCCGCGCGCAACCGGCGCGAAGGGTCAGCCGAGCGGGTGAACCAGGCGCTGTAGACGCCGTCGGCCGGGACGGCGGCGAAGCGCGGCGTCGACAGGTTCGCCGTCGGGTAGCCGAGCTCGTGGCCCCGGCCGTCGCCGCGGACGACGATGCCCTCCAGCCGGTGCGGGCGGCCGAGCGCCTCGGCGGCGGCGACCACGTCACCGGCGTCGATGCACGAACGGACGTACGTGCTGGAGAAGGTGATGGCGGACTGGTCCTCTTCGGACAGTTCCTTGCCCTGCAGTTCCGCGCCGTAGGCGGCGAACCCGAACCGGCGGCCGAGCGTGCGCAGCAGCGCGACGTCGCCCGCGGCCTTGGCGCCGAAGGTGAAGTTGTCGCCGACGATCACCGCGGCCGCGTGCAGCCGGTCGACCAGCACCTCGTGCACGAACTCCTCCGGCTGCAGCCGGGACAGCTCCAAGGTGAACGGCAGCACGCAGAAGACGTCGACGCCGAGGCTCTCGACGATCTCCGCCTTGCGCCGCAACGTGGTCAGCTGCGCCGGGTGGCTGCCCGGGCGCAGCACCTCCGACGGGTGCGGGTCGAACGTCACCATGACGCTCGGCAGCCCGCGTTCGGCCGCCGCCGCGACCGTCCGGTTCACCAGCTCCTGGTGCCCGCGGTGCACACCGTCGAACACGCCGATGGTGACCACGCACCGGCCCCAGCCGCCGGGAAGGTCCCCCAGCCCACGCCACCGCAGCACGTCACACTCCCGTCTCTCCGGGCCCACCCTAGGCGGGCAGCAACACGACCACTGCTCGGGACACACCTTGTTCATCCGCCGCCAGCGCGAGCACCCGCCCGTCCGGCCCGAAGAGCCCGTAGGTGCCCTCGACGCCGGCCGCCGGGATGCGCTGGCCGTGGCGGACCGCCTTGGCCGTCGCGGCGTCGAGGTCGCGCCGCGGGAAGGCCGCGGCGACCGCGGCGTCGAGGTCCAGGCTCAGCTCGGGCGTCTCCTCGAGCTGGTCGAGGGTCCTCGCCTTGGCCAGGGTGAACGGGCCGACCGTGGTGCGCCGCAGGGCCCGCAGGTGGCCGCCGACGCCGAGGTCCGCGCCGAGGTCGCGGGCCAGCGCGCGGACGTAGGTGCCGGACGAGCACTCGACGACGGCGTCGACCTCCACGCGGTCGTCCTCGTGGCGGATCGCGAGGACGTCGAAGCGGTAGACGGTGACCGGGCGCGGCGGGATGACGACGTCCTCGCCGGCGCGGACCCGGGCGTAGGCGCGCTTGCCGTCGATCTTGACGGCGCTGACCGCGCTCGGCACCTGCTGGATGTCGCCGGTGAGCTTGGCGATCCCGCGCGCGATGGCGTCGTCTGCCACGGCCTGGGTGTCCGCGCTGGAGAGGACTTCGCCCTCGGCGTCGTCGGTCGTGGTGCTGCTGCCGAGGCTCAGCGTGGCGAGGTAGGTCTTGCGGTCGAGCGCGAGGTGGCCCAGCAGCTTGGTGGCGCGTTCGATGCCGAGCACCAGCACGCCGGTCGCCATCGGGTCGAGCGTGCCGGCGTGCCCGACCTTGCGGGTGCCCATGATCCGGCGGGCGCGGGCGACGACGTCGTGCGACGTCATGCCGGCGGGCTTGTCGACGATGAGCAGGCCGGGTGGCGGGGCGGGGCGGCGGGGCGGTTTCGGGCTCGACACGCGGCAACCCTAGCGGCCGGGTCTCGCGGAACGATCAGGTGCGTTCACCCCGGCCGGACAACGCCCCGATGTGGCCTTCGGTGCGTTGAACGCACCCAAGGCCGCCTTGGGGCGCTCAAGGTCAGGCGGCGACGATCGGCGTCTCGGGCAGCGCGGCGTCCCAGCGGCGGCGGGTGATGCGGACCGGGAGCTCCTCACCGCGGGCCTCGGCCAGGAACAGGTGGGCGCGCGTGCGGCGCCACCAGGTGAGCATCCGCCAGGTGCCCAGCGCCAGGATCGCGACGATCGCCAGCAGCGAGAGGCGGAAGCTGCCGCCCGTCCACTGCAGCAGGACACCCACCGCGAGCGCGGCGATCGTCGTCGCGACGAAGCCGCCGACGTTGACCACGCCGGTCGCCGTGCCGACGCGGGCCAGCGGGTTGTAGTCGCGGGCCAGCGCGAAGCCGATCATCGACGCCGGGCCGCCGAGGGCGAGGAACGCGAACGCGGGCACCAGCACGGCCACCGGCACTCGGCCGGGCCAGCTCAGCAGCACCGCCCAGAGCAGCGCGGCCCCGCCGATGTACCCGCCGACCAGCGGCATCCGCAGCGACGGGCGGCGCCCGATCAGGCCGCCCAGCAGCGGGCCACCCGCCATCGAGCCGAAGACGAACACCGTGAGCAGCGCGCTCGCGGTGGCCTTCGACTGGCCTTGGCCCTGCACCAGCCAGGGCACGCCCCACAGCAGCGTCAGCGCGTTCGGCGCGAACATCGTGCTGAAGTGCACCCAGAAGCCCAGACGCGTCCCCGGCGTCCGCCACGCTTCGGCGACCTGGTGGCCGAGCTCGCGCGGGCGGACGGCTTCGCGGACCGGCTGCTCCACGCCGGCCGGGACGTCGCGGACCCGCAGCGTCACGACCACGGTGTAGAGGACGGTGAGGGCGCCGACCGCGAGGAACGTCGGGGTCCAGCCCGCGGAGTCGAGCAGCAGCGACAGCGGGACGGTCGCGGCGAGGTTGCCGATGTACCCGACGGCCGCGGTGAACGACGTCAGCAGCGCGTACTGGCGACCCGGGAAGTGGGCCGCGACCAGGCGAAGCACGCTGACGAACGTGAGCGCGTCGCCGAGGCCGAGCACCCCGCGGGCGAGCAGGCCGAGGCCGTAGGAGTGGGCGATGCCGAGGAGGAGCTGGCCGGCGCCGAGCACCAGCACCGCGACGGTGAGGACGCGGCGCGGGCCGTAGCGGTCGACCAGGACGCCGGTCGGGATCTGCATCGCGGCGTACACGCCGACCTGCAGGACGGTGAAGGTGCCGAGCGCGGCCGCGCCGACGCCGAAGCGTTCGGCCGCCTGCAGGCCGGCGACGCCGAAGGAGGTGCGGTGGAAGACCGCGAGGAGGTAGACGGTGACGGCGGCGAGCCAGATGAGCCAGGACCGGGCGGTGGCGCGGCCGGTGGCGGGCGGCACAAGTTCCTCCAGGGTTTCGGCGTTCGTTCCGTGCGGACGCCTGCGCTGCCGTCCCTACTACTTGTAGCGCCTAAGCAACGACGAAACATAGCTGTGATCCCGGTGGCGTTCACCACATGGTTGTATCTGAATGTTCTTCACATTCGGGGGTGGTGTCGTGACCGGCCTGCACGGGGCGCACGCGGTGATCACGGGCGGGTCCAGTGGGATCGGGCTGGCGACGGCGGCGGCGCTGGCCGCGCGCGGCGCGTCGGTCTCCCTGGTGGCGCGGGACGAATCGCGGCTGCGGAAGGCCGCGGTGTCGCTGAAGTCACGCGGTGCCTCGGTCCGGACCGCCGTCGCCGACGTCTCGGCGCAGGCGGAGGTGTCCGCCGTCTTCGCGGAGCTGGTGGCTTCGGCGGGGCCGTGCGACGTGCTGGTGACGTGCGCGGGCCAGGCGCGTCCGGGCGAGTTCCTGGAGCTGGACGACGAGGTCTTCCGGCGGATGGTGGAGGTCGACTACTTCGGGACGCTGCACGCGGTCCGGGCGGTGACGCCGTCGATGGTCCGGCGGGGCCGCGGCTCGATCGTCGCGATCTCGTCGGCGGCCGCGGTGCTGGGGATCTACGGGTACACGGCGTATGCGCCGGCGAAGTTCGCGGTGCGCGGGCTGATGGAGGCGTTGCGCGACGAGCTGAACCCGGCCGGGGTGCACGTCGCGTGTGTGTACCCGCCGGACGTCGACACCCCGCAGCTGGCGGAGGAGAACCGCTGGAAACCCGCGGCGACGGCGGCGATCAGCGGCACGATCCGCCCGATGGCGCCCGAGGCCGTGGCGTCGGCGATCGTCCGGGCGGTGGAGCGGGAGCGGTACGCGGTGTACCCGGACCGGTCGGTGGCCCTGCTCGCGGCGCTGGGCCCGCTCGCGGCCCCGATCCTGCGTCGCCTGGTGGACCGCCGAGTCCGCCACGCCCGCCGAGCCCGAGCCTGAACGGACGACACGCGTGATTGGGGAGTCGACACGCGTGATTGAAGGGTCGACACGGCGCATCGGGCCGGCGTTCGCCGTGTCGACCCTCTGATCACGCGTGTCGACCCTCCAGTCACGCGTGTCGAGCTCCTGATCACGCGGGTCAGGCCGGGCGGATGGCGCCGGTGACGGCCCAGTTTCCGGAGCGCCAGCGGGCCAGGACCGCCGCCAGGCGGAAGACCATGAACAGCGAGAGACCGATCCAGATGCCCGTGAGGCCCCAGCCGAAGCCCAGGGACGCCCAGATCAGCGGGAGGAAACCGAGGGCCGCGCTGCCGAGCGTCGCGTTGCGGAGGAACGCCGCGTCGCCCGCGCCGAGCAGGACGCCGTCCAGGGCGAAGACCACCCCCGCGATCGGCTGGAGCGCCACGAAGAACCACCACGCGTGCGGGATCTCCGCCAGCACCCCCGGGTCGGACGTGAACGCGTGCGGCAGCACCCACGACAGCGCCGCGAACACCACCCCCAGGAAGCACCCCAGCAGCAGCCCGTACCGGGTGATCTGCCCGGCCACCCCGCGCGCCTGACGCGCCGAGTCCGCCCCCAGGGCCGCGCCGACCAGGGACTGCGCGGCGATCGCCACCGAGTCCAGCACCAGCGCGAGGAACGACCACAGCTGCAGCACGATCTGGTGGGCGCCCACCGCCTCCGTCGACGTCCGGGCCGCGACGGCCGCCGCCGAGACGAAGCACGCCTGGAACGCGAGGCTGCGCAGCACCAGGTCGCGGCCCAGGCCGAGCTGCGCGCGCATCACCTTGAAGTCCGGCCGCAGCCCGACCTTCTCCTTCACCAGCGCCGCGAAGAACAGCGACGCCGAGATCACCTGCGCGACGACGTTCGCGATCGCCGAGCCCTCCAGGCCCAGCCCCGCCCAGTAGACGAGCACCGGGCACAGCACCGCCGAAATCCCGTTGCCCGCCAAGACGTACCGCAGCGGTTTCGCCGAGTCCTGCACCCCGCGCATCCAGCCGTTGCCGGCCATCGTGACCAGGATCATCGGCGCGCCGAACAGGGCGATCCGGATCCACGACACGGCCGCGACGGCCGTGACATCGCTGCCCGACAGCACTCGCGCGATCGGCCAGGCCAGCAGCTGCCCGGCGACCAGCACGACGAGCCCGACCAGCAGCGCCAGCCACGTCGCCTGCACACCCTCGCGCACCGCGTCACCGCGCCGGCCCGCGCCGTGCAGCCGGGCGGTGCGTGACGTCGTGCCGTACGACAGGAACGTCAGCTGGCTCGACACCTGGGCCAGCACGACCCCGCCGAGCGCGAGGCCGGCCAGCGACAGCGCGTCGAGGTGGCCGACCACGGCCGTGTCGACCAGCACGTACAACGGCTCGGCGGCCAGCACGCCCAGCGCCGGCACGGCCAGGCCCAGCACGCGCTTCGCCGGCACCCGTTCGATCTCGTCCACATTCACCACGAACCGGACTCTAACCGCCGCCACCGACAGTTCCGGCTGACGGGAATCTCACAGCAGCGGCGCCCGCTCCAGCGCGGCCCGCAGCCCGGCCAGGACCTCCTCGGCGCTGCCCGCGATCGTGCAGCCCGCGGCCTGCCGGTGCCCGCCGCCGCCGAACTCCGACGCCACCGCCGAGACGTCGATTCCGATCGAGCGCAAGGAGATCTGCCATTGCGCCGGGTTCGTCACGTCCTGTTTGAGCACCGCCGCGACGGCCGCCTCGCGCACCGAACGGACGACGTCGATCACCGACTCGACCTCTTCGCCCCGCACCGTGCGCGCCTCGTCGACGCGGACGACCGCGTGCACAAAACCCTTGCCCTGCGCGGCTTCCGGCTCCAGTTCGGCCTCGCGCAAGACGGCCGACAGCATCGGCAGCCACGTGAACGGCCGCTCGTCGACGATCCGCCGCACCACCGCTTCGGCGTCGACGCCCGCCTCCAGCAGCCGCGCCGCCATCCGGTGCGTTTCGGGACTCGCCCGCCGGAAACCACTCGTGTCGGTGACGATCCCCGCGTAGATCCCGCGCGCGATCGGCTCATCGAGGGTGACGCCCAGCTCGTCCAGGATCCGGAACACCAGGATCGCGCTGGCCTCGGCGGTCTCGTCGACGACGTTGCAGCCGCCGTAGCACGTGTTGGTCGCGTGATGGTCGATGACCAGCACCGACCCGGCGAGCTCGACCCGCCCGGCCAGCCGGCCCAGCCGCTTCGGCACCGGCGTGTCGACGCAGACCAGCAGCGCCTCGGTGTCCGGCAGGTCGTCCGGGTGGGTGAGCAGGCCGTCCTCGTCGAGCCACCGCAGCGTCTCCGGCGCCTCGTCGGGCTCACCGAAGGACACACGCACCTTCGCGCCGCGCTGGCGCAGCGCCCGGCCGAGGGCGAGCGCGCTGCCGAGCGCGTCCGCGTCCGGACGGACGTGGCCGAGCACGGTCACGTCGGTGGCCGACCGCAGCAGCGCCGCCGCGTCGCGGATGTCCTGCGCCAAAGTAGGGGTCACGGTGCGTCACGCTACGCTCTGCGGGATGCCTGAGTACGTGATCCTGGTCCACCCGTCCGCCAACCGGGTCTACGCCGCCTCCGCGCCCGCGCTGCTGCGGGCCGAGCTGGCGGTGTTCGGCGCGGCGCTGTCGGCCGAGCTGTCCGGGATCGAGGACGTCGAGCTCGGCGGGGTCGGCTACGTCCGGTTCACCAGTTCGGCGGCGCTCGGCGAGCCCGACATCGCGCTGTTGTCGAACCTGTCTTCGCTCTACGCGCTGTTCGAGCTGGGTGACGGCGTCCTCCGTCCGGTCACCGTGACACCGCTGGCGAAGGCCGACTCGGACCTGCTGACCATCCTGAAGTACGCCGGCAAGACCAACGAGTCGTTCACGAAGCTCCTGCTGAACGTCACGCTGCTGGCCACCGCGGATCCCTTCGGGGACAAGCCGAAGTACCTGCTCGACCCGCTGTGCGGCCGCGGCACCACGCTCAACCAGGCGATCATGTACGGCCTGCACGCCACCGGCCTGGACGTCGACGCCAAGGACTTCGAGGCCTACGAGGCGTTCATCAAGACTTGGTTGCGCAACAAGCGCGTCAAGCACACGGCCGACTCGGGACAGCTGCGGCGCAACAAGGTCCGCCTCGGCCGCCGGCTCGACATCGAGTACGCGCTGGACAAGGAAGACTACAAAACCGGCGACACCCGCAAGCTCACCTACTTCCAGGCCGACACGCTCACCACCGACGAGGTGCTGCGGGCGAACTCGTGCGACGTGATCGTCACCGACGCGCCGTACGGCGTGCAGCACGGCAGCCACCGCGAAGCCGGTCTGCAGCGCAGCCCGCGTGACCTGCTGGCGGCGGCCGTCCCGGTGTGGACGCGGGTGCTGCGCCCGGGCGGCGCGCTCGGCATCTCCTGGAACACCACGGTCCTGCCCCGCGAGGAGCTCACCGAGGTGCTGCGCAAGGCCGGGCTCGACGTCCGCGAGGGCGGCCCGTGGGCGGAGTTCACCCACCGGGTCGACCAGGCCATCCTGCGTGACCTGGTCGTCGCGGTGAAGCCCGCCTCCTGAGTCGACAAAGCGCTACTGGGTGAGCTCACCCTGCACCGGCGCCTGCCCGTTCTCCTCCGGCGCCCCGGCGGGCTCCGGCGGCGAGGTGCTCAGCCCGCGCTTCACCGAGTCCAGAATGGACAGTCCCTGGCCGACGAGCCCGGCGGCCATCTCGCCCAGGCCGTCGGCGCCGTTGAGGATGTTGACGTTCGCGCCGGCCAGCCCGCGCCCGGCCTCCTTGACGATCATCGGCAGCTGGTCGATGAGCATCCGGTCGAGCGCGACGCGGTTGTTCGACGCCGCCGCCTCCGCCTGCACACGCATCTTCTCCGCGTCGGCCAGCGCGAGGATGCGGATCCGCTCGGCCTCCGCGTCGGCCGGCTTGATCACCTCGGCCACCAGCTGCTGCTGCCGCAGCTCGGCCTCGCGCTGGGCCAGCTCGGTCCGTGCGTCGATGACCTCCTGCTGCGCCTTGGCCTGCGCGAGCGGCCCGGCCTGGGCGGCCTGCGCCTGGGCCGCCTCGACCTCGGCGCGGTAACGCGCCTGCACGATCGACGTCTGCCGGGCGTACTCCGCCTGCGTCCGCTGCGACTCCTGTTCGGCCTCGGCCGCGGCCTTGTTCGCGACGGCCTGGGCGATCTGGGCGTCCCGCTGGATCGCGGCGTTGTGCGGCGCGGCCATCGCCGCGATGTAGCCGAGCTTCATGTCGTCGATCGACTGGATCTGCAGCGCGTCGACCGACAGGCCGATCTTCGCCATCTCCACCGCCGAGCCGTCCAGCACCTCGGTGGCGAGCTTCTGCCGCTCGGTGATGATCTCCTCGACCGTCATCGACCCGATGATCGAGCGCAGGTGCCCGGAGAAGATCCGGCCGGTCAGCACCGACATCTGGTCCTGGTCGGAGAGGAAGCGCTGCCCGGCGTTGACGATGCTCTCGGTGTCGTTGCCGACCTTGAACGCGATCACCGCCCGCACGGTCAGGGCGATCGCCTGTTTCGTGACGCACACTTCGGTCACTTCGGCCTCACACATGGAAAGCGTGAGGAACCGGACTTTCCGGAAGACCGGCATGACAAACGCGCCGTGACCGGTGACGACCCGGAACGGCGACGAACCCTTGCTGCTCTTGCCGCCCGAAATCAGCATGGCCTCGTTGGGGGCCGGAACGCGGTAACCGAACATCGACTGTCCTTAGACGAACACTAGGAAGGGGGTTCTGGCGTGGACTCCGGGACGTCCCACGCCACGACGTCGACCGTGCGCCGGCCCCGGGTTTCGACGACCAGGACGGTCGTCCCCTTCGGCAGCTCCGTGTCGGACCAGGCCAGGAAGGTTTCCAACCCGCCCCGGATCCTGATCAGCACCTCCCCGGGCCCCCGCTGCCCGCGGGTGCCGACCAGGAGGACTCCGGTACGGCCCGACGGCGAAAGGTCGGAATGCATGTGCCGGCCTCCTCGCCCCGTCCGCCTCGACGCGGGGCATCCCCCGCTCACCCATTGTGCTCCCGGTCGGCGGGGCGGTGCGGCACTGTGAGGTTCCGATCAGGAGGCAACCGGACGGGCCGCCCGCGCGTGCGGAACCTGGGAGGGGCGTCGGTTTGGCTATAATCCGGGCCGTGACGGTCGAGCAACGCCCCCTGCGCGCGGACGCCCGGCGCAACCGGGAGGCGCTGGTCGCGGCGGCGCGCGAGGTGTTCGGGGCCAAGGGTGTGGACGCCCCGCTCGACGAGATCGCCCGCCGCGCCGAGGTCGCGATCGGCACGCTCTACAACCGGTTCCCGACGCGGGCCGACCTCGTCGAGGCCGCGTTCCTGCCGACGCTGGAGGAAGCGCGGGCGGTCGCCGACGAGGCGCTCGCCGTCGACGACCCCTGGGACGGTTTTGTGCTCTTCCTCGAACGGTCGGTCCTGATGCAGGTGTCCGACCGCGGCTTCACCGAGATCTGCTCGCGGGCCTTCGACCCGGCGTCCGGGCTGGAGAAAGCCAAGCAGGACAACGCTTCCCGGATGAACCGGATCATCACCCGGGCCCAGGAGGCCGGGGCGCTGCGGCGGGACTTCCGCGGCGAAGACCTGGCGATCGTGTTCGCCGCGGCGACGGCGACCCCGGACTGGCGGCGCGCGCTCGGCATGGTCCTGGACGGGCTGCGCGCCCGATGACCTGGCTCGCGGACACCCGCGCGTCCTACGACACGGTGGCGGAGAACTACGCCGAGTTCGTGGCGGACTCCCTCGAGAAGCACCCGCACATGCGTGCGGCGCTGTCGGTGTTCGCCGCGCAGGCCGACGGTCCGGTGGTGGACGTCGGCTGCGGCCCCGGGCACTTCACCGCACACCTGGCCGGGCTGGGGGTCGACGCGTCCGGCGTCGACCTGTCCCCGGCGATGGTCGAGCTGGCCCGGCGGAACCATCCCGAGCTGCGGTTCGAGGTCGGCTCGATGACCGACCTCGCCCTCCCCGACGCGTCCGTCGCGGGGGTGCTGGTGTTCTGGTCGCTGATCCACGTGCCGGACGCCGAGGTCCCGGTGGCCCTGGGCCAGTTCCGGCGGGTACTGCGCCACGGCGGCCGGCTGGTGATCGGCTTCCACGTCGGCGACGAAACCCGGCTCAAGACCGAGGGTTACGGGCACCCGATGCGGGTCAACGTCCACTTGCGACAGCCGGCGCACCTGGCCCGGTGGCTGCGGAACGCGGGGTTCACCGTCGACGCCGAGTGGCGGCTGAACCCGGGAGCCGAGGTGCCCCAGGCGATTCTCTTCGCGTCACGCTAGCCGCTGCCCGACGAACTTCAGCACGTCCGGCAGGATGCCGCGCCAGTACTCGTCTTTGTGCCCGCCGGGGGAAAACCGGGACACCGCCGGGGAAACCGCCTTCACGAGCTTGCGGTCCGCGCCCAGGAACGGGTCGGACTCCCCGCACCAGACGCCGAGCGCCTCCGGACGCAGCTCACCGGGGTGCAGCAAGGGTTCTTCCGCGCGCCAGTTGTCCTCACCGGAGAACACCTTGCGGCTGCGGGCATCCGGCCAGCTGACGAACAGTGCCGCGCTCGCCGTGGCCACCGCCTTCAGGTCCGGGTGGGCGCGGGCGAACCGGAGCGCGCCGAAGCCGCCCATCGAAATGCCGAGCACCGCCGACGCCGGACGCAGGTCGCGGGCGGTCAGCCAGCCCGGGAGCTCCTCGGTGAGCATGCGCTGCGGGTCGTCCCCGGAGCCGACGTCCACCCAGTAGTGGTCACCGTCGACCGCGGCCACGGCGAACGGCGGGGCGCCGGCGCGCACGGCCGCCGTCAGCAGGTCCGGGACGCCCAGCTCGAGGAAGGTTCGCGCGCGGGCGCCGCGGCCGTGCAGGGCCAGGCACACCGGCAGCCCCGACGCCGGAACCCCGGCGGGGGTGATCAGCACGAGGTCGACGTCGGCGCCGCGGGCCGCCGACCGCATGCGCTGGACCGTCACCGGGTCGCGCGGCGCGGTCGGCCGGGACGGCGCGGGCACCGCGGCCGGGCCGGGCGGCGGCCCGGACGGGGCGGCCGAGCAGCCCGCCAGCAGCGCCAGTGCGCTGCCGGCGAGCAGGCCGCGGCGGGAGAGCACGGGTCAGCCCCGGCTCTCCTCCTCCGCGAACTCGTCGTCTTCGGCCTCTTCGCGAGGCGCCTTGTACGGGTCGGCCTCACCCGCGTGCTGCGCGCCGGCCGAGCGGCGCGCGACCTCCGCGTCGGCCTCACGGGCCTTCGCCAGCAGGTCCTCGATCCGCTTCGACTCCTCGGGAATCGTGTCCGCGACGAACGTCAGCGTCGGCGTGTAGCGGACCCCGGTGCCCTGCCCGACCTTCGTGCGCAGCATCCCGCGCGCCGATTCGAGCGCGGCGGCCGCGCCGGCGAAGTCCGGCACCGAGTCCAGCTTCTCACCGAGCACCGTGTAGTACACCGTGGCGTCGTGCAGGTCGCCGGTGACCTTCGTGTCCGTGATCGTCACGTAGTCCAGCCGGGTGTCCTTGACCTCGTGCTCGATCGCGGACGCCACGATCTGCGAGATCCGCTTGGCGAGCTTGCGAGCCCGAGCAGGATCAGCCATGTCTCTCTCCTAGTCTTCCGGACCGAGCAGCCGGCGGCGTGCGGTGAGCAGCTCGAACTCCGGTCTGCTCGCCACGTACCGCTCACACGAGTCGAGCACGTCGCGCACGTGCTCGCCACCTTCGGCGACCACGGCCACCCCGATGAGGATCCGCCGGTGCAGGTCGGTGTAACCGGCTTCGGCCACCGACACGGCGAAGCGCTTGCGCACCTCGGCCAGCACTGGACGGACCACGGATCGCTTCTGCTTCAGCGAGTGAACGTCACCGAGCAGGATGTCGAGCTCGAGGGCTCCGACGAACATAAGCAGTTTTGGTGGTGTAGTAGGGAAACACCGGGTGTGCGCGAGAACGCACACCCGGTGTCGAACTTCCTTACGCTCGCGGCTTCTCGCGCTGCTCGTACGTCTCGATCTGGTCGTCGACCTTGATGTCGCCGTACGAACCGAGCGTCAGACCGCACTCGTAGCCCTCGCGGACCTCGACCACGTCGTCCTTGAACCGCCGCAGCGAGCTGATCGGCAGGTTCTCCGCGACGACAGTGCCGTCGCGCAGCAGCCGGGCCCGCGCGTTGCGCCGGATCTCGCCGGACATGACCAGGCAACCCGCGATCGTGCCGATCTTGGAGGACTTGAAGACCTCGCGGACCTCCGCGCGGCCCAGCTCGACCTCTTCGTACTCCGGCTTGAGCATGCCCTTGAGGGCCTGCTCGATCTCGTCGATCGCCTGGTAGATGACCGTGTAGTACCGGACGTCGACGCCCTCGCGGGTGGCCCGCTCGGTCGCCTTGCCCTGGGCGCGGACGTTGAACCCGAGGACGATCGCGTCGGACGCGGTCGCCAGGTCGATGTCCGACTCGGTCACGCCACCGACACCGCGGTGGACCACGTTCAGCTCGACCTCGTCGCCGACGTCCAGCTGGAGCAGCGAGGCTTCGAGGGCCTCGACCGTACCCGAGTTGTCACCCTTGATGATCAGGTTGAGGCTGTTCGTCTCCTTCAAGGCGGAGTCGAGGTCCTCGAGGCTGACCCGCTTGCGGCGCGACGCGTTGAGCGCGTTCCGCGTGCGAGCCGACCGGCGCTCGGCGATCTGCCGGGCGACGCGGTCCTCGTCGACCACCAGGAAGGTGTCACCCGCGCCCGGCACCGAGGTGAACCCGATGACCTGGACGGGCCGCGACGGCAGCGCCTCGGTGACGTCGACGTTGTGCTCGTCGACCATCCGGCGGACGCGGCCGTAGGCGTCACCCGCCACGACCGAGTCACCGACGCGCAGCGTGCCGCGCTGGACCAGGACGGTGGCCACCGGGCCGCGGCCGCGGTCGAGGTGCGCCTCGATCGCGACACCCTGGGCCTCCATGTCCGGGTTGGCCCGGAGGTCCAGAGCGGCGTCGGCGGTCAGCAGGATCGCCTCGAGCAGGCCGTCGATGTTGATGTTCTGCCGCGCGGAGATCTCGACGAACATCGTGTCGCCGCCGTACTCCTCGGCGACCAGGCCGTACTCGGTCAGCTGCTGCCGGATCTTGTCCGGGTTCGCGCCTTCCTTGTCGATCTTGTTGATCGCGACCACGATCGGGGCCTTGGCGGCCTGCGCGTGGTTGATCGCCTCGACCGTCTGCGGCATCACACCGTCGTCGGCCGCCACCACGATCACCGCGATGTCGGTCGAGTTGGCGCCACGGGCACGCATGGCGGTGAACGCCTCGTGACCCGGGGTGTCGATGAAGGTGATCAGGCGCGGGTTGCCCTCGAGCTCGGTCTCGATCTGGTACGCACCGATGTGCTGCGTGATGCCGCCGGCCTCGCTCTCGCGGACCTTCGTCTTCCGGATCGTGTCGAGCAGGCGGGTCTTACCGTGGTCGACGTGACCCATGATGGTCACGACCGGCGGCCGGACCTGGAGATCCTCCTCGCCACCCTCGTCCTCACCGTAGGTGATGTCGAAGGTCTCCAGCAGCTCGCGGTCCTCTTCCTCCGGCGAGACGACCTGAACGTTGTAGTTCATTTCGCCGCCGAGCAGCTCGAGGATGTCGTCCGACACGGACTGCGTCGCGGTGACCATCTCGCCGAGGTGGAAGAGCACCTGCACCAGCGAAGCCGGGTTGGCGTCGATCTTCTCGGCGAAGTCGGTCAGCGAAGCACCCCGCGGCAGCCGGATCGTCTCGCCACTGCCCTTGGGCAGGCGGACGCCGCCGACGCTGGGCGCCTGCATGTTGTCCATGTACTCCTGGCGCTTCTGCCGCTTCGACTTGCGACCCTTGCGCGAGGGACCACCCGGGCGCCCGAAGGCACCCGCGGTGCCGCCACGGCCACCGGGGCCACCACGGCCACCGCCGCCGCCGCGGAAACCGCCGCCACCGGCCGGGGCGCCGCCACCGGGGCCGCCGCCACCCGGGCGGAAGCCGCCGCCGCCACCGCCGCCACCGGGACCGCCGCGGAAGCCACCGCCGCCGCCACCGCCACCGGGACCGCCGCGGAAACCGCCGCCGCCACCACCGGGACGACCGCCGCCGCCACCGGGGCCGCCACGGGCGCCGCCACCGGGTCCCCCACGAGCGCCGCCACCGGGACCGGCGGGACGCTGCGTGCGGCCCGGCATCATGCCGGGGTTCGGCCGCGGGGGCATGTTGCCCGGGCTCGGCCGGTTGCCACCGGCGCCACCGCCGGGACGCGGAGCCGGGCGGTCACCGCCGCCACCGGTGCCACCGGGACGCGGCGGGCGGTTGTCGCCGCCCTGACCGCCACCGGGGCGCGGGCCCTGCGGGCGCGGCGGGGCGCCGGAGCCGACGCCGAACGGGTTGTTGCCGACCCGCGGGGTGCGCGGACCGGGCTTGGGACCGCCGGGCTTGGGGCCCTGCGGCTTGGGCGGGACGACCGAACCGGTGTTGCCCGCCGAGGCGGCCGGAGCCTCCTGCTTGGGCGCGGCCGGGGCTTCGGCCTTCGCCGCCGGGACCTGCTCCTGCGGAGCGGGCGCGGGCGGGCGCGGACCGGGCCGGGGGCCGGGGCCCGCGGGACGGGAACCGGAGCTCGCGGCCGGCTTCGAAGCCGGGACCTGCTGCTGCGGAGCAGGCGCGGGGGCGGCCTTCGCCGCCGGGGCCTGCTGCTGCGGCGCGGGCGCCGGGGGCTTGGGCGCGGGAGCGCCCGGCTTGGCGGCCGGGGGCCCGGGACGGGCCGACGGACCGGGGGTCGGCGCCGGCTTCTTGGCGCCCTTGGGGGCGTACGCGTCGCGAAGACGGCGGGCGACGGGCGCCTCGACCGTGGACGACGCGGACTTGACGAACTCGCCCTGTTCCTTCAACTTCGCGAGAACGTCCTTGCTGGTGATGCCGAGCTCCTTTGCGAGCTCGTGTACGCGGGCCTTGCCTGGCACAGCTCTCCTCATCTAGGGGAGGCCAGGCGGGGACCCGCTGACCTCGTCCTTATCGTCGCGCGTTCATGGCTTCAGCTTCACGGCTGACTCATGACGGGTCGACCTGCTTCCTTGGTTCCTCGCGAAGCCGGGAACGTCCCGGCTTCGTGGTGCGTAGTGGTGCGCCCGACGTGCTCGCGGACCTCGCGGGCGTCGAGCGCCCCGGGAGCCCGCAAGGCTCTCGGGAAGGCTCGCCGCCGTTCGGCCTTGGCCAGGCAGTCCGGGTCGGGGTGCAGCCAAGCTCCTCGGCCCGGCAGCCGCCGACGCTCGTCGACGACCACCCGCCCGGCCACCGCGACCACGCGCAGCAGCTCACCGATCAATGCCCGCCGCTTGCAACCGACACAAGTCCGCACCGGAGCGTTCCGGTGGGGCTGGTGCTCGGCTACCCGCCGCGGGCGTTGAACCACTCCTGAGTCTAGCGCTTCGACCTTCACTCAGCCGAACCGGTTGTCGCGGCGGGCCGCGACGGACTGGCGTGGTCTTGATCACCCTCGTCGTCCACCGGTGCGGCGTCGCTGCGGATGTCGATCCGCCAGCCGGTCAGACGGGCGGCGAGGCGGGCGTTCTGGCCCTCCTTGCCGATCGCCAGCGACAGCTGGAAGTCCGGCACCACGACACGAGCGGTCTTGGCCCGCTCGTCCACTACTCGCACGGAGACAACCTTCGCGGGCGACAGCGCATTCCCGACGAAGCGGGCCGGGTCGTCGGAGAAGTCGATGATGTCGATCTTCTCGCCGGCCAGCTCGCTCATCACGTTGCGCACGCGGGCGCCGACCGGGCCGATGCACGCGCCCTTGGCGTTGACCCCCGGCACCGTCGACTTGACCGCGATCTTCGTGCGGTGCCCGGCCTCGCGCGCGACGGCGGCGATCTCCACCGTGCCGTCGGCGATCTCGGGCACCTCGAGCGCGAAGAGCTTGCGCACCAGGTTCGGGTGCGTGCGCGAGAGCGTGATCTGCGGGCCGCGGTTGCTGCGCGCCACCGTGACGACGTAGGCCTTGATCCGGCTGCCGTGCTCGTAGGACTCCCCCGGCACCTGCTCACCCGAGGGCAGCACGCCCTCGGTGTCGCCCACCTGGACCACGACCATGCCGCGCGCGTTGGCGCGGGCGTCACGCTGGATGACACCGGCGACGATCTCGCCCTCCTTGGTGGAGAACTCGCCGAAGGTCTTCTCGTGCTCGGCGTCGCGCAGCCGCTGCAGGATGACCTGGCGCGCGGTGGTCGCGGCGATCCGGCCGAACCCCTCGGGGGTGTCGTCCCACTCCTCGTCGGTCTCGCCGTCGTGGGTCAGCGTGCGCGCGAGCACGCGCACCAGGCCGGTCTTGCGGTCGATGTCGATGCGGGCGTGCGGCTGGTGGCCCTCGGTGTGCTTGTACGCGGTGAGCAAGGCCGTCTCGATGGCCTCGATCACCGTTTCGAAGGGGATGTCCTTGTCCCGTTCGATCGCCCGCAACGCGGCGATGTCGACGTTCACTTCGACCCCTTCTCCGTCTCGGCCTGACCGGCGCCGATCATGCCGGACGCGTCGTCTTCCAACAGCTTCAGGTCCTCGGCGGGCGGCTGCTTGAACTCGATCTCCACGACCGCCTTCGCCACGTCGGCGTAGTGGACGTCGCGGAGCTTGCCGCCCTCGAGGACGCGGGCGGCGTCCTCGCCCGCGTGACCGACCCGGCCCACGAAGGCCGCGCCTTCGGCCGGGGTGACCTTCACCAGGCGGAACCGCGCGCGGCGCCAGTGCCGCTGCTGGGTCAGCGGCCGGTCGAGGCCCGGCGAGGTGACTTCCAGCGTGTACGCGCTCGCGAGCACGTGGTCGTTCTCGTCGAGCGCCGCGGAGACCGTGCGGCTGATCTCGGCGACCTCGTCCAGCCCGATCCCGTCGTCGGAGTCGACGACGACCTTGACCAGCTGCCGCCGGCCGGCCTGCTGCACCTCGAAGGAGTCGAGGTCGAAACCCGCGGCGGTGACGGCTTCGGCCACTATCGGCTGAAGCCGGCTGGCGAGTTCTCCTGGCACGTGGGGCTCTCCTTGTTCGGGTCCGGGCGTTCGGGTCGGTGGTGGACCAGCTTATCCGGTCGCCCCCTCGGCACGCGCGAGCGGCGGGGGCGGCCCGGGGCCTGGCAGGATGGGCCGACGTGACCGGAAGACCGACCGACCTGACCCGTCGAGCCGCCCTCCGCGCGGGGGCGCTGGCCGCGCTGGCCGTCCCCCTGGCCGCGTGCGGGCCCGGCTACGACGAAAGCCCCGACCCGCTGCAGCCGCTGCTGGCCGCCGCCGAGGCGGACGCCGCCGCGGCGCGGGCGCTGGCCAAGGGCGCCGACGCCGAAGCCGCGGGCCAGCTGGCCGACGCCCGCGCGGCGCACGCGGCCGCGCTGAAGTCCGAAGTGGACCGGCTCAACCGGCCCCGGACGTCGGCCGCGCCGCCGCCCGCGCCCGCGGCCCTGAGCGAGCTGAAGGAGCGGCTGGCGACCGCGCGCAAGCAGGCCGAAGACCTCGTCGGCGGGCTGCCCCGCTACCGCGCCGGCCTGGTCGCGGCGGTGGCGGCGGGCTGCGCGGCGCTGCAGCGCACGGCGCCCGCGCTCGGCCCCGGCGAGGACGCCCCGGCGCTCACCGGGTCCGGCGGCGCCGTGCCCGCCGAGGCCGTCGACCCGCTGCAGGTCGCGCTCGCGGCCGAGCACGCGGCGGTCTGGGTGTACGGCCTGGTCGGCGCGTTCCTGCCGGCCGACTTCGGGGACGCCGAGAAGAGCGGCGCCGCCGAGCACGCCCTGCGCCGTGACCTGGTGCAGACGATGCTCGCGGCGTCCGGAGCGACCCCGGTGGCTCCTGAGGCGGCGTACGTGCCGAAGAAGCCGGTGACGGACTCGGCGTCGGCGGCCCTGGTGGTCGCGACGGCCGAGGCGGACTGCGCGTCGGCCTGGCTCGCGGTGGTGAACCACACCGACGACGCGGGGCTGCGGACCACGGCGCTGCACGCGCTGGTGGCGGCTTCGCGGCGCGGGACGCCGTGGCGGTCCGAGGCGGGCGAGAAGCCGGTGGCGATCGCCATGCCGGGCCAGGCGAGCTGAGCCCGGCCCCCGAGCGCCTCCGAGGGGCGCTCGGGGCGGGTCAGCCCTGGAGCTCGGCGGACAGGCGGAGGGCGTCGTCCGCGATCTTCTCGATCAGGTTCTTGTCCGTGTGCTTGTCGTAGAAGTCGGCCAGCACGATCGTCGTGCTCGTGCCCTCGACCTTCGACGAGTAGGCCGAGTTCTTGCCGCTCACGCTGGGGGCGCCGTCGCCGGTGTAGGTCTTGTCCCGCACCAGGTCCGTGACGTTGCCGGTGTCGTCCTTGTCGGTCAGCGTCTTGAGCGCCTTCGCCTTCGTCGAGTCCGGCATCCCCACCACGACCACCGACACCAGCGCCTTCGCGCCGCCGGCCTCCGTCGTGTACAGCGCGCGGGCCAGCGACTGGCACGGCGTGTCCTGGAAGAACTTCTGGGTCTGGCCGTAGGCCTTCGCCGTGCAGTCGTTGACGCGGTCCGGGCCGGCGACCTTGGTGAACTGGTACTGCCCGGTGCTCTTGGCCGGCGGCTGCGCGACCGGCTCTTCCGGCGTCGAGTCGTGCCGGATCAGGAACCAGAGCAGGCCGGAGACGACGGCGATCGCGACCAGCCCGGCGCCCCTGAGCAGCAGGGACCGGGTGTCACGCGCCGGCGGGCCCGGCGCCGGCGGGCGGGGCTGCGGGGGAACCGCGCCCAGCGGGGCCGTGTCGGACGGGCCTGGGGTGAAATGCGCACCAACCACGGGGCCATACGGTAGTTCACCGGCTCGGCGGCGTTCACTCGAATGCGTGTAAGACGCGTTCGACGTCGTCAGCGGTGTTGTAGAGGTGGAATCCGACGCGCACCCGGCCGCCCCGCACGCTCGAGACGATCCCGGCCGCCGCGACCCGCTCCGGGTCGGCGTCGAGTGCCACGATCGCGGTGCCGCGCGGCGGCAGCCCGAGCTTCTCCAGCAGCAGGTCGGCCAGGCCGGTGTTGTGTGCCCTGACCTGCGTGAGGTCGAGCTCGCCGAGGTAGTCCAGCGCTGCCGCGGCGCCGACCTGAGCGAGCCAGACCGGCGAGAGGTCGAACGCGCGGGCGTCGCGGGCCAGGCGCAGCGGGAGGCCGTAGACCGTGGTCCACGGGTCCTCCCCCGCGTACCAGTTCGCCGCGACCGGCCGCGTGCGCTCCTGGGCGTCCGGGCGCACCGCGAGCCACGCGCTGCCGCGGGGCGAGAGGAGCCATTTGTACCCCGCCGCGACGACCCAGTCCGCCCAGGCGACGTCCAGCGGCAGCCAGCCGACCGCCTGGGTCGCGTCGAGCAGGACGGCCGCCCCGGCGGCTTCGGCGGCCGCACGCAGCGCCGGGAGGTCGACGATCCGGCCGTCGGCGGACTGCACGACGCTCACCGCGACGACGTCGTGCCCCTCGACCCGCTCGGGCAGCAGCTCGAGGGGCACTTCGGTGATCGAGACGTCCTGCGCCGCGAACGGGAAGGTCACGCTGGTGAAGTCGCCTTCGGCGGCGAGCACGCGGGTGCCGGCGGGCAGCGCGGCGGCGACGTTCGCGACCAGCTGCGAGACCGACGCGCCGATCGCGACCCGCCCGGCGTCGACCCCCAGGAGACGCGCGAACCCCGCCCGTGACCGCGCGACATGCTCGTCGAAGTCCCCCGGCCGGTTCGCGCCGGTCCGCCAGCGGTCGACCGACTCGGCCACCGCGGCGGCCACCGGCGCGGGCGGGACGCCCACGCTGGGGGTGTTCAGGTAGCCGGGCGGGACGGCGAAGTCGCTTCCGAAGGCGTGCATGTCCTGAGCGAAGCAGACCGGGGCAAGCCGATTACGGATTCACGGGAGCAGCGCGGTGACGTCGGCGTAGCTCGGCGGGCTCAGCGGCAGCTCCCGGCCGTCCCGCACCGCCGACGCCGTCCCGGCCGCCGCCGCGAGCGCCATCCGGTACGGCAGCGACCCCAGGCTGACCCGCGCGACGCCCAGCTCCGCCAGCCCGGCGAGCGTCACCTTCCCGGGCAGGAACAGCAGGTTCACCGGCAGGCCCACGGCCACGATCCGCTCGACGTCGGCCGGGTCGGCCAGGCCGGGCACGAAGACGCCGTCCGCGCCCGCCGCCGCGTAGGCGCGCGCCCGCTTCTCCGCTTCGGCCACCGAACGGTCACCCGCCCAGTGCGTGTCGGCCCGGGCGTTGACGAAGAGGCTCGGCACGCGCTCCTTCACCGCCCTGACCAGCGCGGACTGGACGTCGACGGCGGCCAGGGAGCCGTCGGCGCGGCCGTCTTCGAGGTTGACGCCCACCGCGCCCGCTCCGGCCAGCTCCTCGGCGAGATCGGCGACCGCGGCGGGGTCCGCGCTGAAACCGTCGGCGATGTCGACGCTGACGAGCGCGTCCAGCCGGGCCAGGCGCGCGGCCAGCGCGACGGTCGTGTCCCGCGTCGACGGCGCGCCGTCGGGCTCCCCCGCCGCGGCCGACACCCCGAGGCTGGTCGTGCCGAGGGCGCGGAACCCCTGGGCGGCGAGGAAGGCGCCGACGCCGAACTCCCAGGCGTTCGGCAGCAGCAGCGGGGACCCGGGGACGTGCAGGGCACGGAATTCGTCCATGCCCTCGAACCTAGGCCCGCGACGCTTCGGCGGCCGCCGAAGCGAACGACGCAGGCCGAGGAAATGTCCACAGTGGACTACCGCGACCCGGACGGCGGTGCGCCGGTGACCGAGGGAGCCCCCTCGCCTCCCTCGGTCACCGGAACCGGCCCACGCCGTGTCGTCCGTCCAGACACGCGTGTCGGCCGGAGCGGTCAGCCGCCACCGCCGCCGGAGCTCGCCGCGATCGACGCGCTGCGGGCCGAGTTCAGCTCGCGGATCACCTTGCGCAGGGCCGGGACCGTCGCGCCCGTCTGCTCCGCCAGCGTCGCGATCCGCTCCTTGTGTGCCCGCCGTTCGCGGCGCGGCAGCACCGTGCCCAGCTCCACCGTCCCGGCCAGCGCCGTCAACGCCGCGACGTCCGACGGCACCGGCGCGTCACTCGCCAGCGCCCCCGCCACCTGCTGACGCAGCCGCTCCACCGCGGCGCGGTCGGCGACGACCGGACGGCGGCGCGGGAACAGCCCCAGCACGCGGGACGTCCGCATCGTGAGCACCCCCGCCGCGTCGAGCTGGGTTTCCAGCGACCGCAGCGTCTCGCGGGCGTCGCGGCGAACCCAGGCGCGCCACTTGCGGTGCGGGTCGGCCGCCAGCTCGGCCAGCAGGTCGTCGAGCACCAGGTGGCCGGTGCCGCCGGCGCCGGTGACCACCGGCCGCCCGTCGCCGTCGGCGACCAGGCCGCGCAGCACCAGGTCGGTCAACGCCGCCGCGCGCACCAGCAGCGCGACGCGCTCCCGGTCGGGCAGCCGGTCACGCCCGGTGTCGCAGGCCAGCAGGTAGGCCCGGGCGGGCAGGGACAACGTGCTCATCTCGCTCCTTCTCATTGCCGCTTCAGCGCGGGCCAGATCCGCGACCAGGGCGCCGTCCGCCCGTCGTACTCCCACACCAGCCCGTCGACCAGCTTCGTCTCGTGCGCGAAGTACGGCCGCAGCAGCCCCGGGTCGAACCCGGCGAACAGCACCGCGTCGGCCGTCTCCGGCGGCGGGCCGAAGTACCAGTACGCCCGGTGTCCACTGTAGACGCGCTGGATGCCGTACGGCGCACCGTAGAACTCCGTCACCGCCGCGAACGGGTAGATTTCGGCGTACACCGCGGTCCGCGCCCGCGCCTCGGCCGGCAGGGCCGCGTAGGTCTGCCCGATCGCCTTCGCCAGCTCCTGCTGCGGCAGCTCCCCCTGCGCGAACGCGCTGCCGAGCGAAAACGGCCCGAAGGACGTCCGCGTCGTCGAAGCCGGCCACACCGGCAGCGCGACGAGCGTGACCACCGCCGAGAACACGAACGCCGGCCAGGCCACGGCCTTCCACCAGCCGGCCAGGTTCCGCCGGGTCAGCTCGGTCGCCGCCGCCGCGAACGGAACGGCGTAACAGCCCATCAGGTAGTAGGACCGTCCCTGCGTCGCGACCACGGCGAGCGCCACCAGGACCAGCGCGACCCCGAGGTACCGGTAGGCCCGCAGCTCCGGCGACCGCAGCAGCCGCCAGACGCCGTACAGCAGCGCCAGCACGCCGACCCCGATGCCAGCGCCGAGCAGCCCGTCGCGCACCCAGGCCCCGTACCCCGGGAACTCCGCGGCGACGACTTCACTCATGTGGGTGTACGGCCAGCCGTGCGTGGCCTGCCAGACCAGCGTCGGCACGGTGGCGGCGACGGCGATCGCGGCGCCCAGCCAGAGCTTCGGGCGCCGGAGCAGCTCCCGCGGCCCGAACACCAGCGCGGCGAGCAGCACCGCGGCCCACAGCGCGGGGATCAGGAACTTCGTCTCCAGCGACACCGCCGTCACGACGCCGGCCCAGACGAGCAGGCCGTCGCGGCGGGTGCGGGTCCAGCGGACGAGCAGCCAGCCGACGACCGTCCACAGGAACGGGTCCAGCACGTAGGTCCCGATCCAGTGGCTGACGATGACGATGCTGGACGTCGCGTAACACGCCGCCGCCATCGCCTGGGCCGCGCGGCCGCCGCCGAGCTCGCGGGCGATCAGCGCCGTGACGACGACCCCGGCGGCCGCGGCGAGCGTCATCGGCAGCCGCAGCACGACCAGCGAGCCCGGCGCGAGCCAGTCCATCAGCGCCGCGAGCGCCGGGATGAGCGGTGGCTGGTCGAAATACCCCCAGCTCAGGTGATTTCGACCAGCCACCAGGAAGTAGAGCTCGTCGAACCCGCCGGCGTAACGCCCGCTGGTGAGGAGCAGCGCGAGCCCGGCCAGCCCAGCGATCACCAGGACCGGGGCACGGGCGAACGCCACCCGCGTCGCGGGTCGCGTTTGGACAGTCACCACGATGGCCTCCCTCGCTTGTGGTGGTCCCACTCCACCGGATCGGGGCCCCCGGCCGTAACCGGGCAAGGAAGGTCGTCGCGGCGACAAAAGTTGCGCACCGGCGCGACAGCCGCAACTTTGGTTGCGCATCCGGCGCGGCGGCTTCGGCGAGCGGCTACCGTGACCGCGTGACCAGCACCCGGAGGCCGTTGTGGCCGAGCCGCGCGGACGCCTTCTGGCTGTTCCTCGCGGCGTTCGCGTTCGCGGGGCTGAACGTCCTGCTGTACGCGCTGGGCGAGGTCACGACCGGGCCGCTCGGCCCGGCGGCCGGCCTGGTGCTGCAGGTGGCCTGCGACCTCTCGCTCGTGCTGATCTTCCGGTTCCCGCTGCAGGTGGCCTGGTCGCTGGTCGTGGTGGCGGTCGCGATGCTGGCGTCCGACCTGTTCGCGCCCGGCCTGCTGGTGGCCGCGCACCCGCTGGCCCTGACGACGGTGCCGACCATCACCCCCGTCGTGCTGACGCAGCTGGCGCGGGTGCTCGACCGGCGGACCGTGCTCTGGGTGGCCGGGGCCCTCACGCTGATCGCGGCCCGGCCGTGGGTGCCGAGCTGGAGCACCACGCCGTTCGCGGTGCTCAGCACGACGTTGCCGGCGATGCTGGGGCTGTACGGCGAGGCGCGGCGGCAGCTGCTCAAGTCGTTGCGGGACCGCGCGGAACGCGCCGAGCGCGAGCAGCACCTGCTGGCCGAGCAGGCCCGCGCGGAGGAACGGCGGCGGCTCGCGGGCGAGATGCACGACGTCGTCACGCACCGGCTCAGCCTGATGGTGCTGCACGCCGGCGCGCTCGGCGTGACGTCGGCCGAGCCGTCCGTGCGGACGGCGGCCGAGGACATCCGGCGTGAGGGCGCGCAGGCGCTGGACGAGCTGCGCGACCTGGTCGGCGTCCTGCGCAACGGCGCGGAAACCGGCGGCGCGCGGACGCTGCGCCCGGAGGAGCCGGGCGACCCGGCGCGGCTGGTCGAGGCGTCCCGCTCGGTCGGGGTGGCGACGGAGCTGGTGGTGGACGGCGACCCGGCGCAGGTGTCGCCGACGGTCGCGCGCACCGCGTACCGGCTGGTGCAGGAGGCGCTGACGAACGTCCGCAAGCACGCGCCGGGCGCGTCGGCGGCGGTCTCGCTGCGCTACCACGCGGGTGGTCTGGACGTTTCGGTGGGCAACACCGCGGCGGCCGGGCCGCCGGACCCGGCGCTGGCGGGCAGCGGTTCCGGGTCGGGCCTGGCGGCCCTGCGCCAGCGCGTCGAGCTGGTCGGCGGCCGGTTCGACGCGGGCCCCGCGCCCGGCGGCGGGTTCCGCGTCGGTGCGATACTGCCCGCCTACGTTCCGACGGCGGAAGGCACGCACAGTGATCCCGGTGCTCGTGGTCGATGACGAGCCGATGGTCTGCGCGCACCTGCGCACGATCCTGGGTTCGGCGGGCGACATCGAGGTGGTGGCCCAAGCCTCCGACGGCGCCGAAGCGGTCGAAGCGGTGGTCCGCCACCGCCCCCGCGTGGTGCTGATGGACCTGCGCATGCCGGGTGTCGACGGCCTGACGGCGATCGCGCGCATCGTCGAGCTCCCGGATCCCCCGGCGGTGGTGGCGCTGACGACGTTCGACGCGGACACGTACGTGATCCGCGCGTTGCGCGCGGGCGCGGCGGGGTTCCTGGTGAAGTCGACCCCACCGGAGGACCTGATCGGCCTGGTCCGCGTGGCGGCGGACGGGCACACGGTGCTGTCCCCGTCGGCCGCGCGCCGGCTGGTGGCGTTGTCTTCGGACGGACGCGAGCGGTCCGACGACGCGCGGCGGCGGACGGCCGGGTTGACGGAACGGGAGCGGGATGTGCTGGCGTGCCTCGGCGAGGGACTGTCCAATGCGGACATCGCCGTGCGGTTGCATCTGGCTGAGGCGACGGTGAAGAGTTATGTGTCGCGGATGCTCGTGAAGCTGGACTGTGCGAACCGGACTCAGGCGGGGCTGCTGGCGCATGAGGCGGGGTTGGTGGCCCGCTAAGGCCACAGCAAGGGGACGGCGCGCCACACCGCCCAGCCGATGAGCGCGAGCCACGCGGCGATCCACACCTGGGCCGGGATTCCGGTGCGCTCGGCGAGTGAGGCAGCGTCGTCGGCGTGCTCACCGAACACACCGCGCCATCGGTTGGAGACGATGGCGGCCAGCCCGCCGATCTCACTGGTCAGCAACAGCCATGCCTCGGCGTACGCGATGCCGTTCTTGAGCAGGTCCGGCGCCCAGCGCAGCGCGCAGAAAGTGATCGCGCCGACCACGACGGCCGCACCGGCGCTGAGCACGTCCCGGGTGAACAGCAGGATGAACAGCATCACGACGGTGGTCAGGGTCAGCACGGCCGGAGCGAGGCCGCGGTGCAGGAGCGCCGCCGCCCCGAGACCCGCCAGCGGCGGCATCGCGTAGCCGGACACCGTGGCCAGCACGCCCGCGAGCGGCGACGGCTGCCAGTGCCAGGTGAGGCCGGACTCCGCACCGGTGATCTCGATGCGGAAGACGCCGCCGCCGGTCAGGATGCTCACCAGCGCGTGGCCGCCTTCGTGGAAGAGGGTGCCGAGGACGTTCGCGCGATTCAGCAGGAATCTGCTGCCGTTGACCAGGAGGATGAACGAGGTGGCCGACACCGCGGCCGCGAGCAGCGCGGTGCCGCCGACGAGCGCCCAGCCCGGCGCGGGCACGGTCTCGTTGAGCACAGCGAAAGCGGACGCCATGGATTCCCTCCCCGGAGCCGTGGAGCCGTTCTCCACAGTGTCTCCGGAGCGGGTTCCGGAGGGAACTTCAGTCGTGAACTGTCCTTGAGCTGTCCAAAGTCAGGCCGATGCGGGAGTGTGCTCCGCGTCGTAGGCCTCACGCGACTCCTGCACCGCCGTCATGTGCTGCCTCGCCCACTGGTCCAGCACCTCGAGCGGCTCCGAAAGGTTGCGCCCCAGGGAAGTCAGCTCGTACTCGACCTTCGGCGGGATCGTCGGGTACGCCGTCCGCGTCAAGATCCCGTCGCGCACCAGGCTCCGCAGCGTCTGGGTGAGCACCTTCTGCGAGATGCCGTCCACCCGCCGCCCGATCTCCGTGAACCGCAGGGGGCCGTCCTTCAGGGCTCCGACGATCAGGACCGTCCACTGGTCGCCGATGCGGTCGAGCAGCTGGCGGGTCGGGCAGTTGCGGTCGTACGGGTCCGGCCACACGGCGAGCCTCCTCACTCTCCCGGAGAGAGTAACACGCCGTTCAGGCGGTGGCGGCCATCAACGTCGTGAACAGGATCCGCAGGTGACGGCGGCCGCGCTCCCAGCGGGCCTCCAGCTCCTCCTGGTCGCGGGTGGCCCAGCTCGCGATGAGGATGCCGCGCACCACGTCCATCGCCGTGTACACCGCGTGCAGGAACTCGTGGTGCGCCGCGTGCTCCGGCAGCAGAGCCTTGCCGAACTCCACGAGGCTCGACGTCGCGATCGGCTCGACCTCGGCCATCTGACGGCGCAGCTCCGGGTCCGTGCGCGAGGCGACCCACAGCTCGACCGTCGCCGAGAACACCGGCCCCTGGTGCATCTCCCACATCAGCTGCAACGCGTCGCCGACCGGGTCGCTGGACGCGCGCAGCCGGTCGAGCTCGGCCATCGCGACCTCGGTGCGCTTCTCCGCCAGGTGCCGGATCGCCGACGTCACGAGGTCGGCCTTCGTCGGGAAGTGGTGCACCTGCGCGCCGCGCGTGACGCCGGCGCGGTCCGCGACGCGGGTGGTCGTCGTGCCCGCGTAGCCGTACTCGACGAGGCAGTCGATCGTCGCGTCGAGCAGCCGGACGCGCATCGCCGCGCTGCGTTCCTCCTGCGTGCGGCCGGTCGATCCTCGTCGTGGCGCTGACATGGACCTACTTTATGGGGCGACGCGCGCGTCCGTCGCGGCGACCAGCCCGGCCACCACCCGCTTGATGAACACCCCCAGGAACCGCCGGTAGAACCAGCCGGTGCCGGGGATCTTCGCGGTGAACGTCGAGTGCCAGTGGATCTCGGTGCCGCCGTCGGCCGGTGAGAGGTCCACATAGGCGACGTAGTCCCGCAGCGGCAGGCCGTGCTCGAGCGAGTACCCGAACCGCCGGCCGGGGTCCAGCGCGACGATCTTCTCGTACGAGCGGGTGCGCCCGGTGCGGAACAGCCGGACCGCGCCGAGGCCTTCCGGCTCGTCCTCCCCCTCGCCGACCAGCTCGAACGACCCGAGCGGTGACCACTCGGGCCAGCTCGCGCCGTCCCGGAGCAGGGCGTACACGGTGTCGGCGGGCGCGGACGTCCGGCCGCGCACGGAAATGCGTTGTACCATTTGGTACGTGTACCATCTGGTACATGATCGACACAAGCCCGCGCGCGAAGCTGCTCGACGCGGCGATCGACCACATCGCCCACCACGGCGGCGCGGGCAAGAGCCTGCGCGCGCTCGCGGCGGACCTCGGCACCAGCCACCGCATGCTCATCTACCACTTCGGCTCGAAGGAAGGCCTGCTCACGGCGGTCGCGCGCGAGGTCGAGGCCCGGCAGCGGGCGGCGCTCGCCGACGCCGGTGACGGCCGTGAGTTCTGGCGGCGCCTGACCGCCGACGACCTGCGCGCCAACGAAAAGCTGTTCTTCCAGCTCTACGGCCAGGCCCTGGGCGGCACCCCCGGCACGACCGAGTTCCTCGACGGCGTCGTCGAGGACTGGCTGGGCCCGATCGAAGCCCTGCTCGCGCGGTACGGCGTCCCCGAAGCCGACCGCGCCGCCCACGCCCGGCTCGGCCTCGCCGTTGCGCGCGGGCTGCTGCTCGACCTCGTCACGACCGGCGACCGCGAGGCCGTCGACGCCGCCATGGCGCGTTTCCTGGCGACGTACGAGAAGTGATACTGGCGGCATGCGTCTGACACTGGGGTTCTTGGCCGCACTTCTCCTCACGACCGGGCTGACCCCGGTCGCGTCCGCCGCCGGAGGCGAGCCCGTCCGCGAGACGGCGTGGGTCGAAACCGGCACCGACCACGACCACGACGGCCGGCCCGACCGCGTCGCCGCCGACGTCATCCGGCCCGCCGCGCGCGGGCGCGTCCCGGTGATCCTCGACGTCAGCCCGTACTACGCGTGCTGCGGCCGCGGCAACGAGTCGCAGAAGAAGACCTACGCGCCGGACGGCACACCGCAGCAGTTCCCGCTGTTCCTCGACAACTACTTCGTGCCGCGCGGGTACGCGGTGGTGCTCGCCGACGTCGGTGGCACGAACCGCTCCTCGGGCTGCTTCGACGACGTCGAGAACGGCAACGCCGTCGTGAACTGGCTCAACGGCCGGGCGAAGGCCTTCGACGCGCCCGAGGGCGGGCACCCGGTGAAGGCGGACTGGGCCACCGGCGCCGTCGGCGCGATCGGCAAGTCCCAGGACGGCGCCACCGCGATCGGCATGGCCGCGTCCGGCATCGCGGGGCTCAAGACCGTCGTGCCGATCGAGGGTGTTGCGAACAACTACGCCCAGCTCGTCGCGAACGGCGCACCCCTGGCCACGCCGGAGAACACCGGCTCGGCGTTCACCTACAACGACCGCGCGGCCGAGCTGTGCAAGCCGTTCGAGGCGGACATCAAGGCGCGCGCGGGCACGAACGGCGACTACAACGCCTACTGGCAGAGCGTGAACTACGTCCCGAAGGCCACCCAGGTGCGCGCGAGTGTCTTCCTGGCACAGGGGTTCGGCGACGGCGCGGTCGCGCCGAACCAGTTCGCGGACTGGTGGGACGCGCTCGGCCGCGCCGGCGTCCCGCGCAAGGCGTGGCTGAGCCAGGCCGGGCACGTCGACCCGTTCGACCTGCAGCGCGCGCAGTGGGTCGAGACCCTGGGCCGCTGGTTCGACCGCTGGCTGCTCGGGGTCCGCAACGGCGTCGAGCACGAGCCCGCCGTGCACCTCGAAACCGCGCCCGACCGGTGGACCGACGTCCGGAGCTGGCCGCCCGCGACCGCGTCGGCGACCTTCCGGCCCTCGAGCGACGGGACGCTGGGCCGCCGCGGCTCCGGCACCGCGACCGTCGTCGACGACCCGGCGACCGGCCGGGAGCAGTGGGCGGCCGGTGTGTCGGCCGCGGTGTTCACCGGCGCTCCCCTGACGGCGCCGGTGCGGATCGCCGGCTCGCCGTCGGTGACCATCACCGCGTCGTCGGACAAGACCGCCGCGCGGCTCGGGGTCGCGCTCGTCGACTACGGCCCGGCCACCGTCCGGAACACCGCCAACTACGGCAGCGGGATCAAGAACCTGACCACGAAGTCGTGCTGGGGCGTGAGTTTCCCGGGCGACAGCGCGTGCTTCCTGGACACCACCACCGACCTCGTCCCCGTCGACCATCAGATCGTCGCCGCGGGCTGGGCGGACCTCGGGCACCACGCGTCGCTGCGGCACGGCGAGCCGCTCGTGCCGGGCCGGGCGTACCCGATGACGTTCACGCTGACCGCGCTCGACCACGTCGTGCCGGCCGGGCACCGGCTCGGCCTGCTGCTCGGCGGCACGGACGGCCAGCTGTTCGACCCGGCGCTGCCCGCGTTGGGCGACACGCTGACGTTCGACCTCGCGCGGACGTCGGTCACCCTCGGCCTTACAAAGCCCGAACACTAGGCGGACGCCCTCCGAACACCATCCGGCCAGAGTTCTCCTCGTAACCGAACACGAGGAGACACGATGCGAGGAACCACCTGGACGCGGCTGGCGCTCGCGGGCTGCGGGAGTGCGGCCTGCCTGCTGGTGGCGGCGCCGCTGGCCTCCGCCCAGACCACGTCGCCGGTGCCGGTCGCGCCGATCACGCTCAGCCCCGAGGAGTCGCAGCAGGTCTGTGGCGACTGGGTGCCGAAGCTGCAGAAGAGGGCCGAGAACCTGCAGAAGCGGATCAACGGCGGCGCCGAGGTCACCGGCTCGGTCGCCAACCTCAAGGCCCGGGCGCAGGACCAGCGCACCGCGGGCCACGAGGACCGCGCCAAGAAGCTCGACGACCGCGCCGCCAAGCGCCAGGGCAAGGTCGGCGAGCTGAACACGGCGAAGCAGAAGCTCGACGCCTTCGCGACCGCGCACTGCAAGCCGGCGGCGCCGGCGCCGAGCAAGTGAGGGCGGCGAGGATCGCGGCAGCGGTCGGGGCCGCCGCGCTCATCACGCTCGGCTGCTCGGCCTGCCGCGACAACCTGATGGGCCCGACGGACTCCGGGTCGTCCCCGGCGTCGTCGGAACTGAGCGGCATCGAGTCGACACTCAACGGCGTCGAGTCCGACATGAACAGCGATGGCTCCCCCTGACCGGCTAGCGTCTCCCCGGAAGTGACGGCGGAGACGGGAGCAGGCATGGGGTCACCGGGGCGTGGCCTCGTCCTCGTGGTCGAGGACGAGGCCGCGATCGCCGAGCTGGCGGCGCTGTACCTCAAGCGCGACGGCTTCGGCGTGCACGTCGAGGCGGACGGCGGGCGGGCACTCGACGCCGTCCGACGGCTCAAGCCGGTGGCGATCGTGCTCGACATCGGACTGTCCGGAATGGACGGTATCGAGATCTGCAAAACCCTGCGTGCGGCCGGGGACTGGACGCCGGTGCTGTTCGTCACCGCCCGCGACGACGAGCTGGACCGCCTGCTGGGCCTGGAGATCGGCGCGGACGACTACCTCACCAAGCCGTTCAGCCCGCGAGAACTGGCGGCCCGTGTCCGGACCGTGCTGCGCCGCGCTTCGGGGGCGACTCCGGCCGCCTCGACGTTGACCGTCGGAGGCGCGCGGGTCGACCTCACCAGCCGCCGGGCCTGGGCGGGCGACGTCGAAGTCTCGCTGACGTCCACCGAGTTCGACCTCCTCACGCACCTGCTCCGGCACCCCGGGCAGGTGCTTTCGCGTGACCAGCTGCTGAGCGCCGTCTGGGGGTACGCCGCGGCCGCGGGCACACGGACGGTCGACGTCCATGTCGCGCAGCTGCGGGCGAAACTGGGCGCGTCGAGTCCGATTCGGACGGTGCGCGGCATCGGTTACGCGGCGGACCCGGCATGAGGGGAACGCTCGCCGGGCGGATCACGCTGGTGTGCCTCGCCGTCGCCGGGGTGGCGGTGATCGTGGCCGGGCTCGTCGCGGCCCGGCTGATCCGGACGACGGCGGACAACGTGCTGCAGTCGTCGCTTTCCGCGCAGGCCGACGTCGTCGCGACGCAGCTCGACGAGACCGGCATCGGGAACCGGCTGGGCGTCGGCAAGGTGGCCGACGTCGTGCGCGGGCAAGGGATTTCGGTGGTCGTGCGCCGCGCGGGCGGGCAGGCTGCAGGCGAGGGCACCGCCGTGCAGGCCGCGGGGAAGCTCGGGCTCGGCGCGAACCACTCGGGGCGCGTCACGGTCGCGGGTTCGCAGTACCTCGTCGAGACGCGGGTGGTCGGCACGCGCGGGGCGGCGTTCGCGCTGGTCCTGCCCGCGCGCAACGCCGAAGCGACGCAACGCGCTTTGGTGCGCAGCATCGCCCTGGCGCTGGGCATCGGGCTGCTGGTCGCGGCGCTGGCCGGCTTCGTCTCGGGTCGGCTGCTGGGGCGTCCGCTGCGCCGGGCCGCGCTGGCCGCGGGCTCGCTGCGGGCCGGACGGCGTGACGTCCGGGTGCCGGTGGAAGGGCCGCGCGAGGTGGCCGAGGTCGCCGGGTCGCTGAACTCGCTCGCCGACGCACTGGCGGTGAGTGAAGCGCGGCAGCGGGATTTCCTGCTGTCGGTGTCGCACGAGCTGCGGACGCCGCTGACCGCCGTGACGGGGTTCGCGGAGGCGATCGCGGACGGCGTCGCGTCGGGCGACGACGCCGTCCGGGCCGGGCAGACGATCCAGCGGGAGGCCGCGCGGCTGGAGCGGCTGGTCTCGGACCTGCTGGAGCTGGCGCGGCTGGGGGCCGACGAGTTCCGGCTGGACGTCGCGTCGCTGGACCTGAGCGCGCTGGTGCGCGACTGCGCCGAGGTCTGGCAGCTGCGGTGCGCGAGGGAGAACGTGCGGCTGTCGGTGTCGGCGGTTCCGGGCCCGGTGCCGGTGCCGGCGGACGCGCGGCGGCTGCGTCAGGTGGTCGACGGGCTGGCGGAGAACGCGCTGCGCGTCACGCCGGCCGGGGCGCCGATGGTGTTTTCGCTGACGGTGTCCGGTTCTTCGGCGTTGCTGTCGGTTCGCGACGGCGGTCCCGGCCTGGCGCCGGAGGACTACCCGGTGGCGTTCGAGCGCGGGGTGCTGAACGCGCGCTACCGCGACCGCCGTCCGGTCGGGTCGGGCATCGGGCTCGCCCTGGTCCACGGCCTGGTCACCCGGATGGGTGGGAATCTGACCGCGGGCCCGGCGCCGGAGGGCGGGGCGGCGTTCACGATCACCTTCCCGCTGTCGGCGTCTCTCCCTCCGGGCTGAGCTGGGCCGCGCGATCCGTCACATCCATCACGGCCCAGTGCTCGACCACCCGGCCGTCGCGGACGCGGATCATGTCCATGCTGGTCACGGCGTAACTGCGGCCGGTCGAGAGCTGCGTGCCGGTGCTCGTGTAGCGGTTGACCGAGAACTCGCCGTCGGCGACGTTCTGCTCGACCCGCACGCCGACGTCGCGGAAGCCGGCGAAGAACTCGCCGCCGAGCATGGCCTCCCACTTCGCGCGCCAGGCGTCGATGCCGTGGTGGTCGCCGCCCGCGCCGCCGCGGTGGTCGATCACGTGGGGGTCGATGTAGCGCAGGCCTTCGGCGACGCTCTCCGCGGTGAACGGCGTCAACGCGATCAGCCGGCGGTGGACCTCGGCGGCGTCCATGCTCACTCCTTAAGTGGGGACATCCCCGGTTACGGTCCGGCTACGCTAAACGGGGATGTCCCCACTTGGCAAGGGAGCAGCATGACCGCACGAGCCCGCAGGTCGGACGCGCGGGACAACCAGGCGCTCGTGCTCGCCGCGGCGCGGGAGGTCTTCGCCGAGGACGGGCCGGACGCGCCGCTCGACCGCATCGCCCGCCGCGCCGGCGTCGGCAACGCCACGCTGTACCGGCACTTCCCGAACCGGCGTGAGCTGGTCGTCGCCGTGTACGCCGACGAAGTCGCGGAGCTGCGAAGCCGCGCGGACCTCGAAGCCGACAACCCCGACGAAGCGCTCTTCGCGTGGCTCGGGTTGTTCGTCGAGCATGTGCGGACCAAGCGTGATCTTGCGCTCTCGCTGGCCGGTCCGGCGGGTGAGCACGAGAGCCTGTTCGCCGGTTGGCACGCGGCGATGAACACGACCGCCGCCGCGTTGCTCGGCCGCGCCCGGGCCGCCGGTGCGGTGGCGTCCGACGTGACCGAGCTGGATCTGCTCCTGCTCGCCACGGGGATCGCGTTGTCCGGCGGCGAGCCCGGCCGGTTGCTCACCCTGGTCCGCCGCGGCGTGTCGACCCCCTGATCACGCGTGTCGTCCCTCCAGGCACGCGTGTCGTCCATCCAGGCACGCGAGTCGTCCGTTCCGGTACACGGGACTCGCGTGATCAGGGGCGGAACTCGCGTGATTGGGCGCGTAACTCACGTGATTGGCGGGGCATCTCGCGTGACTGAAGGGGCATCACGCGTGATTGAAGGGACGACACGCGTACCTGGGTGGACGACACGGTGGGGGCCGTAGGGTCGGGGCATGGAGATGCTGCACCTGCGTTACTTCGTCGCGGTCGCCGAGGAGCTGAACTTTTCCGCCGCGGCCCGGAAGCTGCACATGGCCGCCTCTCCGCTCAGCCAGCGGATCAAGGACCTCGAGCACGAACTGGGGCAGCAGCTCTTCGACCGCAGCACCCACCACGTCACGCTCACCGCCGCCGGGGCCGCTCTGCTGCCGCTGGCTCGGGACGTCCTCGAGCAGGTCGGCGCCATTCCCTGGAAACTCGCCGAGGCGACCAAACCGCAGCGCAGCACCGTTTTCCTCGGCATGCCCGCCGGGGTGCACCCCGATCTGCGGGAGCGGGTCAACGCCCTCGCCGAGCGGGTCAAAGCCCGGTACGAGCTCAAACGCTGGCCCGGCACCACCGCCGACCTCGTCCAAGGCGTCCACGACGGCAAGCTCGCGCTCACCCTGGCCCGGCTGCCGGTCACCGACCCGGCGCTGGAGCAGCTGCCGGTGATGTCGGAACGGCTCGGCGCCGTCGTCCCCGCGGATCTCTTCGCCGGGCGCGACTCGGTCAGCCTGGCCGAGCTCACCGAATTCCCGTACGTGGCCTCACCTGGGGAAATCACCCCCGCCTATTTCGACCAGCTCGACCACCAGTTGAGCGAACTGGGCGTCAAGAAACGCATTCGCCTGACGAACACCGGCTACGGCGGGACGTCCGAAATCATTTCCAGCGGCGAGGCCTTTTCCATTTCCATGCTGGACGACCGGAGCCCGATGCACGGCTACCGCCTGGACAACGTGATCGTGTTGCCGTTCAGCGACTTCCGGCCCCAGCTGGACACCGGTCTGCTGTGGCGCCGGGACCGCGACCTCCACGAGCTCGTCGAAGCCGCGAAAGACATCTTCAAAGACCTCATCACCACCTAGGCAAATGGTATGACCACCGCGGTCATACCATTGTGCGTATCATGATCATTCCCTTTCGCGCCGCCCGCGCCTACGTTCGTAAGTAGAGCAACGAAGCAAGGCGCGAAAGGACGAATGATGACGGACATCACCACCGGCCCGCTGGACGGCGTGCGTGTGATCGACCTCTCGACCGTGGTCATGGGCCCGTACGCGGCCCAGATCCTGGGCGACCTCGGCGCCGACGTGATCAAGATCGAGTCGCCCGCGGACACCGTGCGGGTCGGCCAGTACCGCACCACGCCGGGCATGACCCCGCTGAACCTCAACGTCAACCGCAACAAGCGCAGCGTCGCCCTCAACCTCAAGGACGAGACCGAGCGCGAGCAGGCGCTCAAGCTGATCGACACGGCCGACGTGCTGATCACCAACATGCGCCCCGGCGCGCTGAGCCGGCTCGGCCTGAACTACGCCGACGTCGCCGAACGCAACCCGCGCCTGGTCTACGCCCACGCGCAGGGCTTCCGCGGCGACTCCCCACAGGCCGGCAACGCCGCCTACGACGAGACCGTGCAGGCCTCCTCCGGCCTGGTCGACGTCGCCAACCGCGCGCTCGGCGAGCCGGTCTACCTGCCGACGATCATCGGCGACAAGGTGTCGTCGCTGACCATCACCTACAGCGTGCTCGCCGCGCTGGTGCACCGCGACCGGACCGGCCAGGGCCAGCAGATCGAGATCCCGATGACCGACACGCTGCTCGCGTTCAACCTGGTCGAGCACCTCGCCGGGCACACCTACGAACCGGCCGAGGGCCCCACCGGCTTCGCGCTGTCGATGACGAAGGGCCACGCCGCGGTCCGCACCAAGGACGGCCTCGCCTGCGTCATCCCCTACAACCCGAAGAACTTCCGCGACTTCTTCGCCGCGGCCGGCCGCCCGGACCTCGCCGACGACCCGCGGGTGAACGGCGAAGCCATCGACCGCGCCGACAACGAGTGGCTGACCGGCGAGATCGCGGCGTGCGCCCCGGCGCTGACCACCGCCGAGTGGGCCGAGGTCTGCGCGAAGCACAGCATCCCGATGGCGCCGGTGCTGGAGCTGGACCGGGCGCACGAGGACGCCTACGTCCGCGACGGCCACCTGCTCGACACCGTCGAGCACCCGAGCGAGGGCACCATCCGCACGGTCGGCATCCCGGTGAAGTTCTCCGCGACGCCCGGCTCGATCCGCCGCCTGGCCCCGCTGGCCGGGCAGGACACCGCCGAAGTCCTCGCCGAATTGGTCTGAACCACCGGAGCTTTCACGTGAAAGCTCCGTCTTGGGAAGTGGAAGTCATGAGTGAAGTGCGCACCGAGCGGATCGGCAGCACCCTGCTGATCACGATCGACCGGCCGCAGGCCCGCAACGCGGTCAACGCCGCCGTCGCGACGCAGCTGGCCGCCGCCCTGGACGAGCTGGAAGCCGACCCGGCACTCCGGGCGGGCGTCCTGACCGGCGCCGAAAACACCTTCAGCGCCGGCATGGACCTCAAAGCCGCGCTGAAGGGCGAGTCCCCGGAGATCCCGGGACGCGGGTTCGGCGGCCTGACCGAGGCCGAGCTGGCCAAGCCGCTGATCGCCGCGGTCGAAGGGTTCGCGATGGGCGGCGGGTTCGAGCTCGCTCTCGGCTGCGACCTGATCGTGGCCGGTGAAGACGCGAAGTTCGGCCTCCCCGAAGTGAAGCGCGGCCTGATCGCCGCGGGTGGCGGTGTGATCCGGCTGCCGAAGCGGATCCCGCACCACCTGGCCATGGAGTTCCTGCTCACCGGCGAGCCGGTCACCGGCCGCCGCGCGGGTGAGCTGGGCCTGGTCAACCGCGTGACGCCGAACGGCGACGCCGCCGCCGTCGCGCTGCAGCTGGCCGAGAAGCTGGCGGAGAACGCGCCCCTGGCGCTCGCCGCCGTCAAGAAGATCGTGCGGGCCGCGGATCCCGCGACCACCCAACGCGAAGAAGTCAAGAAACTGATGCAGTCCCACGACGTCCGCGAGGGCATGACCGCCTTCGCCGAGCGCCGCGCTCCGAAGTGGACAGGCGAATGAAGATCGAAGAAGTCCGGCAGCACGTGACCACTCCCCTGACCGCACCGGCGTTCGCGCCCGTGGTCCCGAGGTTCACCAACCGCGAGTACCTGAACATCGTCTACCGCACCGACGCCGACGCCCTGCGCGCCGTCGTCCCGGAGCCGCTGCGGGTCGAAGAACCGTTGGTGCGCTTCGAGGTCATGAAGATGGGCGACGTCTCCGGCTACGGCCCGTACACCGAGTCCGGCCAGGCGATCGAGGTCAGCCTCGACGGCGAACGCGGTGAATACCTGCACGCGATGTACCTCGACAACTTCCCGGCGACGGCGTCCGGGCGTGAGGTCAGCGCCTACCCGAAGACCGTCGGCAGCCCGAGTCTGTATGTCGACAACGGTGTCCTGGTGGGCACGCTCGACTACGGGACGCTCCGGGTGGCGACCGCGACCATGGGCTACAAGCACCACGAGCTGGACGCCCGCGAGGCCGAACGCCAGATCACCGTCCCGACGTTCATGCTCAAGACCATACCGGGGTACGACGGCGCGCCGCGGGTGCAGGAACTGGTCCGCACCGAGATCACCGACGTCGTGGTCAAGGAGGCCTACACCGGCCCCGCGCGGCTGCAGCTGTTCCAGCACGTCCTGGCCCCGCTGGCCGACCTGCCGGTGCTGGAGGTCGTCTCCGCCAGCCACATCCTCACCGACCTGACACTCGCTCCCGTCAAGCCGGTCTTCGACTACCTGAAGGGAGTCCGGTCATGAAGAATGCGGCAGTCATCGGCGCGGGCACCATCGGCCTGTCCTGGACGGCGCTGTTCGCCCACCACGGCCTGACCGTCCGGGTCACCGACCCCCGCCCCGACCTCGCCGACGCCGTCGCCGACGCGCTGGCGAAGTTCGCCCCGCACCTCGGCGCCACGGCCGAGGACCTGGCGAGCCGGGTCCACCTCGCCGCCGACGTCACCGAAGCCGTGCGAGACGCGGATGTCGTGCAGGAGAACGGACCCGAGAGCGTCGAGTTCAAAAAGGACTTGTTCGCGAAGCTGGAGAAGGAAGCGCCGCGGCACGCGTTGCTGCTGAGCTCGTCGAGCGCGATCCCGTCCACGGCGTTCACCGCCGAGCTGGCGGACGCGAGCCGGGTCCTCATCGGACACCCGTTCAACCCGCCGCACCTGATCCCGCTGGTCGAGGTCGTCCCCGGCGAGCGCACGAGCGAGGAGTCGGTGGCAAGGGCGGTCGAGTTCTACACCGCGCTCGGCCGGACGCCGGTCGTGGAGCGCAAGGAGATCCCCGGGTTCGTCGGCAACCGCCTGCAGAACGCGCTGAGCCGCGAGGCGATCTACCTCGTCGAGCAGGGTGTCGTGACGCCGGAAGACCTGGACAAGGTGATCACCAGCTCGCTCGGCATCCGCTGGGCGACGGTCGGGCCGTTCCTCGGTTCGCACCTCGGGGGTGGCCCCGGCGGCTACCGGCACATGGCCGAGCACATCGGCAAGTCCATGAAGAAGATGTGGGCCGGGCTGGGCACCCCCAGCCAGAGCTCGGAAGAGCAGGAACGGCTGATCGAAGCCGTCGAAAAGGCTTACGGCTCCTCCACGTACTCGGAACTCGCCGAGACGCGCGACCGCAAGCAGCTCGCAGTACTGAACGCAGTGGAGGAGAACTGACATGGAACCGCTGAAGGACAAGCTCACCGCCGACTTCTACGACTTCGAGGCGCTGCTGCCGGACGACGAGCGCAAGCTGCTCGTCCAGGCGCGCGAGTTCATGACCCACGAGGTCAAGCCGCTGGTGAACGAGAACTGGGAAGCCGGGACCTTCCCGAAGGAACTGATCGGGATGTTCCGCGAAAGCGGCCTCGCCGGCCTGCCCTACGAGGGTTACGGCGAGCACAAGCCCGCGGTCAGCCACCTGCTCACCGGCATGATGGCCATGGAGATGAGCCGCACCGACGCGTCCGTCGCGACGTTCTTCGGTGTCCACAACGGACTCGCGATGTACTCCATCTACAGTGGCGGGAGCCAGGAGCAGCGTGACCGCTGGCTCCCGGAGATGGCGGCCATGGACAAGATCGGCGCGTTCGCGATGACCGAACCGCTCGGCGGGTCCGACGTGGCCGGTGGCATGCGCACCACGGCCAAGAAGGACGGCGACAGCTGGATCCTCAACGGCGCCAAGAAGTGGATCGGCAACGCGACCTTCGCCGACTACGTCGTGGTGTGGGCGCGCGACGTCGACGACAACCACGTCAAGGGTTTTGTCGTCGAGAAGGACATGCCGGGCTTCGTCCCCGAGAAGATCCAGGGCAAGACCGCGTTCCGGATCGTCGAGAACGCCGAGATCACCCTGACCGACGTCCGGGTGCCGGAGGCGAACCGCCTGCAGGGCATCAACGGCTTCCGCGACGTCGCGGAGATCCTGCGCGCCACCCGCGGTGGCGTCGCGTGGCAGGCGCTCGGCGTGATGATCGGCGCCTACGAAGCCGCGCTCGCTTACGCCCAGGAGCGCCGGCAGTTCGGCCGCCCGATCGCGCGGTTCCAGCTGGTGCAGGACCTGCTCGTGAAGAGCCTCGGCAACATCACGGCGTCGTGGGGCATGCTCGTGCAGCTCGCCCGCCTGCAGGACGCCGGGATCTTCAAGGACGAGCACTCGTCGCTGGCCAAGGCGTTCGTCACCTCGCGGATGCGTGAGGTCGTCGCCTGGAGCCGGGAGATCTTCGGGGGCAACGGGATCGTGCTCGGGTACGACGTCGCGCGGTTCTTCGCCGACGCCGAAGCGATCTACTCCTTCGAGGGCACGCGCGAGATGAACACCCTGATCGTCGGCAAGGCGATCACCGGGCAGAGCGCGTTCGTGTAAGCAGTCAGTTCACGCAGCCGGCGGCCGTCGAGGTCGCCGGCTGCTTGCTGCCCGGGGTGTCCGAAGTGTTCGAAGTGCCCGCGGACGGTGTCTTCGTGGTGGTCGCCGCGACCGGCTTGACCCCGCCAGGGGTGTCGTCGCCCGAAGCCTGCACCGCCGGGGTGCTGATCGCCGTGCGCACGAACTGCTGGACCTGCGCCGGGTCGACCTTCACCGCGTCGCCGTCGGACGGCGTCTGCAGCGACAGGCTCTGCACCGGGATCGTGACGAACCCGATGGCGCCCGAGGTCATCCCGCGCAGCTGCTGCGCGAAGCTCAGCACGTCCCAGCCCTTGTCCAGGACCACCGCACCCTGCACCGCGCTGACCAGCGAGTTCAGCTTCGACACGTCGGTGAACGTGCCCGCGTTCAGCACCTTCTTGGCCATCCCGGACAGGAACGCCTGCTGCCGCGCGATCCGGTCGAGGTCACCGTTGAGCAGGCCGTGGCGCTGCCGGACGAAGGCGAGCGCCTGCGCCCCGGACAGCGTCTGCGGGCCGGCCGCGAAGTCCGCGCCGGAGTAGGTGTCGTGCACCGGTTCCTTGAGGCAGACCTCGACCCCGCCGACGGCTTGGGACAGCGCGTCGAACCCCGCCAGGTTGATGGCCGCGTAGTGGTTGATCGTCAGGCCGGTGAACTTCTCGATGGTCTGGATGGTGGTCTTCGCGCCGGCCGCGTTCGCCGCGACCTCCAGCTGCGGGCCGCTCAGCCCTTGCGCGCGCAACCCGGACATCGCGGCGTTCTTGCCGCGGCTGTACGCCGAGTTGATCTTGTGCTTGCCGTAGCCGCCCGCGATGTCCACATAGGAGTCACGCGGGATCGAGACGGCGGTGGCCGCGGCGCCGCCGGCCGGGATGTGCACCACGATCATCGTGTCGGTGGTGTCGCCGCCGTCGTCCCCGCTTCCGGCGTGCAACGCGTCGAGCACGTTCTGCGGCAACGGGTTGCCGTACGCGTCGGTCCGCGCGTCGATCCCGACGAGCAGGATGTTCTGGGCGACCTTGAGCGGCTCCCCCGGAACCGTCTCACTGCCGTCGATCTGCGCGGCGGGCGGGATGACGTCGGCGGTGACGATGCCGTTGTCCAGCTTGCTCAGCTGCGTCCACGCGTAGCCGGTGGCGGCGAGCACCAGCGTCGACACGACGCCGAGCGCGACCCGCACCCCGATACGGCGCCCCCGCGACGACAACAGCACGACACTTCCCCTTGCTTCCCTCTGGTGAACCTCCGGCCCCTCGTTCGAGGATCACCGCGTTAGCTGGGAATACCCTGAGAAAGTTGTCGAAAACTTGTGACGCTGCCCGATCGGCCGAGCGAGATCGAGCCGATCGGCCGCTTTCGCGACGGAAAGTACCGGCACGCACACGGATCCGTACTGTGGCCGTGGCCACAGCCGCACCCTAGCGCGGCATCCGGCGCCAGATCGCGCGCGGCAGCAAGCGCATCCCGAAGAAAACCGGACGGAGTACACCGGGCACCCAGACGACCCCGCGGCCACGGCGCAGCGCGGCGACCGTCGCGTCGGCGACCTGGTCCGGGGTGCTCGAGAACGGCGCCGGGGCCATGCCCTCGGTCATCCGGCCGATCACGAAGCCGGGACGGACGAGGAGCAAGTGGACACCTGAACCATGGAGGGCGTCGGAGAGGCCGCTCGCGAAGCCGTCCAAACCGGCCTTCGCCGAGCCGTAGACGTAGTTGGCGCGGCGCACGCGCACCCCGGCGACGGAGGAGAACACGACGAGGCTGCCGCGCCCCTGGGCGCGCAACAGGTTCGCCGCGTGCGTCAGGATCCCGACCTGGGCGACGTAGTCCGTGTGCACGATTGCGGCGGCGTGCGCGGCGTCCTTTTCGGCCCGCTCCTGGTCGCCGAGGATCCCGAAGGCGAGGACCACGACGTCAAGCGGCCCGTGCTCGGCGGCGACCCGCTCCAGGAACGGACCGTGCGCGGTGAGGTCGTCGGCGTCGAACTCGGTGGTCTCGACCTCGGCCGCACCGGCTTCGCGCAGGGTGGCGACCGGCCCGGCCAGGTCCGTGCCCGGCCGCGCGGCCAGCACGACCCGCCGCGCGTCGCCGGCCAGGCGCACCGCCACGGCCAGCCCGATCTCACTGCGTCCGCCGAGCACCAGCACCGTTCCGCTCACGGGAGCAGTCTTCCAGCCGGGACTGCGCTAGCGTGCCGGGGTGGGTCACGCAGCGGACTTCGAGACCGTCGTCGAGCGGCACCGGCGGGAGATCCAGGTGCACTGCTACCGGATGCTCGGCTCGCTGGGTGACGCCGAGGACCTGGCGCAGGAGACGTTCCTGCGGGCGTGGAAGGCCCGTGCCGGCTTCGAGGGCCGGGCGAGCGTGCGCACCTGGCTGTACCGGATCGCGACGAACGCCTGCCTCGACGTGCTCGCCAAGCGGCCGCGGCGGGTGCTGCCCGACCAGCTGGGGCCGCCCGGTGAGCCGGCCGGGCCGATCGCCGCCGCCGACCTGCCGTGGCTCGAGCCCTACCCCGACCGGCTCCTGGACGAGCCGGGCCCGGACGCCGTCGTCGTCGAGCGGGAGACCGTCGAGCTGGCCTACCTCGCGGCGCTGCAGCACCTGCCGCCGCGGCAGCGGGCGGCGCTGGTCCTGCGGGACGTGCTGGGCTGGTCGGCGAAGGAGACGGCGGAGCTGCTGAAGACGAGCGTCGCGTCGGCGAACAGCGCGCTCCAGCGGGCCCGCGCGACCCTGCGTGAACGGCTGCCCGCGCGCCGTGCCGACTGGACCGCGGGCACCCCGACGGCCGCGGAAAGCGCACTGCTCAAGAAGTTCATCGCCGCCTACGAACAGGGCGACCCCGGCGCGGTGGCCCGGCTGCTGCACGAAGACGCCGAAGCGATCATGCCGCCGTACACGCTGTGGTTCGGCAGCCGCGACTCGATCGTCCGCGCGCTGTCGCTGTCCTTGGACCCGGCGTCACCGCACTGCGTCGGGCGGTTCCGGATGCGCCCGACCCGCGCCAACCGCCAGCCGGCGGTGGCGACCTACCTGCGGCGGCCCGGCGAGGACGACTTCCGGTGGTTCGGGGTCAGCCTGCTCACGGTCGAGGACGGGCTGATCACCGCGATGGCCGCGTTCGAGTCGGTCCGGGCGGCGGCGTGGGGGCTGCCGGAAACCTGGGTGGACTGAGCACGATCGCCGGGGAGCCCGGGCACGAACGCGGAATGGGCGCGGTCAATACGCGAGTGCGAACGGCGTGAAAAAGCCCGAGTGGGTGACTCACTCGGAATCACCCACCCGGGCACACGACGTCCCGGAATCGATTTTCTCCGGATTCGTGTTTTTTGCTCCAGGCCGCCGGGAAGAGGTCACCGGGCGGCGGTCAAGCAGCTCGATGCCGTTGCGGCGCGCTGCGCACCAGCCGGCGGCGGTCCTCCGCGGTGGTGCCGCCGAAGACGCCGTGGTCGAGGCCGTTGTCGAGCGCGTAGCCGAGGCACTCGGCGCGCACCGGGCAGCGCGCGCACACGGCCTTCGCCTGCGCCGTCTGGCGACCACCGGGGCCGACCTCGGAGATCGGGAAGAACAGTTCCGGGTCCTCGTCCTTGCAGGCCGCGAGTTCCGCCCAGCCCGTCATCGTGGCTTCCATTTCCTTCGTTCACCTCCCTCAGCTCTTACTGTTTTCCATTGTCAGGGCGCGTCAACCGACTTGACCGCGGCGGGCGCGCGAGCGAATCCGCCTGGGTCAAGGGGGTTTTGGCTTCGGTCCCCGGCTCACCCTCCGGGCAACCAAGACTGCAACACATGAGAGTACGCCTTTCTTCCCCGGATCTCGATGTTGATCACGTCACTCGATCGGCGAGATCTCGCGCCGGCGGCACCCGGCCGAGCACCACCGGCCCGTCCCCGCCGACCGCTTCCGCCCGTGCGGACGGCGGGCCCGGCTTCCCGCACCCGGCAAGGCTTTCCGGTCCGGGCGCGGACCGAACCCGCACCAGGCCCCGGCGGAGATCTCCACCCGGCGGGCCCGCGCCGCGGCACCTCCGTCCGGGCCGCGGCGGTGACCGGAACTCACCGTTCGCGGCCTCGCGTCCGTGGGGGTACCCAAGATCCACCGCGCCCATTCGTCACATCGCGTCACCGATCCGGAGCAGTGCATTACTCCTCTCGGGCAGTCTTGACCGGATCGTTACACGTAGCGGTCACCTCACCGCTCCTGTTCCTGTGGAGGCGAGGGGCGGTGAGGGGTCCGTGTGCGGTCACGACGAGTTCGACGCGTTCTTCCGCGCCGACTTCCCGCCGCTGGTGGCGTTCCTGTGCAAGGCCGGTTTCGAGGCCGAGAACGCGCGTGACGTCGCCGCCGAGGCGATGCTGCACGCGCTGGAGGCGTGGCCGACCCTCGAGGACCCGCGCGCCTGGGTGCGCCGGGTCGCCGGGCGGCTGCTCGACGCGGCGGGCGACCTGCGCGCGGACTGGACGCTCGCCGGCGACCCGCGGGACGACGAGAAGCTGGGCGCGCTGGTCGAGCAGCACGCCGGTCTCATCGACCTGCTCGCCTCCCTCCCCGGTCAGCAGCGGACGGTGCTGGCCTGGTCGCTCGACGGGTTCACGCCGACCCAGATCGCCGAGGCGCTGCGCATCGCGCCCGCGACCGTCCGCTCCAACCTCCGCCACGTGCGCGAACGCCTCCGGCGCCAGCGGGCCGCGGCACCCGACGAGAAGCGGGACAGGGAAAGGTGAGCACCATGCCGGCAACCGAGTACGGGGATCGGGCGATCACCGAGCTGCTGCGGGAGTCCAACACCGCGCTGCACGACTCGCTGCGCGTCGGCCTCGACGTCGAAGGCACCTTGCTGCGGGTGCGCGGCCGGGCCCTCGTCCGGGAGATCGCCGCGGCGCCGCCGCCCGAGGCGTTCCCCAGCCACTGGCGCCGCCACGACGAGCCGGTGGCCGACGCGATCGCCGGGGACGACGCCGCGACCGCCCGGCTGCTCGCCACCATCCGGCCGCTGGTCGTGCGCTACTGCCGGGCCCGTGTCGGCCGGAACGAGCGGTCCTTCGCCTCGGCGGACGACGTCGCCCAGGAGGTGTGCCTCGCCGTGCTCACCGCGCTGCCGTCCTACCGCGACCAGGGCCGCCCGTTCCTCGCCTTCGTCTACGGCATCGCCCAGCACAAGGTCGCCGACGCGCACCGCGCCGCGGCCCGCAACCGCACCGACCCGGTGCCCGAGGTCCCCGACGGCGTCAGCGAAAGCGCCGGCCCGGAGCAGCAGGCGCTGCGGTTCGAGCTGAACGAGCGGCTCGCCCGGCTGCTGGACGTGCTGCCGCCGAAGCAGCGGGAGATCGTCGTGCTCCGGGTGGTCGTCGGGCTGTCGGCGGAGGAGACGGCCGGGGCGGTCGGCTCGACACCCGGCGCCGTGCGGGTCGCCCAGCACCGCGCGCTGGCCCGGCTGCGAAGACTCCTGACCGGCGAAGAGGACTGACTCACCGCAAATCCGCGACGCCCGGAACGACCACGCCGTACAGGTCGCCGATGGTCGCCAGCGCGCTGTGGTGCAGCTCCGTGGCCGTCACCGCCGCGACCGGCGTCGCCAGCGGCCGGGTCGCGCAGGCGGCCGCGACGACGGTCGGGCGGTTGCCGCGCAGGAACGCGCCCTCGGCGGTGAACGTGACGCACATGTTCGTCATGAACCCGGCGATGACCACGTCCTCGTGCCCGGCGGCGTCGACCCGCTCGCCGAGCTCGGTGCCGACGAAGCCGTTCGGCGCCTTCTTGACCACGACGGCCTCGCCGTCGACCGGGGCGACGTCCGGGTGGATGGCGCCGATCTCGGCCCGCACGTCGTACGGCGTGCCTTCGCCGCCGTCGTTGACGACGTGGACCACCGTCGTCCCGGCGGCTCTGGCCGCGGCGAGCAGCTCCTGGGCCGCGGCCAGCGCGGGCCGCCACCCGTCGAGCTCCATCACGCCGCGCGTGTAGGTGTTCTGGTAGTCGACCAGGATCAGCGTCGAGCCGGCCAGTGCGGCCGGGGTCCCGTCGAGCCCGGAGAGCTCGCGCAACGTCGTCCTCGCCATGTTCGGTGTCCTTTCCTTGGCACTGCCCGGTTTCTCCGGACGCATCCGACGCTAAGCTCGGCGGTGCGTGTCGGCAATGACACGCTTGACGCAGAAACCGACATCGACGGAACGGACCCCGATGGAGCACCCCGAGCGGCTGGTCGTGGTCGTCCTCTTCGACCGGGTCGACCTCCTCGACGTGACCGGCCCGGCCGAGGTCTTCTCGCTGCTGCAACGGGAGCTCGACCGGCCGTCGGGCTACCGCGTGCTCCTCGCCGCCGAGACGCCGGACCCGGTGACGACCTCCGCCGGGGTGCGCGTCCTGCCGGACGTCACCTTCGGCGAGCTGGCCGGCACGCCGATCGACAGCCTGGTCGTGCCGGGCGCGGTGACCGTCGGGGAGAACCGGGAGATCGTCGCCCGGTGCGACCCGGCCGTGGTCGAGACCGTGCGCCGGCTGGCCGGCCAGGCCCGCCGGGTGGCGTCGGTGTGCGTCGGGGCGCACCTGCTGGCGGCGGCCGGGCTGCTCGACGGCAAGCGCGCCACCACGCACTGGTCCACCGCCCGCCAGCTCGCCGCGGAGCACCCCGGCGTCACTGTCGACGCCGACCCGATCTTCATCCGCGACGGCAGCGTGTGGACCGGGGCCGGGTTGAGCGCCTGCCTGGACCTCGCCCTGGCCCTGGTCGCGGACGACTTCGGCGCCGGGCCGGCGGCCCGGGTGGCCCGCCAGCTCGTCATGTTCCTCCGGCGGCCGGGCGGGCAGAGCCAGTTCAGCGTCGGCGTCGAGCCGGCGTCCGCGACCCGGCGCGTCGACGACCTGCGCCAGCACATCGCCGCCCACCTCGCCGACGCGCTGACCGTGACCGACCTGGCCGCCCGGGCGCACCTGACCGACCGGCAGCTCACCCGGGTGTTCAAGGCCGAGCTGGGCATGACGCCGGCCGCCTACGTGGAGCACGCGCGGGTCGAGGCGGCCCGGCAGCGGCTGGAAACCACCGACGACTCGCTCTCGCGCGTCGCCGCCACCTGCGGTTTCGGCACGGTTTCCACGCTGACCCGGGCCTTCCGCCGGACGGTGAACACCACGCCGGGCGAGTACCGCGAGCGGTTCCGCGTCGTGGCCTAGCGGCGGACGCTGTCCAGGACGAACTCCTCCAGCGCGGCCGCCGGTCCCTCGCGGGATTCGCGGGACAGCAGCATGAACTCGATCTCGCCGGGCTCGGGCAGGCCGTCGAGCTCGACGAGGTCGGCCGGGACGAGGCTGCGCGCGTGCAGCGTGACCCCCAGCCCGGCGGCCGCCGCGGCCCGCAAGCCGGTGAGGCTCGACGTCTGGCACGCGGCCCGCCATTCCAGCCCGGCGCGTTCGAGGCACTCAACGGCGAGCTGCCGCGTGATCGACGGCATCGGGTACTGCACCAGCGGCACGGGCTGGCCGGGCTCGAGCAAGGTCGCCGCCGACCCGATCCAGACCAGCGGCTCCCGCCACAGCAGCCGGCCGTGGTGCGCGCCCGGACGGCGCTTGCCCAGCACCAGGTCCAGCTGCCCGGCCCGCAGCCGCTGCGCGAGGACGTCCGAAAGCTCGACGGTCAGCTCGACGTCGACCAGCGGGTGACTGCGGCGCAGCCGGTGCAGGATCTCCGGCAGCTCGCCGAGCGCGAAGTCTTCCGAAACGCCGAAACGCACCCGGCCGCGCAGCTCGGCGCCGCGGAAGTGCCGCTCCGCGCGCTCTTCGGTGTCGACGATCGTCTGCGCGAACCCCAGCATCGCCTGCCCGCGCGCGGTGAGCTCGACGGTGTGGGTGTCGCGGGCGAAGAGCAGCCCGCCCGAGTCGCGTTCGAGCCGGCGGACGTGCTGGCTGACGGTCGGCTGCCCGACCCCCAGCCGCCGCGCGGCCGCGGTGAAGCTGCGCGTCTCGGCGACGGCGAGGAACGAACGGCACAGCCGGGGGTCCAGCACCCGGCCACTCTATCGCGATCGCCGATAACAGTCAGTCCGGTCATCGGGGTTCACAATGAGCACCGGGTTGCCGAGAATAGCCGTGAGAGGAGATCCATGCCCCGGTTACGTCTCGACCCGTTCATCGTCGCCATCCTCGCCACCGTCGGCGTCGCGACCCTCCTGCCCGCGTCGGGAGTAGTGGCCGACGGCTTCGGCACCGCCACCACGATCGCCGTCGGGCTGCTGTTCTTCCTGTACGGCGCCCGGTTGTCGACGCAGGAAGCCGTGGAGGGGCTGCGGCACTGGCGGCTGCACGCGGTGGTGCTCGCCGCGACCTTCGTGCTGTTCCCGCTGCTCGGCCTGGCGCTGTTCCTGCTGCCGTCGTCGGTGCTGCCGCCCGCACTGGCCGCCGGGGTCCTGTTCCTGACGGTGCTGCCCTCGACCGTGCAGTCGTCGATCGCGTTCACCTCGATCGCGCGCGGCAACGTCGCGGCCGCCATCTGCAGCGCGTCGCTGTCCAACCTGGCCGGGGTCGTGCTGACACCGCTGCTGGTGGCGCTGCTGCTCTCCGGCGACGGCGCCGGGGTCGACGGCTCGGCCGTGCTCGGGATCGTGCTGCAGCTGCTGGCGCCGTTCGTGGCCGGGCAGCTGGCGCGCCGCTGGATCGGCGGCTGGATCACCCGCAACTCGGGCCCGCTCAAGCTGTTCGACCGCGGCTCGATCCTCCTGGTCGTCTACACGGCGTTCAGCGCGGGCATGACCGAGGGCATCTGGCACCGCCTCGACGTCGGCCACCTGCTGGTGCTCGTGCTGGTCTGCGGCGTGCTCCTGGCGGCGGTGCTCGCCACGACCGGCTGGGGCGCCCGCCTGCTGGGCTTCGCCCGCGCCGACCGGATCACGATCGTGTTCTGCGGGTCGAAGAAGAGCCTGGCCAGCGGCCTCCCGATGGCGACGGTGCTGTTCGGGCACGCGCAGGTGGGCCTGATCGTGCTGCCGTTGATGCTGTTCCACCAGATCCAGCTGATCGTCTGCGCGACGCTGGCCCGGCGGTACGCCGATGCCGCGGTGGAGGAGCTCGTGCCCGCCTGACCTGAACGGTCCACTGTGGACGGCGTAACAGCGCGCGGCGGCGGGGCGACTCCGGGGGCCTAGGGAGGGATCGTCATGACACGAACCGTGATCGCGGCCTTGGCCGGCGCTCTGGTGGTGACGGCGGGCGCGGTGGTCTTCACCGGCGCGTCGGCCGCCGTGGGGCCGGCGCCCGCGCCGATCGTCCAAGCGGCGCAGGCCACCTGCACGACCGACGGTGGCGGCTTCTGCACCGTCACGCACAGCCTCGGCAAGGCGCCGGAGGCGGTGGTCGTCTCGGCGAACACGCCGAGCCCGTTCAACGCGTTCGTGCTCAACACGGCGCAGGGCTCCTACACCGCGAGCACGTTCCAGGTGCGGGCGATGTTCACCCAGACCACGCCGAAGACCTTCGGCCAGATCTGGTTCACCTACGCGGCTTACGGCGCGGCGGCGGCACCGCCCACCACGACACCTCAGACGACCACCAAGGCACCGACCACCACGCCTACGCCTACAACAACACCGACCACTGCTCCGTGAGCCGCGGAATCCGCCGTCTTCGCCTTGCCTACCAACGCTTTCCGCGCGGCCTGGGCGACGGCTTGTCCCGCAGCTCATCGGCAAAAATGGCGTCGACGCGCGAGTTCGCCCGGGACAGCACTCGCGCGGCGGCGCGGACCAGGTACCCGGCCGCGACCGCGAAGAGCAGCGCCAAGCCGATCACCGCGGAGTTCGCCACGAGCGCCTCCCGGTACTGGTGCGCGAGGTACCCCAGGCCCGCCCCCGCGGTGAGCGCGTCGAGCAGCGCGAGCCGGATCATCCGGTGGTCGGGCAGCACGGCCCGGTGTGCACTGGCCAAAGGTCAGCCCTCCCGCCGTTCCGGTCAGCGGTGACGCCCTTGCAACCTAGACGAGCCTCCCCCGGTCGGCAGCCGTTTCAACCTGTTTGGCCTACCGGATCTCCCCGGATGGCCGCTGTGATAACTTGAAGCGAACTGAGTCTTCTTTGCGCATGCAAATCCCCGTGCCGCCTGCGCGCCGGGGCCAGGGGGCGGTAGCTCAGTTGGTTAGAGCAGGGGACTCATAATCCCTTGGCCGCGGGTTCGAGCCCCGCCCGCCCCACCCACTCCTGCTCGAGCCGAGCGCCCCTTGTCCTCAAAGGACCCGGTCGTACACCACGGCCGTCTCCCCCAGCTCGCCGGTCTCGTAGTGGGCGAGCCCCCACTTGGACGCAGGCAGGCCGTCATCGAACAGCCGTGGCCCGCCGCCGGTGATCTCCGGGCAGACCAGCAGGTACAGCCGGTCGAGCAGGTCCGCCGCGAGCAGCGCCTTGATCACGCTCACGCTGCTGTTCACCAGAATGTCGCCCGATCCCGACGCCTTGAGCTCGGTGACGACGTCCGCGGCCGGGGCGTTCACCAGGCGCGTGCGCTCCCACGGCGCCTCGGTCAACGTCGTCGAGAAGACGACCTTCTCCGTGTCCACCAGCCACTTCGCGTACCCGCGGTCGCGCGGGTCGGCGGTCTCGTCCGCGGCGACCGTGGGCCAGAAACCCAGGAAACCCTCGGCGTTGCGCCGGCCGAGCACCGCGGTCGTCGCGTTTTCCCAGATACGCGTGAGCTGGCCTCGCGCGACCTCCGTGGTCGCGTACGGGACGATCGCGCCCAGGTCGCCCGGCCCGCCGGGGCCGGTGTAGCGGCCGTCGAGGGTGATGCTCAGGTTCGCGGTCACTCTGCGGTCGGTCACGGTGATCAGTCCTTTCCCGGGGTGAGCACATCGGTGAGGCGGTCGAGCACCTGACCCCAGCCGGTCTTGATGCCGGCGATGGCGGGGACGGCTTCGACGGTCGTCGCGGTGACGCGCAGGCCGAGCCGCAACCGCGTGCCCTCCGGCGCCGCGGCGAGCTCGAGGTCGTAGTGGCCGGTGAACGACGCTTCGCCGGCCACCGCGAGGGTGAACACGAGCCGCCCCGGCGGTTCGGCGAGGCTGACCCGGCCTTCGGAGCGGTAGACGCCGTCGGCGTCCCGGTAGTCGAGCACGGCCCGCCCGCCCGCTCGCGGTTCGAGCGCGCACGCGGTGATCGTCATGGACGACGGCGCCCACCAGGACGCCAGCAGGTCCGCGTCGGTCCAGTGCCGCCAGACGACGTCGCGGGGCGCGGCCAGCAGCCGCTCGAAAGCGAACGTGCGCCCGTCCGCCCACCCGTCGCGATCCGCGGTCTCCCGCTCGATCGCGGCGCGGTACCGCGCGACGACGTCCCGCTCACCCTCGTGCGCCTCGGTGGTTTCGGCCAGCTCCCGCAGCCGGCCCGCGAGCGCAGCCAGCGGTAGCGCTTCGAGCGCGTAGACCCGGCGCTGCCCGAGCGGGAAGACGGCGACGAGCCCGGCGCGGGCCAGGGTCTGGAGGTGCTTGGTGGTCTGCGGCTGTCGCAGCCCGGTCAGCTCGGCCAGCTCCCCCACCGACCGGGGACGTTCGGCGAGGAGCTCGACGATGCGCCACCGAGCTGCGTCCCCCAAGGCTGCCGCGATCTGATCCACGCACCGAAGTATTCATCGAACAGAATATTCAAGTCAAGGAATATCTTCGTTCAGCCACCGCAGCCCGTACGCGTACCCGAGCTGGGGCGCGGCGAAGTCCTGCGCCACCTCGTGGGCGCCGTCGAGCAGCAGCGTCTCGCCCGGCTCGGGCGGGTCGGTGAGCACCGAAGGCGGCACCCGGTCCAGCCGCCAGACCGCGCGCGGCGGCCGATGCGGGTCGAAGCGGACGCGCACGGTGAACGACTCGCACGTCACCAGCGGCACGAACGTGTAGGACGGCCGGATCGGGCGGCCGTCCCGGATCCGGTACACCAGCGAATACGTGTGGCTGTCGCCGCGGGACAGCGGCCGCGGCAGGTCGAGCAGCAGGCGGAAGTGGCGCCGCCCCTCCCGGTTCGCCTCGCTGATCCGGACGCCGTGCTGGGCGTCGGCGTCGACCCGGCGCTCGCCGTCCCGGCCGTCTTCGATGCGCGGCACGGTGAACTGCGCGGAGATCCGGCTCAGGCCGTCGCGGGTCGCGACGATCAGCCGTTCCTCGATCAGCTCCGGCTCGTCGGTGTCCAGCCGCACGAGGGCCTTGAGCTGCTTGACGAACCAGCCCCGGTCCGGGTCGGGCGCACCCTCGCCGGGGTGGGCGCCGGCCTCGATCTCGGCGGCGAGCCGGGCGAACGCGCGGTCGATCCGGCGCCGGGCCGTGCGTTCGGAGACCCGCAGCCGGTCGGCCAGGACGCCGACCCGGGCGCTGAGCAGGGCGTGCTGCGCGCCGGGGGCGATGCCGAGCGCGACGTTGACCGCGAGCCGGTCGTCGGCCGGGAACTCGGCGATCGCGGCCGCGATCGCCTCCCGCACGACGCGTCGCGCCTCGCGGTCGTTCGCCGTCCGGTGGACCTCACACCAGCCGGAGACGAGCGGCCCGAGCCTCGTGCGCAGCCGTTCGGCTTCCAGCCCCCAGCCCCGGCGCAGCCTGGTGAGCTCCCGGAGCAGACCGTCCTCGTGTGCCATGGGAACCCGATTGTGGCACGCGGACCGCGGCGCGATCGGCGGTGCCGGCTGCGCTGATCAGGTGATTCGCGGGTGGCCAGTGGTTGGCCAGTCCGGCGTGCATTCGGCCTGCCGCGGGCCTTTTCCGGTTCTCCCGCTGACCGACCATTTTCCGGTCGACGACATCGGGGAGGACCGTTGCTCGACAGTACCCACCCGGCGATCGGGCCGGCCGACGTCGCGGGGCTGCGCCGGCTGGCCCGCGACGGCCGGCTCGCGGGCTCCGCTTCGGCCGCCCCGCCCGGCGACCTGGCGCGGCTGCGCGGCGCCGTCTACACCCTGGCCTGGCCACTGGTCTTCACGCGGATCACCAAGCCGCTGGAGCGGCAGCGCCGGCACCCGGACTGCGCCCGCGGGCTCCGCTGGCTGCGGCCGGACTGCCTCGACCGCTTCCACGACGACGTCGAAGCGGTGGTGGAGCACGCGCTGCGGCGGGCGGTCGACCCGATCGAGAACCTCGAAGGCTGGCTGGCCACCCGCTTGAGCCCGGCCGCGGTCGACGCCCACCGGCGGCGGCGCGGCGAAATCGGGGCGCTGCAACGACCTCGGCTCCCGGGCTGGCTGGGCGAAGCCCTCGGCGGCGACCGCTGGCTGTGCGACCTGGCCGTCCAGATCCTGACGTGGGTCGGCGTGCCGGCGACGGCGGGCGCGGAGCTGTGGCCCCTGGACGGCTGGGCGGCCCGGCGCGCGGAGCTCACCGGGACGTCGCCGGCCGGCCGGGACACACGCGACACGCTCGACCGCGAGGTCCGGCGGGTGCTGGCGGCGATGCGGACGCGCCCGAAGTGGTACGCGGCGCACGTCGAGCAGCCGCTCGGGCACAAGCAGGCCCCGGTCGCCCCGGCCCCGGCGGACAGCCCGGTGGACCTGCCCGCGCTGGAGCTGGTCCGCCCGCACGAGGTCGAAGACGCCCGGCTGGCGGGACTGGCGGAGCAGGCCCTGCAGGCGATCGAGACCCGCCTCGACCGCGGCGACGACCCGGCGCTCGCGGTCACCTCGGTGGTCCGCCTGCTGTTCGGCGACCGGCCGGACGTGGTGGCGCAGCGAGGATCGGCACGGGACGACTGGGTGAGCGCGGCACTGGCGGACCCGGCGCGGCTCGAGCAGATCGTGGCGACGGTCCTGGCGGTGCTCGACCGCTGAGAGGCGCGCGGGCGCAGCTTTCACGGCGAAAGTGACGGCTCGCCGGAGCCCTCGTCCGCCACCGCGCGGCGACGTGCCTCGAACACCTCCGCCAGCACCGCAGCGGGACAGCCCGCGAGCCGCGCGCGGGTCCACGCCGCCGTCAACTCCTTGTGCAGCAACGCACCCAGCGCCGTCCGGGCGCCGTCCGTGAGTCTCGCGAGCGGGGCCGGTGGTTCGGTCACCCCGGCCTCCTCTCGCCTACGCCGGCTTCGCCCGGCCCAGCCATCTCCTGACGGACACGCTCAGCGCCACCACGGCGGTGGCGGCGCCGGCAGCCGCAGCGGGCACCCGGTGTGGCCGCCCCGCCAGCAGTCGGCGAGCCAGTGGGTCAGCGCGACCGGGCCCAGGAGGCTGTCCTCCCACACCGGGGTCAGCTCGCCCGCCTTGCGCAGCACCGATTCGGCGGTGCCGCAGAACACCACGATCGCGGCGACCGCGGCGTCGGCCCGGGCGGCAGGCCAGGCGACCGCGGCTCCGGGCAGCCGGGCCGGGATGGCCAGGCCGGTGCCGACGGTCCAGTCGCGCGCCAGCTGCACCGCGAGGTCGAACTCGACGGCTTCGGCGTGGCGCTGCCGGACCTGCCAGCGCGGGGAGACCGCGGCGGCGTGCAACCCGGCCAGCCGGGCGGCGACCAGGCCGTCCCACACCGCACGGAGCACCGCCCGCGTATCGGCCGGGGGCAGCCCGGCGAGGTCGTGGGTGACGGCGCCGAGCCAGGCACACGGGTCCTTGACATGACGATCAACGGTGACGGTCACGGCAGCCAGTCTCGCACCTGAACACAGCTCCGGCAGCAAGATGATCATGGTTCGCGGCAGGACCACCCGGTCGGTGGCGAACCGATGAGCGGCGTCGTCATTCCTTCGGGCACTGCGGGTGACCGAACCGTCACCACTGTGCCATCATGTCGGCGCTCAGTGCCGAGCACGTCCGCCCGACCGTCACCCGTGAAAGGCCGTCACCGCAGTGATCAAGATCAGCAAGAGCCGGGCCGGCACGCAGCGCGTCACCTTCAGCCTGCCCGCCGGAGCCCCGCCCGGACGGGTGAGCGTCGTCGGGTCGTTCAACGACTGGACGCCCGGGCGCCACCACCTCACCCCGCGCTCCAACGGCCGCCGCTCGGCGTCGGTCGACGTCGTGCCGGGCACCGTGCTGCAGTTCCGCTACCTCGGCGAGAACGGCTTCTGGTTCGACGACCCCGATCTGCCTGACCGCGCCGACGGCAACTGCGTCTGCTCGACGAACTGACCGCGCTCAGGAGCGGCGGCGGGGCTTCCCGCGCTTCGCCGGACCGCCGCCGCTTCGCCGGACAGGCTTCTTCGCGACGGGCTTCCGCTCCGGGCGCTTGCGTTCCGCCGGCGCCTGCGAGCGGCCGCGCGTGCTGTTGACCGTGCGGCCGCGGACGACGCCGATGAACTCCTCCATCAGGTCCGACGTCTCCTCCTCGAGCCACGACAACGCGACGCTCGACTGCGGCGCGTCCCCGACCGGCCGGTAGGTGAGGTCACGGCGGTGGTGCAGCCGGGCGAGCGACTGCGGGACGAACAGCACCCCGACGCCGGCCGCCACCAGCTCGATCGCGTCCGCCGTCGTCGCCGGGCGCTCGAGCGCCGGGCGGCCCGGCAGCTCCGGCCACTCCAGCGTGTCGTCCAGCGGGTGCAGCACGACGTCGTCCGCCAGGTCCACGATGGACACTTCGTCGGCCGCGGCGGCCAGGTGGTCCTTGGGCACCACGACGACCGTCGTCTCGGTGTAGAGCGGGATGGCGTGCAGGCCGTCGCGGTCGATCGGCGACCGCAGCAGCGCCGCGTCCGCGCCGCGCTCGCGCAGCAGCCCCGTCGCGTCCGCCGCGGCGACCGGGACGAGGACCAGCGGGACCGCCGGCATCCGCTCGCCCCAGGTCCGCACCCACTTGGCGGGGGTCGCTCCCGGGACGTAGCCGAGCTTGAAGGAGACGGGGTCGGTCACCGGGTCAGGTTACCGGGGGTGACGCTGGCTACCCTGGACGGCATGACGTCGCACAAGACCACCCAGACCATGAAGGCCGCGACGGCGGCGAAGAAACTGGGTGTGTACCTCGAAGCCACGCCCGCCGAGTTCCAGGAGGGCGTCGTCTCGCGCGACGAGCTGAACACGTTGCAGACCGACCCGCCCGAGTGGCTGCGCGAGCTGCGCCGCACCGGCCCGCACCCGCGGCAGGTGGTCGCGGCGAAGCTGGGCGTCTCCATCGGCGGCCTCACCCGCGGTGGCATCACCGACCCGCTCACCACCGAGCAGATCGAAGCGCTGAAGACCGAAAGCCCCGAGTGGCTGGTGCGCGAGCGCGCCACCCAGGCCGAGGTGCGCAAGGAAGCCGCGCGGGTCAAGGAAGAAAAGCACTGAGCGTGGACACCTCGGCCGAGCGGGCCGCGCGCCTCGACGCCGAAGACGGGCTCGCCGGGTTCCGGGAGCGGTTCGTGCCGATCACCGATCCCGGGGTGGTCGCCTACCTCGACGGCAACTCGCTGGGCCGCCCACTGCGCGCCACCGCCGAGCGGCTGCAGGAGGTCGTCGGGCAGGAGTGGGGCGCGCGGCTCATCCGGTCGTGGGAAGAACGGTGGCTCGCGCTGCCCGAGCAGCTCGGTGACGAGCTGGGCCGCGTCGCGCTCGGCGCCGCACCCGGGCAGACGATCGTCGCCGACTCGACGTCGGTGTGCCTTTACAAGGTGCTCCGCGCGGCGGTCGCGCTGCGGCCGGACCGCGACGAGATCGTCACCGACACCGCGAACTTCCCGACCGACCGGTTCCTCGTCGAGAGTGTCGCCGCCGAATTGGGCGCCGCGGTGCGGTGGATCGACACCGCCGACGTCCGCCCCGAAGACGTCGCGGCGGTCACCGGGCCGCGGACCGCCGCCGTCGTGCTGTCCCATGTGGACTACCGGTCGGCGGCGATCGCCGACCTCGCGGGCATCACGCGGCTGGCGCACGACCGCGGCGCCCTCACCGTCTGGGACCTCTGCCACAGCGTCGGCTCGATCCCCGTCGCGCTCGACGCCGACGGCGCCGACTTCGCCGTCGGCTGCACGTACAAGTTCCTCAACGCCGGCCCCGGCGCGCCCGCGTTCCTCTACGTGAACTCCCGCCACCACCAGGAGTTCGGGCAGCCGATCACCGGCTGGATGGGCGCGGCGGACACCTTCGGCATGGCCGAGCGCTACGTGCCCGCGCCCGGCATCCGCCGCGCGCTGTCCGGCACCCCGCCGGTGCTCGGCATGATCGGCGTCCGGGAAGGGGTCGCACTGCTGGCCGAAGCCGGCATCGACCGGGTGCGGGCCAAGGCCGTCGCGCTCGGCCGCTGGGTGCTCGACCTCGCCGACGCGTGGCTCGTCCCCCTCGGCTTCACGGTGGCCTCGCCGCGCGAGGACGCCCGCCGCGGCGGGCACGTCACCTTGCGGCACCCGGACGCCGAACAGCTTTCCCAGGTCCTCATCGAGAACGGCGTCCTGATCGACTTCCGCCGTCCGGACGGCATCCGCGTCGGGCTCAGCCCGCTGACCACCGGGTTCACCGAGGTCCGCCAGGCGATGGCGCGCATCCGGGAGCTCGCCGCCTGATCCGGCTCGGCACCAGCGGAGCGTTCTCGGCGGCCAGATAGTAGCCATGTACTTAGTAGCCATGTACTGTATCTGGCATGAGCACTCCGGGACACCTCGTCTGGCGGCTGTCGATGAAGTGGCGGGCGGCCGTCGACCGCGCCCTCGCCCCGATCGGCCTGACGCACGCCCAGTACGTCTTCCTGGCCTCGCTCTCCGGGCTGGAGCGCGCCGGAACCAGCCCGAGCCAACGGGAACTGGCCGACCACACCGGACTGGAAGCGCTCTACGTCTCGAAGCTCGCGCGCACCCTCGACACCGACGGCCTGGTCGACCGCACCCGCGACCCCGCCGACACCCGCACCATCCGGCTGGCCCTCACCGCGCGCGGCCGCGAGGTCGTCGAGCCGGCGATCACGACCGTGGCCGAGCTGCTCGACCGGCTCCTCGCGCCGCTCGGCGGCCGGGACGGCGACCGCACCGCCGCGCTGACCCGCGAGCTCACCGTCCTCCTCGACACCCCACTGGAACCCTGAAGGGACAAGCCATGACCCTCTACCACGAAGAATCCGGCGCCGGCACGCCGATCGTCTTCCTGCACGGCAACCCCGGTTCGTCACACGGCTGGCGCCACGTCCGCCCGCACGTCGGCGGCGGCCGGCTGCTCGCGCCCGACCTCATCGGCATGGGCCGCTCCCCGAAGCCCGACCTCGGCTACAGCTTCGACGACCACGCCCGGCACCTCGACGCCTGGTTCGACGAGCTCGGCCTGGACGACGTCGTCCTCGTCGGGCACGACTGGGGCGGCGCGCTCGCCTTCGACCACGCCGCGCGGCATCCCGGCCGGGTGCGCGGGATCGCCTTCTTCGAAACCATCGTGAAGCCGATGGCCTGGGAAGACCTGACCCCGCAGGCGGCGGAGCGGTCGCGGAAGATCCGCACGCCGGGGGTCGGCGAGGACATGGTGCTGACGCAGGATCTTTTCGTCCGGCAGGCGTTCACCGGCGGCGTCCGCACACCCGTCGGCGAGGACGACCTGGCCGCCTACCTCGCGCCGTTCCCCACTCCCGAGAGCCGCCGGCCGGTGCTCGCCTGGGCCCGGCAGCTGCCGCTCGGCGGTGAGCCGGCCGGGCTCGTCTCGCGCATCGAGGCCTACGACGAGTGGCTCGCCACCAGCACCGACGTCCCGAAGCTGCTCATGACGTTCGAAGGATCCCCGACGCTGCTCATCGGCGAGGCGATGACCCGGTGGTGCGAAGCGAACATCGCCGCGCTGGACGTCGTCGCGTGCGGGGAAGCCGGGCACCACGCGCAGGAGGACCGGCCGAAGGAGATCGGCACCGAGATCTCCGCGTGGCTGGACCGCCACGGACTCCGCTGAGCCGTCAGGTGTGGCGCAGCGGCGGGACGACGTCGGCGCCGAGGACGCGGGCCGCCACCCACGCCAGCCCGTCCGCCGTGCGCGCCGGTGTGTCCGACGGCTGCACGACGTGGCTGAGCACCGCGCGGACGACCAGGTCGATCACCACGGCGACCTGCTCGTCGGTGAGCGCCGGCCGGTAGGCCAGCACGCGCACGGTCAGCATCGCCTTCGCCCGCGCGAGCAGCGTGCCGGCCTGGGTGGTCAGCAGCGGCAGGAGCTCGCTGGCCGCGCCGTGTGACGCGGAGGCGATCGCGCGCAGCAGGACGTTGTCCTCGGCCAGCTCCAGGACCGCGCGGACGGCGTCGTACATCGCCTCGACGAGGTCGGTCTCGTGGCGGTCGAAGGCCGCGTCGACCACCGAGAGGAAGCGCCCGAGCTCGTGCGAGACCATCGCTTCGGCGAGCGCGGCCTTGGAGCCGATCTCGTTGTAGACGGTCTGGCGGCTGACGCCGACCAGCTCCGCCAGCCGGGCCATCGTGACCGCCGGCCAGCCCGACCGCGCGGTCAGCTCGATCGCCGCGGTGATGATCGGCTGCCGGTGCTGTCCGCCCTCGGGCGCGAATCCCGTACTCATCGTCGTCTGTCAGTCCCGCAGTTTCAGGGCCAGCACCGGGCAGGAGCTGACGGCGGAGGAGACCTCCTGGCGGCGGTCCTCCCCGGGCTGTTCGTCGAGCAGCACGACGAGGCCTTCGTCGCCCACCTCGAAGAAGTCCGGGGACAGCGACTCGCACATGCCCGCGCCGATGCAGTGGTCGAGGTCCGCTTCGATCCGCATCACGCACCCACCCGGCCCGGCGCGACGAAGTCGACCTTCTCGCGCACCCCGCAGTCCGGGCAGCACCAGGAGTCCGGGATCGCCGACCACGGCGTGCCGGCCGGGAAGCCTTCGCGCGGGTCGCCGCGACGCTCGTCGTAGACGTACCCGCAGCCCGGGCACATCCCGCCTTCCGTGGCGTCACCACGGGTGTCGGTGAGCTCCGGGGCGGCCGCCGTGACGCGGGTTCCGTAACGGGCCAGGATCTTGTCCCGTTTGGACGGTTGGATGTTGGCGCGCGAGATGTCGCCGTCGAAGTGCGCGAGCACCCGCGGGTCCATCACCTTGCGCCACACCGGCGGGACGAGCGCCAGCACGATCATCCCGGCGTACCCGGTGGGCAGCACCGGCGACTCCTCGAAGTCGCGCAGCGTCTGGTAGCGCCGGGTCGGGTTCGCGTGGTGGTCGCTGTGCCGCTGCAGGTGGTAGAGCAGGACGTTCGTGGCGATGTTGTTGGAGTTCCAGCTGTGGTGGGGCGCCACCCGCTCGTAGCGCCGCTTGCCGGGGCCGCCGACCCGCCGGCGCAGCATCCCGTAGTGCTCCATGTAGTTGACCACCTCCAGCAGCGAAAACCCGATGACGGCCTGGATCACCAAGTATGGCAGCACCCCCACGCCGAGCCAGACGACCATCGCGGCCCACAGCACCGCCGACATCAGCCAGGCGTTGACGACGTCGTTGCCGAGCCGGTACGGGTGCCGGTCGCGCCGTGCGTAGCGCTTGCGCTCCAGCCGCCACGCCGACTTCAGCGAGCCGAAGACCGTGCGCGGCCAGAAGCGGTAGAAGCTTTCGCCGACGCGGCTGCTCGCCGGGTCCTCCGGGGTCGCGACGCGGACGTGGTGGCCGCGGTTGTGCTCGATGTAGAAGTGCCCGTAGAAGCTTTGCGCCAGCGCGATCTTGGACAGCCAGCGCTCGTGGCTCTCCTTCTTGTGCCCCAGCTCGTGCGCGGTGTTGATGCCGATGCCGCCGATGCACCCGATCGACACGGCGAGGCCGATCTTGTCCGCCACGCCGAGGTCGCCGCGGGCGATCAGCCAAAACGCGGCGGCGAAGCCGAGGTACTGGATCGGCAGGAACGCGAAGGTGATCCAGCGGTAGTAGCGGTCCTTCTCCAGCCGCTCGATGACGTCGTCCGGCGGGTTGCTGCGATCCAGCCCGGTGAGCAGGTCGACGAGCGGCACGACCACGAGGATCACGACCGGCCCGATCCAGAACCACCCGCCCCAGCCGGTGGCCGCGTGCAGCCCGATGGCGAGGAACGCCAGCGACGGCACCACCAGGCCGATCAGCCACAGGTAGCGCTTGCGGTCGTGCCACCGCTCGGTCGAGCCGGCGGGCACGGTCCCGGTCACCTCGCTCATCACACCCTCCTCCGTTGGCTGGTTTACAGAACGATAGATGATGTACAGCTGGATTGACAAGACTTGCTCGTTTGTCAAAGCACTCGGGCAGACCGGCGCCGCAACGGATCCCCGCCCGGACTTTCGAAATCTTCGACGAAGGGCCTCGTCACCCCGGAAAACCGGCGTCGGCGGCGGCTTCCGGGGCAGAACCCGTGCCCGTCCGTCCTCGGCCTTGCGGCGTCGGGCGTGGCGGGCGAATGCGATTTGCCTTTCACCCGTTCGGCCCAGCCCGCCGGGGCCCGAACACGCCGCCGACGCCGTTACCAGAGCAAACGCCGGTAGTCACCCCGGAGCACACAGTAAACACCGTTCGCGCATCGCGGGAAGGCCGTCGGCTCACCGGGTCAGCACCACCGCGGCTCACCGGTTCGTGGTAAAAAACGGACCCTGATCGATCCTGCGGCAACACGGAGGGTGAGGCGAAGACGGGTGACGGCGGCAGCTGCGTCCCTTCGTCGTGTCCGCTTCCTCGTCCGGGTCCCCCATCTTCGCCGACCGTCACTCAGGAGTTCGTGAACCGCCGTGCTGAACAAAGACGACAAGGACGAGTCGGACAAGCCGTACGACAAGTCGATCCGCAAAAGGCTGACCCGGACCGTGCTCATCCCCAGCGTGACGCTGCTGGTGCTGTGGATCGCGGTCTCCTCCTACTTCCTCTTCAACGGCGTTTACGTCCGGCTGGTCGCGGCGTCCGTGCGCGAGGTGTCCATCCCCGCCGCCACCGCGCTCGCCGAGTTCCAGAAGGAACGCCAGACCGCGCTGCAGTACCTGGACGACCCGGCGCTCGGCCCGGGCCGGCTGCAGGAGCAGCAGAAAGCCACCGACGACAAGCTCGGTGTCCTGAAGGACGCCTTCGCCGCGACGATCTCCAATGCGCCGGACGAAATCGCGACGAAGGTCAACGCGCTGAAGGCCCAGTTCGACCAGCTTCCGGTGCTGCGCTCGCAGATCAGCTTCCGCAGCATCGACCGCGCGCAGGTCAACACCTACTACAACGGCGTGATGGACACGGCGTCGAACCTGTTCGACACCCAGGCCCGCGTGGTCCCCGACGCCGAAGCGGCCACCGGCGGCATCACCGCGACGTCGGTCTTCCGCGCCGGTGACGCGATGTCGCGCGAGACGTCGCTGGTGTCGACGGCCTTCTCGGCCGGCACCTTCGCGCCCGACGACTTCGCCCAGTTCGCGCAGCTGTCCGGCACCTACCGGACGCAGCTGGCGCAGATCGAGCCGTTCCTCGACCCGGCCGTCCGCACCAAGTACCAGACGCTGGTCAAGAGCGCCGCCTGGCAGCAGCTGGCGACCGCCGAGGTGGCGATCGTCAAGCACGGCCCGTGGTCGCCCAGCGAGCAGAACTCCGTGCCGGTGTCCGAAACGGACTGGCAGAACGCGACGAACCAGGTCGCCCAGAACCTCAACGACCTCGCGATCACCCAGGCGGACAAGGTTTCCGCGGCCGCGATCGACTCCGGTGACGCCCAGCTGCGCAACGTCATCATCGGCTCCATCCTGGCGCTGCTCGCGTCGCTGGCGGCGATCATCGTCGCGGTGCGGGTCTCCCGCTCGCTCGTCGACCGCGCCCTGATGACGCGTCTCGCCCGGCTGCGCAACGACTCCCTCGACCTCGCCCGCAACCGACTGCCGGACATCGTGGAGCGGCTGAAGAACGGCGAATCCGTCGACCTGGCCGAAGAGCTCCCGCAGCTCGACCACGGCCGCGACGAGATCGGCCAGGTGGCCGAGGCGTTCAACACCGCCCAGCTGACCGCCGTCAACGCGGCGGCGAGCGAGGCGAAGGCCCGCAGCGGTGTGCACAACGTGTTCCTCGGCATCGCGCACCGCAACCAGGTCCTGGTCCACCAGCAGCTGCAGATCCTCGACGAGATGGAAGCCCGCGAGGACAACTCGACCCAGCTGGCGGCGCTGTTCCAGCTCGACCACCTCGCCGCGCGCGCCCGCCGCACCACCGAGAACCTGATCATCCTCGGCGGCAAGCAGCCCGGCCGCCGGTGGCGCAAGCCGGTCCCGCTGATGGAGGTGCTGCGCGCGGCCGTGTCGGAGACCGAGCAGTACGCGCGGGTCCAGGTCGAGCAGGTCGCCGACGTCTCGATCGTCGGCGCCGCGGTGGCCGACACGATCCACCTCGTCGCCGAGCTGGTCGACAACGCGACGTCGTTCTCCCCGCCCGGCTCGCCGGTCGAGGTGACCAGCCGCCTGGTCGCGCGCGGCGTGGTCGTCGACGTCTCGGACCAGGGCCTCGGCATGAAGGACGGCGTCCGCGAGTGGGCCAACTCGATGATGGCCGAGGCGCCCGAGTTCGACGCGATGGCGCTGCGGGCCGACTCCAGCCTCGGCCTGTTCGTGGTCGCGCGCCTGGCGGCGAAGCTCGGCATGACCGTCACGTTCGACCCGTCCCGGTACGGCGGCCTGCGCGCCACCGTGCTCGTCCCCACCCACCACCTGGCCGGCCAGCAGGCGAGCCCGGCCGACGAACCCGGATCCACCCCGGCGGAGACCACCGCGGTCCTCGCCCCGGTGGGCGGCCCCGCGCCGCAGGCAGCAGAAAGCCCGCTCCGTTCGATGGACACGCCCAGCTCGTTCACCGGCCAGATCCCGATGAAGCGAGACGCCAAGCCGAGGCCGTACCCGGCTCGCGCGCTCACCCCGCCCGACCCCGCGACCGCCGCCCCCGCCGTGGCGCCGGCGGTCGCGGGGGGGGGGGGGGGGGGGGGGGGGGGGGGGGGGGGGGGGGGGAGGGGGGGGGGGGGGGGGGGGGGGGGGGGGGGGGGGAGTGTGNNNNTACGTCCCCACCCATCCCCCCCCCCCCCCCCCCCCCCCCCCCCCCCCCCCTCCCCCCCCCCCCCCCCCCCCCTCCCCCCCCCCCCCCCCCCCCGCGCCCCCGCCCGCCGCGGTGGCGCCCCCGGCCGAGCCGGCCGCGGGGCGACCGGCCGACGACCGGCCCCGGCTGCCCCGCCGGGAGCCCCAGCAGAACCTCGTCGCCCAGCTCGAACACGAACCCGACGACAGCCAGGACGACGTCGTGGCGCCGGGTGAAGGCACCGCGCGCACCCTCGCCGCGTTCCACAAGGGCACCCGCCGGGGACGCGTCGGGCCGGAAGACGCGTAGTCCTAGTCCGCGACAGCACACAGGGAAAGTCCACAGAGGAAAGTCAAGGTTTCTGACGCATGAACGAGTACGGGAACCCCAAACCCGATCTCAACTGGCTGCTCGACGACGTGGTGAGCCGCGTGGTCGGCGCGCAGAACGCCATCGTGCTGTCCGCCGACGGTCTGCTCATCGGCAAGTCGGCCGGGATGAGCAAGGACGACTCGGACCAGCTGTCCGCCATCGCCTCCAGCCTGCAGAGCCTCGCCAAGGGGGTCAGCAAGCAGTTCAACCGCGGCCCGGTGCTGCAGAACATGATCGAGATGGAGCGCGGCTACCTGTTCGTCTCGGCGGCGGGCCTGGGCGCCTGCCTCGCCGTGCTCGCCGCGGACAACGTCGACGTCGAGATGATCGCCTACGAAATGAGCCGGCTGGTGAAGCGGGTCGGGGACTACATGGTGTCGGCGCCGCGCGAGGCGGCGCAGATCCTGCGGGAGGCCACATGAGCACCGACGAAGGCTGGTACGACGAGGCCGCCGGGCCGCTGGTCCGCCCGTACACGATCACCAGCGGCCGCACCCCGGCCGACAACGCGCGGCTCGACCTGTCCACGCAGGTCATGACCCTGCGCTCGGAGCAGGAGCCGGCCGGGCTCGGCCCGGAGCACCAGGCGATCGTGCAGCTGTGCCGGCACCCGGTGTCGGTCGCCGAGATCGCCGTCTACGTGAAGATCCCGCTGGGGGTCGTGCGGGTGCTCGTCGGCGACCTCATCGAACGCGGCCTCGTCATCACGCGCTCCCCCACCCAGAACCCGGCGCAGTCGCCGGACCTCGAAACACTCCAGGCGGTTCTCGATGGCCTCATCAAGTACTGACGGCGCGGGGACCGAGCTGGTCCCGACGCCCGTCAAGATCATCGTCGCGGGCGGGTTCGGTGCCGGGAAGACCACCATGGTCGGTTCGGTCAGCGAGATCCCGCCGCTGACCACCGAAGAGGTGCTCACCGAGGCGAGCGCGGGGATCGACGACCTCTCCGGCGTCGAGCGGAAGACGACGACCACCGTCGCGCTCGACTTCGGCCGGATCACCATCTCGCCGCGGCACGTGCTGTACCTGTTCGGGACGCCGGGCCAGGCGCGCTTCTGGTTCATGTGGGACGACCTGGCGCGCGGCGCGATCGGGACGATCGTGCTGGTCGACACCCGGCGGCTGGAGACCAGCTTCGCCGCGATCGACTTCTTCGAACGCCGGAAGATCCCGTTCGTCGTCGCGGTGAACTGCTTCGACAACGCGCCGCGCTACACCCCCGACGAGATCCGCGAAGCCCTCGTCGTCCCGGACCGGGTGCCGATCGTCATGTGTGACGCGCGTGACAGGGACTCCAGCAAGCTCGCGTTGATCCGGTTGGTGAAGCACGCGATGACGGTGGTGCCGGCGCGGGTCTGAGACCTGCGCTTTGTCCGTTCGGTGTCCGGTCGGGACACGCCGGAGTCCGAGTGTCCCAGCGTGTCCACCTCGGACTGCGGCAAACCCACATGGCGCAATTGGTTGGACCACCCGGGTGCTGAGTTTTAGTTGAGCACGCATCCGTTTGATAACATCCGCTCGTGACCAGTCGCGCGCCGGAATTTCCTGAATATATAAGGGAAAACTATCCGGCACAGGGCCGGCTCTTCGGTGACTTTCTGTGCGGGCTCTGGGCCACGGCGTGTGACGCGCTCGCGGTTCCGGTGGAGCAGTCCGTCCGGGCCACCCTGCTGCTGCGCGGGCTGCTGCCCGCGTGGGCCCACGAGCGGATCGGCGCCGTGCCCGCCCAGCCGTCCTATGTGGCGGACGACGGGTTCCCCGCCGAGATGTCGGTGAACTGGTCGGGACGGCACCCGGAGCTGCGGGTGCTGTTCGACAGCCTCGGCCACGACGTGGTTTCCCCTGGTGACAGCGCTTTCGACACGAAGGTGCGGGAGACGTTCACCCCCCGCGGGGGGCGTCCGTCGCCCGCGCCGGTGTGGCATTCGATCGCCTGGCGCCCGCCGTCGGGGATCGTCCACAAGACGTACTTCGGGCTGTACCCGTGGCCGCACCAGCAACGCGAGGCGGCCGTCGCGGAGGCCATGGACCGGCTCGGCATGACCACTGCGTGGGACGACGCCCGCCGTCGCATCGAAACCGTCGAAGGCGAACGGGAAATCGAGTTCTTCGCGGTGGACCTGGCCGGCGAGGCGGACGCCCGGGTCAAGATCTACTACCGCAACCACGGCGCGGCACTCGGCGAGATGAACCGCGTCGCTTCGGTGGCCGTCAGTCACGACGGTGACCGCGCGGAGCCGGCTTACCGCGTCCTGACCGGTGAACGCGCCGACGCCGGGGAAGCGGCCTTGAGCTGCCTGGCGTTCCGGTCCGGACTGGACCGGGCCGCCGAGTCCACCACGTACCTGCGGCTGCCCGGCCTGACGGCCGACGACGAGGAAGCCGTCGAGCGCACCGCCGCCCTGCTGCACACCGAAGGCGTGGACCCCGGCGGGTTCCGCACGCTGGCCGCCGCGCTGGCGCCCGGGCCGCTGGCCGGGCACCGCGGGTTCCTGGAGCTGGTGAGCTACCGCACAGCGGGCCGGCGCGGCGACGTGACCACGTACTTCCGGTTCCCCGTCTTCGGCCGGCCGGCGCCGGCCCCCCTTTCGCCGGTTGATCTTGGTTAGCGGCAGCGGAAAGATGATCTCGGGCAGCACCACGGTAAGGAGCCGATCGTGACCCAGCAGGACGTCGAGCGCATCGCCCGTCACAACGAGCAGCGGCAACGGGAGTACGAGTCGTCGGACCTGATCCGGCTGCTGACCGACCGGGACACCTCCGCCGAGACGAAGAAGGCGGTGCTCACGTACCTGCAGCCGTGGTCGAACGCGTTCCAGCGGATGATCAGCGCGCGGGTCGTGTCCGAGAGCGACCCGGAGCTGCGGGCGCTCGCGCTGGAGCACCAGCAGGAGGAGATCGGCCACGACAAGATCCTGGCCCGCAGCCGCGCGGACGACCGGCAGCTGGTGTGGGACCCGGTCATCGAGTCGGGCGCGTCGTGGTTCGTCGACCAGTTCTCGACCCTGCCGGGGGTGCAGCGGGCGGTGCTGGCCCACCTGGCCCTCGAAGCCGGCAGCCTCGTGTTCAGCCAGGCGGGCACCCGGGCGTTCCCGGACGACGAATACTTCGAGCTGCACGACGAAGCCGACGTCGAGCACCTCGAGATGGGGTACGAGCTATTGCGGCGGCGCAAGGACTGGACCGTCGACGCGGTGACCGCGGTGCTGGACCGGGCGTGGCAGGTGATCACCGTGGTTTCCGACCGCATCGCCGAATGCGCGCGCCGCGCTACGGTGACCGCATGACCGACTCCACCGACCCCGCCACCGCCGCCCGTGCCGTCGCCGCCGAAGCCGCGGAGGCGTACCAGGATGCCTTGGGCGACCGGCTGGTCGGCGCGTACCTGCTGGGCAGCCTGTCCTACGGCGGCTACTCCCCGGCGGCGAGCGACATCGACCTGGCCCTGGTGCTGACGGGCGTCGCCGAGGGTGACCGCGAGGCCGTCGCGGCGACGACGGAGGCGCTGCAGGAGCGAAGCCCGTTGCACGGCAAGCTTTCCGTGTTCTGGGCGTCGCTCCCGGCGTTGCGCGAAAGCCGTGACGACGGCCGCTTCCCGGCGCTGGACCGCCTGCAGCTGGCCGACCACGGCCGTGTCCTGCTCGGCTCGGACGTCCTGGCGGAGGTGGCGCGCCCGGCGGCGTCGGAGCTGCTGCTGGAGAGCGCGGCCTTCGCGATCGCGGTCCTGGCGGCCGAGCCGGTGACGGCGGAGTTCCACGAGCCCCGCCGGCTGCTGGCGGACAAGGTGTGGTTCACGAAGGCCGTGTTGTTCCCGGTCCGCTTCCTGTACTCGGGCACGACGGACACCGGCCGCGCGGCGAACAACGACGAAGCGATCGAGTGGTACGCGTCCCAGCCGGGCGCGCCGTCGGTGTCGCTGGTGCGGCTGGCGGAGCGGGTCCGGGGTGGACATCCGCTCGACCCGGCCGAAGCGGGGCCGGAGCTGGCGGCGGGGCTGGTCCCGTTGTACCGGCGGTACATCGAAGCCGAGTCCCAGCGGCTTCGGGACACCGGCGCGCCGGAAGACCTCATCGCGGCCTTCGAAGACTGGAACAAGCGACTCGGCTGACGTAACGCCCGGCGCGCGACTCCGACTCCTCAAGCACTCCCGTCGCCTCGGGAGCGAGGAGCCGGGAGGCCGCCATGTCCACTCCAGGAACACTCCGGCCGCTCGTGCTCGTGCGCGGGTTCGGCGGGCCCGACGTCGCGGACGAGCAGGCCAGCGGCTACCAGGGGTTCAACGAGGGCACCGTCTACCCCGGCCGGCGCGGGGAGAACTACATCTACGAAGGTTTTGTGCTGCGGGCGATGAAGTCCTCGCTGTACTCCTACCGCGACGCCACCAACGTCGTCGGGTACTACGCCGAAGACGTCGACGCGCCGCCGGACCCGATGGACTACCCCGCCGACCTCATCCAGGGGAGCGTGGTGCTCGACCCGTCGGTGGCGCGGCGGGTGCTCGCCACGAAGAACGCGGACGGCACGCTGTGGGTGTACCGCTACTACGACCTCAAGCCCCGGGCCGTGAGCCGCTACGGCCAAGGGCTCGCCCGGCTGATCGACATCCTGCACGAGCTCGGCCACACCGGCGGCGTCGACATCGTGGCGCACAGCATGGGCGGGCTCGTCGTCCGCGAAGCGCTCCGGTTCATGAAATCCGAGGGGCGCGACCCCGAAGAGCTCGTCCACCGGATCGTCACGCTCGGCACGCCCCACCGCGGCATCGCCTTCCAGGTGCTGCCGCGCTGGCTCGTCGACGGGCTCCCCGGGGTGGCGAACGCCGCCGACGAGGTCGCCGCGTTCGACCCGGCGCAGAAGAAGTTCCTCGACGTCCCGTCGTACTTCGACCCGCGGCGGATCCTGACCGTCGTCGGCACCGACTACCGCAGCTACGGCGTCAAGATCGCTTCGGCGGGCAACCGGCTTTCGACGCTCTTCGCCGAGGGAACGCTGAGCTACAACCACAGTGACGGCCTGGTCAAGCAGACTTCCGCGCAGCTGCCGGGCGCGCCGCGCACGTTCGTCCACAAGTGCCACGGCGGCAGCGACTCCCTGGTGACTTCGCGCGAGGCCTACGAAATCGCGATGCGCTTCTTCCACGGCACGCACCGGGTGCGCCTGTGGCTCGACACGGCCGAGGTGCTGCGCGGCCAGGACCTGTTCAGCCACAGCGAGTTCTACCTCGGCGTCTCGATCAAACCTCGCTACGTCGACTTCGAGCTGTTCCACCAGAGCGCCGAAGCCGAGAACTGCTACGGCCCGTTCCGCAAGGCCGACCTCACGGACGACGTGACGCCGCTGGCGGAGCTGCTCAGCGATTCGCTGGCCGAGGAGAAGGGCCCGGCGACGGTGTGGGCCGGGCCCGGCCGGCTCGTCTGGGAAGGCTGGGTCGACACGCGCGCCAAACCGGACAGCGACCAGCGTGACCTGGTCTTCCGCCTCGACATCTACGTCGCCGAGCGCGACTCCTACGGCATCGGGTTCTCCGACAACGTCGTGTTCCGCAAGCAGTACTACGTGCAGGCGCTCCCGGGCGAGCTGCTGATCCACACGGGCGAGAAGTACCTCGGTCCGCGCGGCGAAAGCGCGCCGGGAAAGGCCGAGGAGGCCGCCACGGACCCGGGTGTCGACGAGGTCTGGCGCGCGCAGAGTTCCGAGCGCGGCTGGACGTTCGAGACGAAGGGCACCGGCTTCGAGGCGGTCTGGCGCGTCGCCATCGAGCCGGACGAGTGAGCGTTAAGGCGCCGGCACCTGCGACGCCCGCGCGGCCCAGGCGGCCACCTGCGACCGCGAATCGAACCCCAGCTTCCGCAGAATCCGGTTGACGTGGCCTTCCGCCGTCCGGCGGGAGATCACCAGGCGGTCCGCGATCTCCTGGTTGGAGCGGCCGTCCGCGATGAGCGCGGCCACCTCGTTTTCGCGGTCGCTCAGCAGTGTCGGCCGGCTCGGCTCGGCCGCGGCCGACGGGGTGGTGTCGCCGAGGGCGTAGGCGATCGCCTCCGGCAGGCCGAACTCGCCGCCCCGGCGGAACGCCGCTTCGAACGGGCCGTCGCCGAGGGCCTGGCGCACCGCGGCTTCGCAGTCGCCGTGCGGGGCGCCGAAGTAGCGGGAGCCGAACATCGGGAAGCCGACCGCCTGCCAGATCGGCTGGGCCGACCCGAGCATTGTGGCCGCCGCTTCGAACCGGCCGCGAGCGGCTTCGTTCCACGCCAGCACCTCGATCGCCAGCACGATGCCCAGCAGGTCGTGGAACGTGCTCTTGACCCGCAGGCAGTGCCGCCCGTGCTCGGCCGCGCGGTCGAGGTCGCCGCGGCTCAGCGCGACCAGCGCCTGGACGTAGATCGCGTACGCGCTCGCCCACTGCTCACCGTGGGCGACCCCGGTCTCGCACGCCTCTTCGCACAGCTCCGCCGCCCGGTCGAGGTCACCGAGGAAGATCGAGGCGACGGCCAGTTCGATGCCCGCCAGCATCACGTTGCTGTTGAGCTCCCCCAGCCGCCGGTAGCGGGCCTGGGCTTCCTCGAAGAGCGTCTTCGCGTCGCCGACGTCGTCCCCGACGAGCAGGTTGCAGCCGAGCCGGTGCGTCGCGTACGCCAGCGCGACCTCGTCGCCGGCGCGCGTCGCGTAGGCGCGGCACTCCTCCAGCATCGTGACCGCGCCGGCGTGGTCTCCCTGCAGCGTCGCGACGTAACCGTTGACCCACAACGCTTTTGCGCGTTCCTCGCCCGGCTCGGGGGCGAGCGCGAGCGCGCGGTCGAGCCAGTGCCGGCCTTCGCCGAACACCCCGCAGCCCGCCCAGTAGAACCACAACGTCGACGCGAGCCGCAGGCCCGTTTCGAGCTCGCCCGGCACGGTCAGGCTGTAGTCCAGCGCGGCCCGCAGGTTGGCGTGCTCCAGGCGGGTGCGCCGGAAGATCTCCGCCTGCTCCGGGCCGAACCACGCGCTTTCGCTGCGCACGACGACGTCGAGGAAGTGGTCGCGCATCCGGCGCCGGACCTCCTCGGCCTCCCCGGACCCGGCCAGCTTGTCCCGGCCGAACTGCCGCAGCGGCTCGAGCAGCCGGAACCGCTGCCCGTCGCCGTCGGACTCCCGGAGCAGCACCGACTTCTCGACGAGCCCGGCGAGCCGCTCCGGCAGCTCCTCGGCCGGCAGCCCGTCCCCGGCGCAGACGCGGCGCGCCGCCGCCACGTCGAACCCGCCGGGGAACACCGACGCCCGCGCCCACAGGTGACGCTCGGCCGGGCCGCACAGGGTGTGGCTCCAGTCGACGGCCGCCAGCAGGGTCTGGTGGCGGGGCTCGCCGCCGCGCTTCACCGTGCCGGGCAACCGGAAGCAGTCGGCCAGCCCCGCCTCCAGCTCGGCCAGCGTCAGCACCCGCAGCCGGACGGCGGCGAGCTCGATCGCCAGCGGGATGCCGGCCAGCAGGCGGCACACCTGCGCGACGCGCTCCTGGTTCCCCGGCGTGATCGCGAACCCCGGGTCGACCGCGGCCGCGCGCTCGGCGAACAGCGTCAACGCCGGGTACTGCAGCCACGCGCCTTCGGGCAGCGGACGGCCGGCTTCAGGCAGCGGCAGCGGGGAAACCGGCCAGAGGTGCTCCCCGGCCAGCGCCAGCCGCTCCCGGCTGGTCGCGAGCAGCCGCAGCCCGGGCGCGGCGCGCAGCAGGTCGTGCGCGAGCGCGGCGCAGGCGTCCATGAGGTGCTCGCAGTTGTCCAGGATGACCAGCAGCCGGCGGTCGCGCAGGTGCTCGGCCAGCACGGCCGCGGGACGCCGGCCGGTTTCGTCGTGGACCCCCAGCGCCTCCAGCGCGGTGTGGGCGACCAGCGCCGGGTCCTGGAGCCCGGCGAGCTCGACCAGCCAGACGCCGTCCGGGAACGCCCGCGACAGCCCGGCGGCGGTCTGCACGGCCAGCCGGGTCTTGCCGACGCCGCCGACCCCGGTGAGGGTGACCAGCCGCGCCCGCGTCAGCAGGTGCTTCACCTCGGCGACGTCGGGCTTGCGGCCCACGAAGCTCGTCGTGTCCGCGGGCAGGTTGCCCTTCCCGCACGTCGCCCCCGCCTTGCCCACGGGTGAACCGTAGGGACGTCCGGGCGGACGGGTCAATGCGACCGCGCGGGCGTCCCTCGGATGGCCCTCACGCGTCCGGGAGCCGGTACAACGTCGGGGTGACCCCGCCGTGCATCGCGGCGAGGCTGGCGCGGCAGGCCTTGCGGACCTGCCGGTTCGCCGCCGAATCCGCCTGGCCGCACCGCGGGCAGAACAGGTGCACCGCGCCCGGCGGCGTCTCGTCGACGGCGACGTCGACCGGGCACTCGCAGCGGCGGCACCAGCGGTGCCCGGTGACGACGAGGACGTGCAGCACGTCGGCGACGCACCGGTGGACCCAGCTGCGGTGGACGTGGCAGGTGCTGCGGACGTGCGGGCTCAGGCCGTGCTCTTCGGCGGTGTCCTCGGCGGCCAGGATGGCGGCCAGCCGGCGGTCTTCGAGGTCGGCGTAACGATCGCGGCCCCCCGAGGGGGCCGGTCGCGGCTCCGGGACGTCCGCGGGGGAGACGACCCGGAGGAGGGGACGCGACCGGCCTTGCACCATGTGTTCTCCGACCTCCCACGGTCAACGACGGCCGGTCAAGCCTGACCCGGGCCGCCCGCCACCGCACCCGTACAAGTACCCGACTCCATACCTGTCCTCGTTCACGCGGCGCGCCGGAGTGCGCACTGTGCGCGCTCAGCGCAAGGTCAGCCGCGTCTCCGAACCGACGCGGGTCAGCTTCTCCGGGTTGCGGACGTAGTAGACGCCGGTGATGCGCGCATCCTCGAGCCGGATGGCCATCACCCCGTCGATCTCGCCGTCCAGGCGCAGGACGAGGGCCGGGTTGCCGTTGACGACGGCCGGCTCGGTGGTGAGCACGGCGCCGGCCCGGCCGATGCCGCCGAGGACGAACCGGACCAGCTTGTCCGCGCCGGCGACCGGGCGCAGCGCGGCCTGCTTGACCCCGCCGCCGTCGCTGAGCAGGACGACGTCGGGCGCGAGGACGTCGAGCAGGCCCTGCAGGTCACGCCCTTCCAGCGCCCGCTGGAACGACGCGAGCACCGCCCGCGTCTCGCTCGCGGACACCGCTTCGCGGGGCCGCCGGGCGTCGACGTGGCGGCGCGCGCGGTGCGCGATCTGCCGGACGGCGGCGGGGGTCTTGCCGACGGCGTCCGCGATCTCGTCGTAGCCGACCTCGAAGACCTCGCGCAGCACGAAGACGGCGCGTTCGGTCGGCGACAGCGTCTCCAGCACGAGCATCAGGGCCATCGACACGCTCTCGGCGAGCTCGACGTCTTCGGCGACGTCCGGCGCGGTGAGCAGCGGTTCCGGCAGCCAGGGCCCGACGTAGGACTCCTTGCGGCGCTTCATCGTGCGCAGCCGGTTCAGCGCCATCCGGGTCGTGATCCGGACCAGGTAGGCGCGCTCGTCGCGCACCTGCTCCGGGTCGACCTTCACCCACCGCAGCCAGGTTTCCTGCAGCACGTCCTCGGCGTCGGCCGCCGAGCCGAGCATCTCGTAGGCGACCGTGAAGAGCAGGTTGCGGTGGGCGACGAAGGCGCCGGTGGGGTCGCTCATGGTCTTCCCTTCCCTGTGTTCGCCGGTCAGGCGGTGAAGGACGCGGGCCCGAACCGCCCCCAGGCGACGAACACCGCGACCGCGAGGTAGGCCAGGTTCAGCGCCACGAACCGGTACCCGCCGTGCCGGACGTGGGTGATCATCGCACCGACCATCAGCAGAACCCAGCAGGCGGCGGTCACCGGCACGAGCACCGGCACGATCCCGAGGATGGCGGGCAGCACCAGCCCCACCGCGGCGAGCAGCTCGAGCACCCCGAGGCTCCGGACGAACCCCGCGCCGGCGCTCGCGGTCCACTCCCCTCCCGGCGCCGCGGCCAGTTTCTCCTTCGGCACGAAGGCTTTGCTGACCCCGCCGGTCAGCGCGACCACGGCAAGCAGTCCGGCGGCGATCCACAGTGCGAGGTTCATCAGGTTCTCCCTTTGTCCCAGGTTCGGCCTCAAGACACCGCGCTCCCCGATCCTGTGACACCGCATGACCCGGATCACGTCTGAGCCTTGTCCCCCGTGCGAGCTACCCGGGACTGTCCACCCCACGGTGACGTCCCCGGCCCGGCAAATCCCTAGCGTTCCTCCTGGCCGCGGCGCCCGTCGCGGAATCTCACGAAGGAGTCCCCCATGCGACTGTTGACGCAGTTCGTGGCCGTCGCGGTGGTTGCGCTCGGTGGCAGCCTCGTGGTCGGCGCCGTGCGCTGGAACGCGCCGCTCACCCTGGTTCTCGGGCTGCTCAGCGCGGTCCTCGCGGTGCTCACCTACGCCTGGGTCGTGCGGCGGACCGAACGCCGGACGCCGGACGAGATCACCTGGGACGGGCGCGCGCTCGGGCGGGGGATGCTCGTCGGGCTCGGGTTGTTCGGCTGTGTCATCGCGAACATCGCCCTCGTCGGCGGGTACGACGTGCTCGGGTGGGGCTCGGTCGGCGGTGCGGTGGCCCTGCTCGGGTTCTCGGCCGCCGCGGCCGTGACCGAAGAGCTCGTCTTCCGGGGCATCCTCTTCCGGTTCGTCGAACGGTGGACCGGCACCTGGACCGCGCTGGCGCTGACCGGCCTGCTCTTCGGGCTCTCGCACCTGTTCAACGCCCACGCGACCGTCTGGGGCGCGCTCGCCATCGCCGTCGAGGCCGGTGGGATGCTCGCCGCCGCCTACGCCGCCACCCGCACCCTCTGGGTGCCGATCGGCCTGCACTTCGCCTGGAACTTCGCCGAGGGCGGCCTCTTCGGCACCGGGGTCTCCGGCACGGACGCGCCCCGGGGACTCCTGGACGGCGTCACCTCCGGCCCGGCCGCGCTGACCGGCGGTGAGTTCGGACCCGAGGCGAGTGTGTACTCCGTGGCCGCCGGTGTCATCACCACGGCCGTGTTCATGACGCTCGCCCGGCGGCGCGGCCACATCGTGCCCCGGCGGCGGCGCGCCACGCCGACGCCGGCCGCTACTGTCGTGCCGTGATCGAGCCCGGCTCCCTCCCGGACCGGTGGCGGCGGCTCGACGTCACGGTCCGGGACCTCCCGTTCGCGCTGCTGCTCGCCGCCCTCGCGCTGGTGCCGGCGCTGCACGGGTACGGGACGCGGGTCGGCGACGTAGCGACCCGGCCGATGGACGCGCTCGCCTTCGTGGTGGTCGCCGCCGAGTGCCTCCCGCTGACCGTCCGCCGGCGGTGGCCCGCCGTCTGCCTCGCGCTCGTGGTGCTCGGTTTCGCCGTCGACCAGCTTCGGGGTTATCACACGCTTTCGGGCACCGCGCTGCCTCTCGCGCTGATCAGCACGGGCACGCACCTGGACCGGCGCCGGTGGGCCACTGCCATCGTGGCTTCCCTGGCGTACGTGCCGCTGGCCCTCGGCCTCGCGCGGCACGGGTCGGCCGAGGGGGTCACCGGGTTCGTCACGTTCTACCTCGCGCTCGCCCTCGCCTGGGGGGTCGGGAGCTGGGTGCGCCAGTCCCGCGCCGCCGAAGCGGAACGCCGTCGCCACGTCGCCGAGACCACCCTCACCGCCGAACGCACGCGCATCGCCCGCGAGCTCCACGACGTCGTCACCCACCACGTGACGGCGATGGTCGTGCAGGCCGAGGCGGCGCGTTACCTCACCGCCGCCCCCGAGCGCCTCGACCGGACTCTCACCACGATCACCGACACCGGGCGGCGGGCCATCACCGACCTGCGGCACCTGCTCGGCCTGCTCAACCCCGGCCACAACGCCGAACCGCCGCCCCACGGCGAGATCCGCGCGCTCGTCGACCAGACCCGGCAAGCCGGCCAGCCGGTCGAGTTCACCGAAGTGGGCGGGCCGGCCGGGGAAAAGGGGAGCGCCGAGGCCGCGGCCTACCGCGTGGTGCAGGAAGCCCTGACGAACGCGCTCAAGCACGCCCACGGCCGTCGCACCGACGTCCGGGTGCGCCACGGCGAGAAGGAGATCACGGTGGAGGTCAGCACCGAAGGCGCGGGGCCGGCCGCCGCGTCCCCCGGCGACAGCGGGCGCGGCCTGGCCGGGCTGCGCGACCGCGTCGGCGTTCTCGGCGGCTCGCTGACCGCGGGTCCGGAAGGTGCCGGTTTTGTCGTGCGGGCGAGGATCCCGTCGTGACGGCGCCGGTCCGGGTCCTGGTCTGCGACGACCAGGCGCTGATCCGCACGGGGTTCGCGACGATCATCGACGCCCAGCCCGACCTCGAGGTGGCCGGCGAGTGCGGCGACGGGCAGGCCGCCGTCGAACTGGCCGCCCGGCTGCGGCCGGACGTCGTGGTGATGGACGTCCGGATGCCGGTCCTCGACGGCATCGAAGCCACCCGGCGGCTCGCCGGCGCCGGGGTGGCGCACCCGGTCAAGGTGCTCGTGGTGACGACGTTCAACCTCGACGAGTACGTCTACGAGGCCCTGCGCGCCGGGGCGAGCGGGTTCCTGCTGAAGGACGCGCCCCCGGCGCAGCTGCTGCAGGGCATCCGCACGGTCGCGGCGGGCGCCGCGCTGCTGGACCCCGAGGTGACGCGCCAGCTGGTCGGCCGGTACGCCGCCCGCATCCGCCCGGCGGCCGGCGCGCCCGCCGGCGTCGCGCTGGCGCCCCGGGAGCTCGAGGTGCTGCGGCTGATCGCGAACGGGCTGTCCAACAGCGAGATCGCCGCGACGCTGGTGCTCAGCCAGGAGACGGTGAAGACCTACGTGTCCCGCATCCTGACCAAGCTGGACCTGCGCGACCGCGTGCAGGCGGTCGTCTACGCCTATCGCACCGGCCTGGTGAGCTGAACCGCACTATCCTGCGATCATGCTGGATCTCCTCATCGACGGCCTGCTCGGCGGGCTGGTCGACAGCGTGACCCTGCGCCGAAGAGCCCGGATGAAGGCCGACCGGCGGCCGACCGACGTCGTGACGGGGACGGCGGACAAGCTGCCCTGCTCGCTGCGCCGGCCGCCCGGCAGCTGGACCCACGGCACCCTGCGCCTGACGCCGGAGGGCGCGACCTGGCAGGCCCGCCTGAACCGCGGCGAGCCCGTCACCCTGGCCTCGCGGACCGTCTCCCTGCTGGACACCCATCCCGCCGAACCGGGCCGGGGCCTGCCCCTCGCGACGGCGATGACGGTGGCCGTGCTCGACGCCGACGGCCACCGCCTGGAGCTCGCCGTCCTGAGCGAGGACGTCGCCCTGCTCCGGAAGACCTTCTCCTGAACCGCTACACCCGCTTCTTCACCTCCGGCGTGCGGGCGGTCGCCGGCGGGCCGCCGACCGCGGACTCGATCGCCGCCGTCACGATGCGGTTGCGGTCGCCTGACGACAGCACGCCGCTGGTCACCAGTTCCTGGGTCACCGCTTTCACGTGCTTCACGAACCGGTCGTGCGACGCGTACTCCGCGTTTTCGTCGATGACGTCGTTGAGCGTGCAGCCGTTGCCGATGTCGGTGTTCTCGACCTGGCTGTCGATCCCGCCGATCACCACGGTGTCGCGGACGTCCGAGTTCGGGCAGGCGTCCGGCGGCGGCACCGCCGCGACCACTGTGAACGTGCCGCTCACCTCGTCCGAGACGTTCCCGGCGACGTCCGTGGCCCGCGACCGGACCGTGTGCGCGCCGAGCGCGGACACCACGACCGGCGTCGTGTACCGCGTCCACCCTCCACTGTCCACTTTGTACTCGACGAGGTCCACACCGGACCCGGTGTCGGTCGCGGTCAGCGTCACCGACGCCTGGCCGACGTACGACCAGTCACCGTTCTGCTTGCCGCTCAAAGCGATCGACACCGAAGGCGCGGTCGTGTCACCCCCGGCGACCACCGTGAAGGACACCGTCCCGACCGTGGAAGTGTTGCCGGCGACGTCACGGGCCCGGAAGTCGAAGGTGTGCGCGCCCGGCGCGGAAACCGGGACCGGTGCGGCATAAGCGGTCCACGCGCCACCGTCCACCCGGTACTCCACCGCGCCGACCCCGGACCCGGTGTCCGAAGCCACCACCGTCACGGTCGCCTTGCCGACGTAGTTCCCGGCGTCGTCGCGCGTGCCGGCCACGGACGCCGTCACGATCGGCGGGGTGGTGTCGCTCTTCACGACGGTGAAGTGGGACATGCCTTCCGGTGAGGTGTTCCCGGCGGCGTCGGTCGCCCGGAAGTGGACCATGTGCTCACCCGCGCCGGTCACCGCGACCGGTGCGGTGTAGGCGGTCCACGCCCCGCCGTCCAGCTGGTACTCCACCGAAGCCACCGTCGAGTCGGCGTCGGTCGCGGTCAGCTTGACCGTGGCGACGTCGACGTAGTTGCCCGAGGAGTCCTGCTGTCCGGTGATCGCCGCGGTCACCGTGGGCGGGGTCGTGTCCCCCTGCCCTTCGACGATCGTGAAGTGCTCCATGCCTTCCTCGGAGGTGTTCCCGGCGACGTCGGTGGCGCGGTAGTGGAGCATGTGCATGCCCACGGCGGACACCACCACCGGCGCCGAGTACGCGGTCCAGGTGCCGCCGTCCAGCTGGTACTCGACCGAGGCGACGCCGGAACCCGCGTCCGTCGCGGTCAGGGACACCGTCGCCGACTCGATGTAGTTGCCGGCCGGGTCCTTGTCCCCCGCCACCGCGGCGGTCACGGTCGGCGCCGTGGTGTCGCCGGTGCCGTCGGAGACGACGAACTCGCCCACCATCGCGGTGTGGCCGGGGATCGTGCAGAAGTACCGGTACTTGCCCGGCGTGAGCGTCACGGTCGCCTCGTGGCGGCCGTTCTGCGGGTCGAAGGGGTTGGCCAGGATGTTGAGCGAGACGTCGTGGTTGTAGCCCGGCGTCGAGGTGTCGAACGTCAGGGTGTGCGACATCCCTGTCGTGTTGCCGGTGGCTTCGCTGTTCTCGAAGACGATCGTGGTCTCGCCGGGCAGCGCGCCGGTGGGCGCGGACGCGTATTCGGTGGTGCTGTTGCCGCCCGTCCAGGTCAGGGTCTGGACCGGCGCCGCCACCGCGGGGGTGGCCAGCCCGAGCAGGGCCAGCAGCCCGGCCAGCAGCACTGTGATCAAGCGTGGGGACATCGCCGGAAGAACCTTCCTGGGAGGGGGCAGGGGGGTGGGGGGGGGGGGGGGGGGGGGGGGGGGGGGGGCGCGCGCCCCCCCCCCGCGACGCATCCCCCCCCCCCCCCGCCCCCCCC
>NZ_JBVJON010000002.1:361462-434165 GCF_055583145.1 Amycolatopsis sp. NPDC104819 | reverse complement strand
GTCAGAGCCCCCTGCTGGCGTCTTGGGGGTGTGGTGTTGTTCTCCTTCTCTTCCTCCCCCCCCCCCCCCCCCCCCCCCCCCCCCCCCCCCCCCCCCCCGCCGCGGCCGAACTACAGCTGCCGCACCCGGATGTTGCGGAACTCGATCAGGTCGTTGTCACTGTGGTTCTGCAGCCCGATGAACCCGCTGACGAACTGCCGCAGGTCGGTCGGCGGATCGCCGGCCCGGGAGGACTGCTGGCCGGGCGTGTTGTCGAACTCGTTGATCACCACGCCGTTGCGGGTCATCGTGTAGTGCTGCCCGACCACCTTGATCTCGTACTCGTTCCAGGTCCCCTTCGGCCGCGCCCCCGCCTGGTCGAGCGGGCGCGGGTCGAAGTTGTAGACCGACCCGGTCTTCTGCGGCTCGCCGCTGTCACCGTCGTAGATCTGGATCTCGTGACCGCAGTAGATCGCGACCCACGCCTGCGACGTCCGCGCCGAGCCGACCGTGCCGCAGCTGCCCGGTGGCCGCTGCTCCAGCGGGGTCCGCGGGTCCGGGAACCGGACGAAGACGCCGCTGTTGGCCCGGAAGGTGTCCGGCGCGATGTCCTTGAACTGGACCTTCACCGAGAAGTCGCCGAACTGCCGCTGGGCGTACCAGAGCATGCCCAGCCCGCCGGCCGACCGGATCGACCCGTCGGGCTGCAGCGCGAACTGCCCCGACGGCGCCTGTTCCCAGCCGCGCAACGACTCCGCCGTGCCGTCGAAGAGCGCGTCGTAGCCGGTGGTGCCCGGCTTCCCGATCGGGGACGCCTCGGCCGCGGCGTTCAGCTCGGTCACCTCGGCGTCATTCAATACCCCGAGGTCGGACAGCGTTTCGGTGGCCTGCTCGACGTGGTTGACGAACGCCGCGTGGGTGCTCCACGTGCTTTCGTCGTCGATGAAGTCGTCGACCGTGCAGCCACCACCCGCGTTGCGGTTGACCACCTTCGTGATCGTGTCACCCAAGGTCACCACCGGACCCGGATCGGCCACGAGACAGCCGACGTTCACCGCGGTCCGCGTGGTCACCGCCTCACCGTTCGCGTAGGTCACGGTCAGCTTGGCGGTGAAGATCCCGGTGCGCGGGTAGGTGTGGCGCGGGTCGGCCTGCGTCGACACCGAGCCGTCGCCGAACTCCCAGCGGTAGGACACGCCACCGGACTTCGACCCGGTGAACGCCGCCGTCAGCGCCTTGTTCTGCACCAGCGTCGACGACGCGGCCGGCGCCGGGGTCGGCGCCCCGCCGGTGTAGCTGATCTTCAGCAGCTTCTGGTTGGCGTCCAGGGAGAAGAAGCCGTTGCCGTAGTCGAGCACGTACAGCGCGCCGTCCGGCCCGAACTTGGCGTCCATCCAGCTCTGCACCTTGGTGTCCCCCGAGCCGCCCGGGATGATCTGGCGGAACGTCTCGGCGAACACCGGCGGCTGGTGCGTCGGCACGCCCGCCGGGTCGACGGTCACCGCGACCCGGTTCTGGGAGTTCGACTCGTCGCCGATGAACCACTTGTTGTCCCAGTACGCCGGCCACGCGACACCGCTGTTCGTGTTGACCAGCGAACGGTGGTAGGTCGGCCCGGACATCACGGCCTGGCCGCCGCCCCGCAGGTACGGCTGGGTGTAGGTGGCGTCCGCCGCGTTGTACGTCGGAATGGAGCTGTTGGGACGGTTGGGGAAGACCGGGCCACCGCCGTCGGGCGAGTACCAGATCATGTTGTCCTTGATCGGCGGCAGGTTCACCAGGCCGGTGTTGCGCGGCGAGGTGTTGACCGGGTTGTTGCAGTCGTACCAGCCGGTCAGCTCCGCGGCGTTCGTGCTGCTGCGGTCGCGGTAGGGCTGCCGGTTGCCCATGCAGTACGGCCAGCCGTGGTTGCCCGCCTCGGTGATGATCGTGGCCGTCTCGTACTTCGCCGGACCGAGCTCCGGGCTCGGCGAAGACGCGTCGGGGCCGACCCAGCCCGCGGTCATCCAGTTGTGCACCGGGTCGATCTGCAACCGGGAGATGTTGCGGACGCCCATCACGTAGATCTCCGGGCGCGTCTTGTCCGCCGGCCCGTTCGGGAAGAGGTTGCCCTGCGGGATCGTGTACGTCCCGTTCGCCTCCGGGTGGATGCGCAGGATCTTGCCGTCCAGGTCGTTCGTGTTGCCCGCGGTGCGGCGGGCGTCCTGGAACGAGATGCCCTTGTAGTCGAGCGTCCAGTTGTTGCCCGAGTAGCCGTTCGAACCGCCCGAGGAGTTGTTGTCCCCGGACCCGACGTAGAGGTTGCCGTCCTTGTCGAACGCCATGCCGCCGCCCGCGTGGCAGCAACTGTGGATCTGGACGTCCCAGGACAGCAGGTCCTTGCGGGTGGCCTGGTCGAGCGTCTGCTTCGCCAGGTCGTAGGTGAAGCGGGACACCGTGCGCTTGCCGATCCGCTTGTCGCGGTCGATCGACGCGTGCGGCATCCAGTAGGCGTACATGTAGCCGTTCTCGGTGAACTTCGGGTCCAGCGTCAGCCCGAGCAGGCCTTCTTCGTTCTTGACCAGCTCGTCACCACTGCCGCGGTTGCCCATCACCGGCAACGTTGTGAGCAGCTTGACCTTCTTGGTGACCGGGTCCCACTGGTGGACCGTGCCGCAGCCGAGGCCGACGTTCGGGTCGTCCCAGCTGACGATCGGCCCGGTCGGGCAGGCCGCCTTGCCGATGTAGAACACCTTGCCGTCGGGGGCGATGGTGAGCCCGTGCGGCTCGCCGATCTGGTCGAGCTGCCCGGCCGCGTTCTTGCCGGTCAGTCGCTCGACCTTGTAGTTCGCGGCGATCCCGGCCTGGCAGTCGCCGCGCACCATGCCGGTCGTCCAGCGCAGCGCGCCGAGCAGGTGGTTGCGGAACTGCGCTTCGCCGTACGACCCTTCGGTGCGGCCCATGCCGGTGTAGAAGGAGCGGCCACCGTCGTAGTCACGGCACCACGAGATCGGGTGGAACGCGCCGTTCGCGCCGACCCCCGGGTTGTAGCCCTTCTCCTCGACCTGCGCGACCGTGTGGACGGTGCCGACCGGGTTGGACTCCCAGTTGAGCCAGCGGTCGGTGCGCGTCCAGTTCTGCGGCAGCCCGGCGGTGGCCGGGTGCTGGGCGTCGAGGACGTCGACGACGGCCTGCTGCGGCGCGGGCTCCGGCGGCGGCGGGGTCGTCGAGGTGTCCTTGAACAGCTTGAGGTCGGCCAGCTGGATGAGCGGCTCACCCGAGTTCGCGGTGATGTTCAGCCGGTAGTTCGGGTAGACCGTCGTGTTGGCGAAGGTGAACGTCCGGGTCTGGAACCGGTCGGTGAACACCTCGTTCGTGCGGGTGTCCAGGTCGGTCCAGGCCTGCCCGTCGGCCGAACCCTGCAGGGTCCAGCTCTTCGGGTCGCGGCCCGGGAAGTCGTTCGCCGACACCAGCGAGTAGCTGCTGACCGCGACCGGGGTGGCCAGCTTGTAGGCGGCCCAGCCGGTCGTCGCGAACGTCAGCCACTTGGTGTTCTCGTTGTTGTCGGCCAGCTTCTCCTTGGTCTCGTTCGGCGGGTTCTCCGCGCTGGCCGTCACCGAGGCCACGGCCTCGGGGGTCGGCCGCGCGCCGACCGGGCGGGCGCCGATCAGGCCGGTGAACCACTGGGACGAGTCCTGCGCGCGGGCCGCGTCGGAGATGCCGAGGAACCCGCCGCCCGCCTTCATGTAGGCCTGCAGCGCGGCTTCCTGCTCCCGGGCGAGCGTGACACCCTGCGCGGACAGGAACACCACGCCGCGGTACTTGGCGAGGTTCGCCGTGCTGAACACGGCGGGGTCGGACGACGCCGTCACCGTGATGCCGTTGTCCGAGCCCAGCCGCGCGATCGCGTCCGCCGCGCGCAGCACCGGGTCCTTCTGGTCGGCGGCCGCGCCGTGGAAGACCAGCACGTTGACCGCCACGTTCGCCGCCGGCGCCGCCTGGGCCACCGGCATCGTGATCAGCGGGGCCCCCGCTGCGAGGACCGCCCCGATCGCGAGCACCAGCGCCCCGCGCCGGCCGAACCATCGTCTCTTCATGATCCGTTCCCTCCTAAGCATGGGTGCGGCCGTCGGGGTTCATGTCGTGCCCGGCGTGGCCGTGCTCCTTGAACCGGTCGAGCGCCTCCTGCGCGCCGTCCGGCAGGCTGCCGTCGGCGTTGCGGACCAGGAACACGCCCACCATCCCGCCGTCGGAGTGGGTCTGGACGTGGCAGTGGTACATCCACACCCCCGGCCCGACACCCTCGCCGGCGATGATCTGGAAGCCGAACGAGCTGCCGGGGTCGAGGTTCTTGTTGTCGACGGCCTGCACGTTGTCGGTGGCACTGCTCAACATCCCGGTCCGGGTGTCGGCCCAGCGGTGCCCGTGCAGGTGGAACGTGTGCGGCAGGCTGCCGTACCCGACGCACACCCACTCGACGCGCTCGCCGAGCCGCGCCTCGAGGATCGGGGTGTCGGGCGCCATCTTGTGGTTGATCATCATCTCGTTGAACACGACCGTGTACTGCCTGCTGGGCAGCAGGTCCCCGCGCTTGCGCACGATCAGCCCGCCGTAGAGCCCGCGCGCGAGCCCGGCGGTGCCGTGGTCGGTGCCCATCGCGTGGTCGTGGTAGTGCCAGTAGCCGGCGCTGCCCGGCATCCAGAACCCGCCGCTCGCCTCGTAGCGGGTCCGCGTCTTCCAGGTGTAGGTCCGCGTCTCACCCGGGTTGTTGAACGACGCGTTGAGCGGGGCGCCGTCGGACGCGGTGTCGTAGTTGACGCCGTGCGGGTGGATCGACAGCCGCTGGTCGGTCCGGTTGACCAGTTCGATCTCGAGGGTGTCGGCCTCGTAGATCTCCAGCAGCGGCCCCGGGATCGTGGCCTTGCCCGGCTCGAGGCCGTAGCCGTAGAGGCCGCCGGGAAGCGCTTCCGCGTAGATCGTGATCTTGCGGGTCAGACCCGCCGCCGACGCCGAGTCGGCGCCCACGCCGATGGCGGGCACGAGCACCCCCGCGGCGGTTCCGGCCAGCATCGACCGACGTGACACTCGCATGTGGATTTCCCCCGGGGGTCTCAGAACCGTACGGTGCGGAGGTACTCGAAGCCGACCTTGGCGGTGTTGAGCGGGTCGGCCGGCTGGTCGTGCTCGACGATGTACTCGCCGATGTTGTGGCAGGACGCGGCGAAGATGCGCGGGAAGTTGATGACGCCGGCGCCGGGGTCGACCATCTGGCCGTCCGCGGTCCGGTCCTTCACGTGGTACTGGGTCACGCGCGGGTAGTTGCGCCGGAACAGCTCGACCGGGTCCGCGCCGCCGTTGACCGCCCAGAAGAGGTCGATCTCCAGGTGCACGTCCCGCTTGTTCGTGTTCTTCGTGAGGACGTCGTACGGGACCACCCCGCCGATCGGGGCGAACTCGTGGTCGTGGTTGTGGTAACCGAGCTTGAGCCCGGCCTTCTTGAAGGCGACGGCCGCGGTGTTCATGCGGCCCGCGAAAGCCTCCCACTCGGCGATGGTGCCGAAGTTCGCGTACGGCACCACGACCGAGCGGTTGCCGAGAATCTTCGCGTCGGCGATGGTCTGGTTCAGGTCGCCGTCGATGCCGACGTGCGTCGAGGACGCCTTGATGTGGTTGCGGTCGAGGATGGCGCGGAACTCGCCGGCGCTGCGGCCGTACGTCCCGGCCAGCTCGACCTTCCGGTAGCCGATGTCGGCCAGCGCGGAGAGCGTGCCTTCGGGGTCGTTCTGCAGCAGGGACCGCAGCGAGTAGAGCTGGATGCTGATCTTGTCGATCGGGACCCGCCGCCGGGCCTGGGCCGCGTCCGCGGTGCCGGGCAGCGCGATGGCCGCGGCCCCCACCGTGAGGGCCGCCGTCGCCACGTTCAGGAACGTCCTTCGGGAGTGCTGCTCTGGCCTGTCACCGCACATGGAACTCCCTCATCTCTGGTTGCTGAAAGCCGCGTCGAAAGCCGCCGACGGCTGGTCGAACAGGTGCTCGCGCAGGTACTTCACCGCCTCCGCCGCGCCGCGGAGGCGGTCCATCCCGGCGTCTTCCCACTCCACCGAGACGGGACCGGTGTAGCCGATCGAGTTCAGCGCCCGGAAGCAGTCCTCCCAGGGGACGTCGCCGTGGCCGACGGACACGAAGTCCCAGCCCCGCCGCGGATCGGCCCACGCCAGGTGCGAGCCGAGCCGGCCGTTGCGGCCGTCGAAGCGCTTCCTCGTGTCCTTGCAGTCGACGTGGTAGATCCGGTCGGCGAAATCGAGGATGAACCCGACCGGGTCGAGGTCCTGCCAGACGAAGTGCGACGGGTCCCAGTTCAGCCCGAACGCGGGCCGGTTCCCGACGGCTTCGAGGGCCCGTTTGGTGGTCCAGTAGTCGTACGCGATCTCCGACGGGTGCACCTCGTGCGCGAACCGGACGCCGACCTCGTCGAAGACGTCGAGGATCGGGTGCCAGCGGCGCGCGAAGTCTTCGTAGCCGTCAACGATGACATCGGCCGTGACCGGCGGAAACATCGCGACGTACCGCCAGATCTTCGACCCGGTGAAGCCGATGACGGTGTCGACGCCGAGCTTCGCCGCCGCCCGCGCGGTGTCGGCCATTTCCGCGGCCGCCCGCTGCCGGACGCCCTCGGGTTCGCCGTCACCCCAGACCCGGGACGGGAGGATCGCGCGGTGCCGGTGGTCGATCGGGTCGTCGCAGACGGCCTGCCCGACGAGGTGGTTCGAGATCGCCCACACCTTGAGCCCGTGCTCGGCCAGCAGGGCGAGCCTGCCGGGCACGTAGTCCTCTTCGGACAGTGCCCGGTCGACCTCGAAGTGGTCGCCGGAGCAGGCGATCTCGAGGCCGTCGTACCCCCATTCCGAGGCGAGCTTGCAGACTTCGGTGAACGGCAGGTCCGCCCACTGGCCGGTGAAGAGCGTGACCGGACGGCTCATGCGGACGCCTCCACGGCGGTCCAGGCGGCTTCGGCGGAAGCGCTTACCTCCACCGCGTGCAGCACGCGCTGGACCCGCAGGCCGTCCTCGAAGCTCGGCTCGGGATCGGTGCCCGTGCCGATGGCCTGCAGGAGATCCGCGACCTCGTTGGTGAACGTGTGCTCGTACCCGAGCAGGTGGCCCGGCGGCCACCACACGCCGACGTACGGGTGCTCGGGTTCGGTGACGAGGATGCGCCGGAAGCCCGCTTCGGTGCCGCCGCCTTCGTACCACTGCAGCTCGTTCATCGACTCGAAGTCGAACGCCAGGCTCGCCTTCGCCCCGTTGACCTCCAGCCGCATCGCGTTCTTGCGGCCGAGCGCGAACCGCGTCGCCTCGAAGCTCGCCACGGCTCCCCCGGACAGCCGGGCCAGGAACAACGCGGTGTCGTCGACCGTCACGTCGTCCGTCCCGCCGGTTTCGGACGGCCGCTGCTTCACGAAGGTGTTCGTCAGCGCGGAAACCCCGGTGATCGTCTCACCGGTGACGAACTGCGCGGCGTCGACGATGTGCGCGCCGAGGTCGCCCAGCGCGCCCGAGCCGGCCGATTCGCGCCGCAGCCGCCAGGTCATCGGCGCCTGCGGGTCGGACAGCCAGTCCTGCAGGTACACCGACCGCACGTGCCGGATCTCGCCGAGCGCCCCGCTCGCGACCAGTTTCCTGGCGTGCGCGAGTGCGGGCACCCGGCGGTAGTTGAACGCGACCATGGCCCGGACCCCGCGTTCCCGGGCCTTCCGCGCCGCCTCGGCCATCGCCTCGGCCTCCGCCACCGAGTTGGCCAGGGGTTTCTCACACAGCACGTGCTTCCCGGCGTCCAGCGCGGCGATCGCGATCTCCGCGTGGCTGTCCCCCGGGGTGCAGACGTCGACCAGGCCGACGTCGTCGCGGGCGATCAGCTTCCGCCAGTCGGTCTCGACGGCTTCCCAGCCGAACTTGGCCGCCGCGTCACCGGCCCGCTTCTCGTCGCGACCGGCGAGGACGGCGAGTCGCGGCACCAGCGGTGGGTCGAAGAACCGGTGGACACTGCGCCAGGCGTGCGAATGCACCGCACCCATGAACGCGTGGCCCACCATCCCGATCCCGATGGTTTCCCGTGCCGGGCTCATACCCCTCCTTTGATACGTGCGTGCGAGAACCAGGTCAGGAGTCGAAGCCGACGTCGAGGTACTGGTCGACGTTCTCCTTGGTGACCACCGCGGAATAGGTGGTGATCTCGGCCGGGATGTCGTGCTCGGCCAGGTCGCCGATCCCCTTGCCCTGCCCGAGCAGGCGCGCGAGGGCGATCGCCGTCGAGGCCATCGACGGGCTGTAGAGCACGGTCGCCTTGATCGGCGAGCTGTCGGCCTTGATCAGGTTCATCATGTTCTTCGAGCCGGCGCCGCCGACCATGATGAACTCCTTGCGGCCCGCGGTGTCGATCGCCGCGTTGACGCCGATGCCCTGGTCGTCGTCGTGGTTCCACAGCGCGTCCAGCTTGGGCGCGCCCTGGAGCAGGTTCGCCGTCTGCTGCTCACCCGACTCCGAGGTGAACTGCGCCGAAACCCGCGGCCCGACCTTGAACCCGGCCCGCCCGAGCGCGTCCGCGAAACCCTTGCTGCGTTCCTGGGTCAGCGGCAGCGAGTCGATCCCGGCGACCTCGCCGATGATCGGGTTCGCGACGTTCTTCTTCTTGAGCTCCGCGGCGAGGTAGTTGCCCGCGTTGACGCCCATCCGGTAGTTGTCGCCGCCGATCCAGGTTCTATACGCGAGCGGGGTGTCGAAGACGCGGTCCAGGTTGATCACCGGGATGCCGGCGTCCATCGCCTGCTGCCCGGCCGAGGTGAGCGCCTTGCCGTCGAAGGGCAGGATCACCAGGACGTCGACCTTGGCGTTGATCAGCGTCTCCACCTGGGAGATCTGCTGGTTGACGTCGTTGGTGCCCTCGGTGGCGGTGAACTTCACCTCGGTGAACTTCTGCGCCTGCGCCTTGGCGTTCTTGGTGATCGCCGCGATCCAGCCGTGGTCGGCGGCCGGCGCGGAAAAGCCGATGGTGACCGGCTTTCCGGGCTGGGCGTTGTTGCCCGCGTTGGCGACCGGTGCGCCTGCCTCCGAGTTCGCGGGGGTGTTCGACGTGCAGCCGGCCAGCAGCGCGCCGGCGCCGACGGCGGCCCCGCCCAGCAGGAATCCCCGGCGGCCGAGGAAGGGTTGTTCGGTCATGACGGCCTCCAAAGGTGGTACTACGGACCGGTCCTGGCTTTCCTGGCCCGGAACTGCAAGAGCACGGCGAGGACGATGATCACGCCCTTGGCGATGTTCTGGATGTCGGTGTCCAGGTTGTTGAGCGTGAAGAGGTTGGACAGCACGGTGAAGATCAGCACGCCGATCAGGGTGCCGATCAGCGAGCCGCGGCCGCCGGTGAGCAGCGTGCCGCCGATGACCACCGCCGCGATCGCGTCGAGCTCGTAGAACATGCCGTTGGTCGACGCGCCGGCGGTCGTCCGCGCGACGACCATGAGCGCGGCGATCCCGCAGCACAGCCCGGCGACGCCGTACACGAGCGCGAGGTGGCGCTTGACGTTGATGCCGGCCAGCCGCGACGCCTCGGCGTTGCCGCCGACCGCGTAGGTCCGGCGCCCGAACGTGGTGCGGTTGAGCACCACCCAGCCGACCGCGAACACGAGCGCGAACAGCCAGATCAGCACCGGGATGCCCAGCAGGTCACCGCGGAAGAAGGTGAGGAAGTCCTGGTCGGCGACCACCTGCGTGCGGCGGCCGCTGAGCCGTTCGGCGAGCCCGCGTGCCGAGACGTACATCGCGAGCGTCGCGATGAACGGCACGACCTTGCCGTAGGAGACGAGCACGCCGTTGACCAGCCCACAGCCGAGGCCGACGGCGAGTCCGCAGAGGACCATCACCCACGGCCCGTAGGACTGCGTGGCCAGGGTCGTCAGCCAGACGCTGGAGAGCGCGACGATCGAGCCGACGGACAGGTCGATGCCGCCGCTGATGATCACGAACGTCATCCCGACGCTGACCACGCCGATCGCCGCGGCCAGCCGCAGGATCGTGGAGATGTTGCTTTCGGTGAAGAACAGCTCGGGCCGGGTGAACTGGCCGACCAGGCACAGCACGACGAGCACGGCGGCCAGGCCGAGCAGCCGCGGGTCGGCCCGGAAGGCGAACCGCCGTCCTTCGGTGGTCACCGCCTTGCGTGGTGGCGCTTCGGTGTCGGTCATGCCGCACTCCCCTCGAGAATCACGTCGAGCACCGCGGCCTCGGTCAGCCCGCCGGAGGGCCGGTCGGCGAGGACCCGGCCCTCGCGCAGCACCAGCACCCGGTCGGACAGCCCCAGCACCTCGGGGATCTCACTGGACACCAGCACGATCGCGACGCCGGTCGCGGCCAGCTCGTCGATCAGCCGGTACAGCTCGGCGCGCGCGCCGACGTCGACCCCGCGCGTGGGCTCGTCCAGCAGCAGCACCCGGCAGCCGCGGACCAGCCAGCGGGCGAGCACCGCCTTCTGCTGGTTGCCGCCCGAGAGCGTGCGGACGATCCGGCGCGGGTCGGCCGGGCGCAGGTCGAGACGGCGCAGGCTGGCGCCGGCGTCGTCGAGCTCCTTGCCGCGCTCGGTGAACCCGAGCTTCGCGTAGCGGCCGAGGCTCGCGAGGGTCACGTTGTGCACCACCGGCAGGTCGAGCAGCAGGCCCTGGCTCTTGCGCTCCTCCGGGGCGAGCCCGACACCGGCCTTGACGGCGGCCCGGATGTCGCCCGGGCTCAGCGGCTTCCCGTCCACGGCAACGGTTCCGCGGTCGGCCTTGCGCGCGCCGAAGATCGTCTCCAGCAGCTCGCTGCGGCCGGACCCGACCAGGCCGGCGATCCCGACGACCTCCCCGGCGTGGACGGTGAAGCTCACGTTCTCGAACTCCCCGGCGCGGGACAGGCCCTCGACCTCGAGCGCCCGCTTGCTCCGGTCGGCGTGGCCGTCGTGACGCGGCCCGAAGACCGTCTCCACCTTGCGCCCGGCCATCAGCGCGACGAGATCGGCGGTCGGCGTGGTGCGCGCGTCGAGCCCGGTGCCGACGGTCCGGCCGTCCTTGAGCACGGTCACCCGGTGCCCGATCCGGCGCAACTCCTCGAGCCGGTGCGAGATGTAGACGACCGCGACACCGTCCGCGGTCAGCTCGCCGACGATGCGGAAGAGGTTGTCGACCTCCTCGCCGGCCAGCGCGGCGGTGGGCTCGTCCATCACGAGCAGCTTGGCGTCGTGGGCCAGCGCGCGGGCCATCGAGACGAGCTGCTGGCCCGCCGCCGAGAGCCGGCCGACCTCGTCCGACGGCCGGATGCCGGGGTGGCCCAGCCGCGCCATCAGCCGGGCGGCCTCGTCACGGGCCTGGGAGATCCGCGTGAACCCGAAGCGGGCGCGTTCGTGGCCGAGGAAGATGTTGTCCGCCACCGAAAGCCCGGGCACGAGGTCGAGCTCCTGGTACATCGTGGCGATGCCCAGGCGCAGCGCGTCGACCGGGGACCCGAGGTTGGCCGGCTCGCCCTGCCAGGTGATCTCCCCCGCGTCCGGCTGGTGCGCGCCGGCGAGGACCTTGATCAGCGTCGACTTCCCGGCGCCGTTCTGGCCGAGCAGGCAGTGCACCTCGCCGGGTTCGACGTCGAGGTCGACCCCGTCGAGCGCGCGCACCCCCGGGAAGGACTTCACGATCCCGCGGACGGAAAGCAGACTCATACCGAGGCCTCCTCGGTGGCGGGGACGAGGGTCGGGTCGGCGAAGAGCCGTTCGGCCGCGACGTGCGCGGCGCCCCGCAGGGGAGCTTCGAGGCCGAGCTCGGACGGCACCACCCGGGCGTGGCCCAGGGGCCGGGCGGAAAGCTCGACGCGGACCGGCTCGACCAGCCACGGCCCGAGCTCGGCGAAGTACCCGCCCAGCACCACGACGTCCGGGTCGAGCACGTCGACCACAGTGGACAGTGCGACGCCGAGCGCGACACCCAGCTCGTGCACCGCGGTGACCGCGCGCTGGTCACCGAGGCGGACGCGCTCGGTGAGCAGCGCGACCCGCTCGGCCACGCCCAGCGCGGGGTCCTGCAGCCGGTCCCCCGGCGCCGCCGCGGCGCGCAGGACGGCGGCCAGGTTCGCCTTGGTCTCGAGGCAGCCGGTCCGGCCGCAGGCGCAGCGCTCGCCGGACGGGTCGACGTTGATGTGCCCGACCTCGCCCGCGAAGCCCCGCGCGCCGCGCAGGATCGCCCCGCCGGACACGAGCCCGCCGCCGACGGCCGTCCCGCCGCTGAGGTAGAACAGCTCGCCGGCCCCGGTGAGCGACTCGGCGAGCGCGCCGAGGTTGGCTTCGTTGTCGACGGCGACCGCGTCGACGGGCAGGTTCAGGCGCGCCGCCATCAGGCCGGCGATCTCCGCGTCGCGCCACCGCAGGGCGGGGGCGAACCGCAGCACGGCGGCGGCCGAGTCGACCAGCCCGGGCACCGAGATCGCGACACCGACGGGCGGGCCGGGCAGCACGCGGTGGGCGAGGTGGGCGAGCTCGTCCATGCCTCGCTGCAGCCCGGCCGCGGCGACGTCGACGGTCTCGGCGTGCTCGGCCAGGACCCGGCCGGACAGGTCGGTGACCACGGCCGACAGCCGGTCGGCCTCGATGCTCAGCGCCAGCGCGTACGCGTCTTCGCCGTCCAGCTCGACCAGCCGGCTCGGGCGGCCGTTGCCGGGGAGGACCCCGGCGGGCCGGACGAGGCCTCGCTCGGCGAGCTCGGCGAGCAGGCCGGGAACCGCCGACTTCGCGACCCCGCAGCGGGCCGCCAGCTGCGTGCGCGAGAGCGGTCCGCCCCGGAGCGCCCGCAGGACGGCGGCCAGGTTGGCCGTACGCGGGCTCACCGGTTCGGCTCGCCTGGCACCGGTCTTGGCCACATTGCCCTCACCTAAGCTGCGCTTTGAACGGACTTTGTCACGCAGGATGCGAAAGTAGGGTGACGGCCATCACCCGTCAAGGTGAAGACGGCGTGTTAAGTCCCGTTTTCACCCGGATAGACGCGCGGAAGTGTGCAGACTTTCGATCCAAGAGTGCAAAAGTCTGTCCGGTTTGAGCGCTACTGCGGGGACAGGGTCAGCAACCGAGGGTGAGACTCCTACCGCAGGGGTCGTGAGTGTTTAGGAGGGTTAGAACCCTCCTAAACACTCACGACCCAGCCGCGGCAGACCTCTTGCCAGGGTCAGCTGCTGAGCGTGAACGCCCGATCCGTCGCCGACCAAGCCGCACCGATCACCCCGGCCGTGTCCCCCAGCTCGGACAGCACGATCGGCAGGTTGCCCGTCGCCAGCGGCAGCGACCGGCGGTACACCGCGCTGCGCAGCTCGGCGAGCAGCTGGTGCCCGAGCTGCGCGACCCCGCCGCCGATCACCACCATGCCCGGGTTGATGAAGGAGACCAGCGACGCGACGACCTGGCCGAGCCGCCGCCCGCCGTCGCGGATCAGGTTGACCGCGCCGAAGTCGCCCGCCGCGGCCGCGCGGCCGACGTCGCGGGCAGTGACCGCTCCATGCTCGGCGGCCACCTCGGCGAGGTGGGCCGAGCGGCCGCTGCGGGCCAGGGCCAGCCCGTCGCGGGCCAGCGCGGCCCCGCCGAAGTAGGCCTCCAGGCAGCCGACCTCCCCGCAGGCGCAGGTCGGGCCGTAGTCGTCGAGGCGGATGTGCCCGATGTCGCCCGCCGTGCCGGCGACCCCGCGGTAGACCTTCCCGCCGAGCACGATCCCGCAGCCGATCCCGGTGCCGATCTTGACGAACATCAGGTCGTCGGTGGAGCGCGCGACCCCGGCGTGTCGTTCGCCGAGCGCCATCGCGTTGACGTCGTTGTCGACCGCCACCGGGCAGCCCCAGAGCCCGCCGAGGTGGTCCCGCACGTTGAACCGGTCCCAGCCGGGCATGATCGGCGGGGCGACGGCCATGCCTTCGGCGAAGCTGACCGGCCCCGGCAGCCCGATGCCCGCGGCGACCAGCTTGCCGGGCGCGGCGTCCCGGACCTTCGCCGCCAGCTCGGCCACCCGCCGCAGCACCGGGTGCGGCCCCTGCCGGACGTCGCAGTCCTCGACGGTGTGCGCGAGCACCTCGCACGAAGCGTCGGTGACGGCCACCCCGACCGACGTCGCGCCGACGTCCACCGCGAGCACCCGCAGCTCACCCGAAAGCCGCACCAAGGTCGACCGGCGCCCGCCCCGGCTGGCGGACGGCCCGGCGGTCTCGACGAGGCCGACCTCGTCGAGCCGGGCCACCTCGGCCCCGACCCGGGCGCGCGGCAGCTCGAGCCGCTCGCCCAGCTCGACCCGCGACATCGGGCCTTCGTCGCGAAGCAGCGTGAGCAACCGGGTCTGGTGCCGGGTTTCGACCATCGACTGCTCCGGGGTGGATACCGCGCTCATTCGCCTCAGCGTACGGGTCCCCGCTTCCGGCGGTGGCGGAACGACCCTCATCGCTCTGGTCGAGCAGCGCGCTCAGCTACGTTTCGGCGCGCACGGCGTACCGGTACCTCTCGGGGTCCTCCCGGTTCACGTACAGCCGCTCGGGTTCGAAAGCGCCCCCTCCTCGACGAACGAGTACATCCACCGGAACCAGTCGTCGAACCCCTGGTTCATCAGCGCTTCCGGATTCTCGAAAACCACCTTCCGGCGCCCCTGCACCCCGTACGCGATCTGGATAGCGCCGACGAAGTTCAGGAAGCCGGACGTCGTCCCGAGCGACGCCGGGGTGATGAACTGGTCGGGGTCGTCGAACTGGTTGCGGTTGAGCAGGGACAACCGGTTCGCCGCCCGGTCGCGGTCGACCACGACCGGCAGCAGGAGGTCGTCGGTGAGGCTGTACCTGTGGTGGATCTCCAGGTCGTGGACGCGCCGCTCGACCGCGGCGCCGGCCGGACCGGTCAGGTCCACAGTGGACATGTCGTGCACGAAGCGCACCGGAGCTTCGTAGGGGCACATCAGGGTCAAGCTCAACGCTTCGTCGTCGATCCGCAGCCGGACGAGCGCCACGAACTGGTCGGGCACCGGGCCCGACGCAAGGCCGGCGGCGAAGGCCCAGAAGAACGCCTTCACCACGTCTTTGGTCTCTCGCAAGGGAACCGTGCCGACCGGCCGGCGGTACGTCACGACGGGCAGCGGCATCCAGTCCGCCGGATCGGGCGGTTCCCGGGGCGCCAGCACCTTTTCCCGGTTGAGCCGCCCGAGCTCGTCGACGACGACGGCGCGGTCGTCTTCGGTCACCAGTCCCAGCTCGGCCCGCAGGGCGTCGATCCGCCGCGTCAGGTCCGTCATCTGCCCACCACCTCTCCGGTCACACCATGCTGAGCAGCCCCGAGCCCCAGTCGGCGAGCAGCGGGTCGTTGAGCACCGCGCGTCCCCGCTTCCGGACGAACTCGACCAGCGTGGCGAAGTCGTCCGGGCACCGGTGGCTCTGCCGCTGGGCGTCGAACAGCGCGGCGCTGTTCTTCCTCGTCAGCCGGACCGACGCCAGCAGGGAGGCCATGGCGAGGCCGCGGAGCCGGCCCGCCGAGCCCAGCACTCCGCCGAACCCGGCCTCGTTCAACAGCTTCGTCACCTCGTCGCGGCGCTCCGCCTCGACGTGCGGCAGCGCGTGGTCGGCGGCGAGCCGCTGCTGCCACTCGGTCACGTTCCGCGCGCCGACGTCGATGAGGGCCTGCACGACCGGGTCGGCGGCGACGCGGTCGCGCGCGAACCGCCGCAGTTCGCGAAGGCTCTCCAGCGTGCCGGGTCCGTCCATGTGGTAGCCGCGGAGCTGCCGTTCGACCGGCTCGGGCAGGGGCCCGGGCAGCACCAGCGCGCCGATCTCACCGTCCACGGCGATCGACACGAAAACGGTGTCCATCCCGGGCAGGACGTATCCGCTGATGGTCCCGTCGTAGGTTCCCGGCGCCCGGTGGAAGCCGTCGACGGCCGGCGCGGACATGACCGGCGAGCCGCGCAGCTGGGCGGCGAGGCGGCCGCTCGCGCTGACCTGGACCCGGACCGGCTCGTGGATGACGCAGAACGCGTCCCGCTGCGTCATCAGCCACATCAGGCGGCTCCCGAACGCGCCGTGGTCGCTGTGGTCGGCCAGCTCGACGAGCGAGGCGTACTCGTCGAGCAGGTGCTCGACACCCTGCCGCCACAGCTCGGAGTCACCGGAAGCGTGCAGCAGCCCCTCGAAACCGGCCCGCTGCTCGGCCCGCGACCGCCACGGCAGGTAGGCGCCCGGGCCGGACGGGCCGGCGGTCAGCACGTAGTCGAGCTCGGCCGGAGCTCGGCCGCGGTGATGGTCGCGAGGCGGTCCAGGGAGTCGAAGAGGTGCTTGCGGACCACGAGCCACCGTTCGTTCCGGCCGTCGTCCGGCTCCAGCAGACGCGCCACCAGACCGAAGTCGGAGAAGAAGTAGTGCACGGCGAAGAGCAGGAAGACGTCGGTGCCGGTCAGGCGTTCGTCGCGCAGCGCCAGCGAGATCCAGAGATTCTTGACCAGGAGGTAACCGCCGAGGTACCCCTCCCGGGCCGCGAGGAGCGGTTGGGCCAGCACGTTCGACTTGCGCTTGACGAGCCGGGGACCGGTCCGGTTCTTGATGAGGTACGACATCACCGCTTCGTCGAGCTGTTCCGCCGCGTTTGCGGTGGCCGGCACGCTCTTGAGCAGGCGCCGCGCGTAGAGGAGGAACGTCCATTTCATCGGTGTGGAACAAACGTCGGCCGCCCGGCTGGGAATCGTGTCGAATTCGGCGAACAACGCCAGGCCTTCGATGATCGGCCACAGCATGCCCGACGCGATGTCGTAGGCCACGAAATCCAGCCCGGAACTGAAGATCACCTCTTCGGAGCCCGCCGATTCTTCGGTGATCAGGGGAAGGACGGGCCGGAAGTACAAGTACGTCAAGGCCGTGCCGACGGGGGAGGTGAAGCACCAGTGGTGCGTCAGCTCGTGGACGAACGCCGGCCAGGTCGAGTCCGGCAGCTCCCCCTCGAGCAAGCCGGCCAGCTGCGACCGGGCGTCACCCGCGCTCAGCTCGCCGAAGTTGGTCACCGGGTGGGTGAAGCTCCGGAACTCCTGGGCGGCCACCGGCCTAGCCGATGAGGTCCGCGACCGGGACCTCGGCCAGCTTGCCGAGCTCGCCCAGCACCTGCTCGGAGGCCGGCCGGTCCTTCGAAAGCGAAATGTCGACGGCGCGCACGACCCGCGTCCCGTCCGGGTAGACGATTTCGACCTTCTCCCGGAAACGGTCCGGCCGGTTGCGAAGGACCAAATAGGTGATCAGCCCTCTAATTGCCAACCCGCCGACGACGACGGCGAGGGTGACCGGTTCCCCGGACGAGCCGTCGGGAACGGCCGCCTCTTCGAACTCGACGTCGCCCCCGCCCGCTTCGGCGATCTGTTCTTCGATCTCCAGCTTGTCGTCGTAGCCGAGACCGGCCAGTCTTATTCGCGGCGGTTCCATGCCGGAACGATAGCTCGCGAAGAACGGGCCCGGCCCCCTTGCGCAGTCTCGGTTCAATAGCGTTAATTCCTGACCGCACACCCCCGAGGAAGGATCCCCGATGACCGAACCGAACGCGGACCGGGCCGGACGCCGTGGTCCCGACGGCTCCGGAGTGGACCGTCACCGCCCTGGTCGAGCACGTGGCCAGACCCAGCACTGGGTCGCGGAGATGATCGAGCGGCGCGTGGCCGACGTGACGGTGACCGGCCCGGCACGGTCCCTGCTGCTGACGTTGACCCGGCGCCCTCCCGCCCACCGAGGGCGTCACCATCGAGGGCGACGCCGGTCTCGTGCGGCACTGGCTGGACAACACGGCGCACGTCAGCGGCTGACCGGTCGTGGCCCGGAAACGAAAGCGGGGCACCGGGATGACCCCGGCGCCCCGCTCCCTGTACTGCTGAACCCGCTGTCCGTCAGACGGTGTGCGGGGTGTGCGCGACGGTGTTCCAGCCCATGGCGATGACGTCGGCGTTGCCGCCGTCGCCCGCCCAGCCGGAGTTCCCGCCGGTCGTGCTGCTGGTGTTCCAGGCGTCGCCGGTCGAGCCGGTGGCGCCGGTGTCACCCGAGTGGCCCGAAGTCACCGCGGTGTGCGACGTCGTGCCGTTCTCGTGCTTCCAGCCACCGTGGTGGCGGCCCTGCTGCTCGTGCCCGCGGGTCGACGTGACGGCGGTGTTGCCGCCGGTCGAGCCCGAGTCGCCCGAGTTGCCGGACTTGCCCGTCACCGCGTTGTTGTGGCTGGTGGCGTTTCCGGCGTCGCCGGAGTTGCCACCGTTGCCGCCCTTGGCGGTGCCGGTCACCAGACCCAGGACGCCGGTGCGGCCGCCCTGCTCGTGACGCTTCCAGCTGTGCCCACCGCTGTTCGTGGCGGAGTTGTGGCCGGTGCTGACAACCGTGGCGTCGCCGCCGTTGCCCGCCCAGCCGGAGTTCCCGCCGGTGGTCGTGCTGGTGTTGGTCGCGTCACCGGTCCAGCCGGTGGCGCCGGTGTCACCCGAGTTGCCCGAAGTCACCGTGGTGTGCGACTTCGTGCCACCGCCGTTGTTCCAGCCGCCACCGTGGTAGCAGCCACAACCGTGGTTCCCGCGGCCGTTGTTCTGGCCGCCGAGCGTCCACACGATGGCGGAGTTGCCGCCGGTCGAGCCCGAGTCACCCGAGTTGCCGGAGTTCCCGGTCACCGCGTTGTTGTGGCTGGTGGCGTTCCCGGCGTCGCCGGAGTCACCACCGTTGCCACCCTTCGCGGAGCCGGTGACCCAGCCCAGGACGCCCGTCTGGCCGCCCTGCTCGTGCCGGTTCCAGCCCCAGCTGTGCCCACCGTTGTTCGTGGCGGAGTTGCGGCCGGACGCGACCGTGGTGGCGTCGCCACCGTTGCCCGCGTTGCCCGAGTTGCCGCCGGTGGTCGTGCTGGTGTTGGTCGCGTCGCCGGTCGACCCGGTGGCGCCGGTGTCACCCGAGTTGCCCGAGGACACCGTGGTGGAGCACTGCGCCAGCAGGCACAGGCCGTAGGCGCTGTTCCCGCCGGTGGAGCCGGAGTTCCCGGAGTTGCCCGAGTTCCCCGAGACCGCCGAGTTCGAGCTGGTGGCGTTCCCGGCGTCGCCGGAGTTGCCACCGTTGCCGCCCTTGGCGGTGCCCGTCACCGAGCCGAGGACACCGGTCAGGCCGCCGCGGGCGCCCCGCGAGTCCGCGGTGTTCTTCCCGGCCGCCGCCGACGTTCCCGAGCCGCCGTGGCCGGCGTTCCCGGAGTTCCCACCGGTGGTGCTGCTGGTGTTCGAGGCGTTCCCGGTCGAGCCGGTCGCGCCCGTGTTCCCGGAGTTGCCCGAGGACACCGAGGTGCTGCACTTCGCCAGGACGCAGACGCCGTAGGCGCTGTTCCCGCCGGTCGAACCGGAGTTGCCCGAGTTTCCGGAGTTCCCGCTGGCAGCGTTGTTGCTGCTGCTGGCGTTCCCGCCGGAGCCGGAGTCACCGCCGTTGCCGCCGGTGGCGGTTCCGGAGACGACCGAGTGCAGGGTGTTCCCGAGCCCGCCGAGCGGGCCCGAGTTACCGGTGTCCGCACTGGCCACCGCGCTGCCCAGCAGGACGAACCCGCCGGAGATGAACGCGGCGGTCAGGCCGCGTCGTACGTACTTGTGCATGAACTTCCCTTTCCGTGCCCTGTGTCCTCTATGGATTTCTGGGATGGAAGGGGAAAATCAGCTCGGATGGTCGTTTCCGTAGAAGACCAGCCAGTACGGCGACGCTCGCCCGCCCGGCGGAGCCCGCCAGGTCCGGTCCGTGCCCGGGATGACCGAGCCGGACGCGGTCACGGCGAACTCGCCGCCGTGCGCGCTCCCGCCGCTCACCGACATCGCACCGCTCATGCCGGCGAGGTCCGCGGGCAGCCCGCTGCCCCCGGAGCCGGACGCGGGACCGGCAACACCGGCCTCGGCCTGGCCGGCCACGGCCGTCCGGTCACGCGGCGGTTCGTGAGCCCGCGTCAGGACGGTCACCACCGGCGAGGCACTGACCGCACCGCGCGGTGCGGCAACCGCCGGGCTTCCGGCGACCGGTTCGGCCGGGGTGACCGGCTGTCCGATCACCACCGGATCAGCCCGCTCGCCCCCGATCGCCCGCACCACCGGTGCGGTCACCGGGGCCGTGGCGTGCAGGACCGGCGACACCGCGTGCACCACCGGCCGCAAGGCCGACAGCACGGGTTCCGCCGTTTCCAGCACCGGACGGGTAACCGCGGAAACCACGGGCGCCAGCCCGTTCGTCACCGGCTCGATCACCGGTCCCACCTGCGACGACACCGCGTGCACGGTGTTCGTCACCGGCTTGAGGGCCGGACTGTCGAGCACGCCGTGCACGGTGTTGGTTACCGGACCGAGGGCCGGACCATCGAGCACACCGTGCACGGTGTCCGTCACCGGCTTGGCCACCGGCGCCACCTGCGACGACACACCGTTCACGGTGTCCGTCACCGGCTTGGCGACCGGCGCCACCTGCGACGACACCGTGTGCACCGTGTCCGTCACCGGCCCGAGGGCAGGACTGTCGTGCACAGTGCTCCCGGCCCGATCGAGCAGCCCGGGCCGATCCGGCGACCCGCCTTCGGCCGCGTGCGCGGTCCCGGACAGGGCCATGGCCAGCAGGGTGAACCCGAACAACGCCCCGGCCAGCACGAGCATCCGCAGGATCAGCGGCGGCCCGGCCGGGGTCGTGTCCGTCAGGGAAGTATCCATCCATCTCACCCCCTTTCGGGTGGGGACTTCACCGTCAGTCAGATTTCGGCGCGGCGACCTCACCGGATTGGGTGTAGATCGAAGTTTTTTCTTTCCCTCAAACGAGGTTTCTACCGCTGAGTAGCGGGTAAACCTGTCGAGTTTTTCTCCCGAAAAGCCAACCCGCGGCGCGTGTAGAGAACCCACGATCGGCTCCGACTCAGGGGCAAGGGCGGCCACCAGGGCCGCCTCGTACCCCCGAGGAGCAGGAACCATGACCCGAGTGACCGCCCAGATGTCGGTGTCCCTCGACGGCTTCTACACCGGACCGCGGGACACCGCCGAGCCCCAGGACATGAGCGGCTGGATGCGCGGCCCCGAAGCGCCCGGCTTCTTCCGCGTCACGCGCTGGGCCGTCGACGCCATGGCCTGGCGCGAGCGACAGGGCTTCGCCGGTGGCGCCCAGTCGGTCGATTCGGACATCGTCGCGGAGACGTTCGCCGCCGCCGGCGCCTACGTCATGGGGCGGCGCATGTTCGACGCCGGTGAGGTCCCGTGGGGCGACGAGCCGCCGTTCCGCGCGCCGGTCTTCGTGGTCACCCACCGGCCGCGCGAGGTGCTCGAACGCCAGGGTGGCACGTCCTTCACGTTCGTCACCGACGGCCCCGCGCGGGCGATCGAGCTGGCCCGGGCCGCCGCCGGCGGCAAGGACGTGGCGGTGGCCGGCGGCGGCGAGCTGCTGCGCCAGGTGCTGGCCGCCGGGCTGCTCGACCAGCTCGAGCTGCACGTCGCCCCGGTGCTGCTGGGTGACGGCCAGCGCCTCTTCGACGCCGGTCTCGGCCTCGGCGCGGACGACGGTGTCGAGCTGGTCCCGACGCGGGTCGTCGACGCGCCCGGGGTCACCCACCTCCGCTATACCGTCACCGGACGGGCGAAGCTGGTGCTGGACGATCGTGGCGCGGGCGGCGAGCTGGTCGGGCCGGCGCACTGAGAGAGGAGCGAGCCGTGAAGTTCATGCTGCTGATCTACGGCAACGAAGAGGCCTTCACCTCGATCGGCGCGGAGGCCCTCGCCGAGCTCATCCGCGAGACCGACGCCCTCAACCAGGAGCTGTTCGAGTCGGGCGAGCTGGTCGGCGCCTACGGGGTGGCCGACCAGGTGAACGCCAAGATGGTCCGGGTCTCCGGCGCGACGCCGGCGGTGACCGACGGCCCGTACGCCGAGGCCAAGGAGTTCTTGGGCAGCTTCACGATCCTCGACTGCGACAGCCTGGACCGGGCCCTGGAGATCGCGGCGCGCAACCCGTCGGCGCGCCACTGGGGTGTCGAGGTCCGGCCGCTGATGCACGAGGCCGAAGTCTCGCCGTGACCGGCTGGCGGGCCGTCCGGCGGCTGGTCCCGGAGGTGCTCGGCACGCTGGTGCGCCGCTACGGCCAGTTCGACGCCTGCGAGGACGCCGTCCAGGAGGCGCTGGCGGCGGCCGCGGCCCAGTGGCCGGCCGACGGGTGGCCGGAGAACCCCCGCAGCTGGCTGGTGACGGTGGCGTCGCGGCGGCTCGCCGACCAGGTGCGCAGCGACGTCGCCCGTCGCCGGCGGGAGGAGGCCGACGCCCTCGGCACTCCGCCCGCCGGCGGCGAGCCGTACCCCGACGACGACACGCTCACGCTGCTGTTCCTCTGCTGTCACCCGGCGCTGACACCGCCGTCGCAGATCGCGTTGACGCTACGGGCCGTCGGTGGCCTGTCGACCGCCGAGATCGCCAGGGCGTTCCTCGTGCCCGAAGCGACCATGGCGCAACGCATCAGCCGCGCGAAGCAGCGCATCAAGGCCGCCGGGGCCGTCTTCGCCCTGCCGCCGCCGGCCGAGCAGGCGGACCGGCTCGCCGTCGTGCTCCAGGTCGTCTACCTCGTGTTCAACGAGGGGTACACGGCCACCTCGGGAACACGGCTGGTGCGCGCCGACCTGACGGCCGAGGCGATCCGCCTGGCCCGCGACCTGCACCGCCTGGTCCCCGGCGACGGCGAGGTGGCCGGGCTCCTGAGCCTCCTGCTGCTGACCGACGCCCGCCGCCGGGCCCGCACGGCCCCGGACGGGTCGCTGGTGCCGCTGAGCGAGCAGGACCGGACGCTCTGGGACGCCGAAGCCGTCACCGAGGGCGTGGCGCTGGTGACCGAGGCCCTCGCGAAGGGCCCGATCGGGCCGTACCAGCTGCAGGCCGCGATCGCCGCCGTCCACGACGAGGCGCCCACCGCGGACGTCACCGACTGGCCGCAGATCCTGGCGCTGTACACGGTTCTGGAGCGCGTGGCCCCGAACCCGACGGTGACGCTCAACCGGGCGGTGGCCGTGGCGATGGTGCGGGGCCCGGCGGCCGGGCTGGCGGTACTGGACGCCCTGTCGGCGGACGAGCGCATTTCGGCGTCCCATCACCTGGTGTCGGTGCGAGCGCACCTGCTCGAGATGGCGGGCGACCCCACCGCCGCCCGCGCGGGGTACCAGGAAGCGGCCCGGCGCACGACCAGCGAGCCCGAGCGGCGTCACCTGCTGACGCGGGCGGCCCGGCTGGGGTGAGCGGGCGCTGCCGCTTGATCCGCCTGTCGCCTCGGTCCTACTCTTCAGCGTCGATGACTGCCGAGGAGGACCCATGCGAGGCGCCCACCGTAGCCGTGTCCACCTGGTGATCATCTCCTGCGCGCTGTCCGCCGGTCTGCTGGCCGCGACGGGCCCGGCGGCGGAGGCGGCCCCGGCGCCGCGGTTCTCCCCCGGTGCGCCCGGCGCCGGCGATCCGTACTTCCCGGACATGGGCAACGGCGGTTACGACGTCGGCCACTACGACATCCGGCTGGCGTACAACCCCCAATCCCAGGCGATCAACGCGACCACGACGATTCTCGCCACGGCCACCCAGGACCTCTCCCGCTTCGACCTGGACTTCCAGGGACCGCTGAAGATCAGCCGGCTCTCGGTGAACGGCCTGAACGCCGCGTTCACCCGCAGCGGCGCCCAGGAGCTGGTGATCACCCCGCCGTTCGGGCTGCGGAGGGGCAGCCCGTTCGTCGTCTCGGTGACCTACGCGGGCGTCCCGCAGAAGATCGACGACTCCGCGCTGGGCGTCTCCGGCTGGGTCACCACCAAGGACGGCGCGGTCGCGCTCAACCAGCCGATCGGCGCGGCGACCTACTACCCCGTGAACGACACGACGAACGACAAGGCGACCTACACCCAGACCATCACCGTCCCGGCCGGGCTCACCGTGCTGGCCAACGGCGAACCCGGGCCCACCACCACGCGCGATCACCAGACCACCTTCCGCTGGTCGATGAACCGGCCGATGTCCAGCGAGCTGAGCATGCTCGCGATCGGCAACTACGACGTGACGCGCGGCGTGGCGGCCGGCGGCCTGCCGAACATCACCGCGATCGGCAAGTCGATCACCACCAAACCCGGTCAGGGCAAGGTGTTCAACGAAACCACGGCGCAGGTCGTCAAGTGGGAATCCTCGATGTACGGGCCGTACCCGTTCGACTCGACCGGCGGCATCCTCGCCGACGTCGGCGTCGACTACGCCCTCGAGACCCAGAGCCGCCCGGTCTACGACCAGACCACCAGCGACGTCGACGGCGACCTGCTCGCCCACGAGCTGGGCCACCAGTGGTTCGGCGACAGCCTCACCCCGGTGCGCTGGGCGGACATCTGGCTCAACGAAGGCTTCGCGACCTACTCGGAATGGCTCTACCAGGAGAAGTTCAACGGCGTCCCGGTGCAGCAGACCTTCGCGAAGACCTACGCCGACGAGAAGGACTGGACCGGCCAGGTCGCCGACCCGGGCCGCGACCGCATCTTCGACGACCTGGTCTACAACCGCGGCGCGATGACCCTGCAGGCCCTGCGCCTGAAGATCGGCGACCGCGCGTGCTTCAAGGTCCTGACGCAATGGCCGACGACCCACCGGTACGGCAACGTCTCGACACGCCAGTTCATCCAGTTCGTCGAGCGCCTGACCGACCGCAACCTCGACTCGTTCTTCCAGAAGTGGCTCTACCAGCCGGGAAAGCCGACCCTCTGAGCCTTATTGCCTGCCGTAGAGGACGAGCAGGTTGTCGTAGTCGACGTTGTCCGGTTCGGTCGTGTGGTTCGTGTCCGCGTATATCAGGACACCTTTGGTCGCACGGTGACGAAGGCCGATGGCATGGCCCATCTCGTGCTTGACGACGTTGAGCGTGGCGACGGGGCCTTCTTCGGCGAGCGGCTTGGTGTAGTACGTGATGTGGCCGCCGACGGTGAACTTTCCCTTTTCCACGGCGTCGAAGTTGCCGTCGTCGTCATCCTCGTCCGAGCCCTTGAGGCCGATCGTGACGCAGTTCGTCCCCGTCGCGCAGGTTTCGGTGAGCCGCGGCTGGACACACGGGCTGCGGTCCCACGACGCGACACCCTGCTTGACGTCGTCGAGGTATTCGGCGGGCAGGCCCTGGGTGGCGAAGTAGACGACGACCTCCTCGCCGTTCTTGCGCTGCCACGGGAGCTGGTCGTCTTCGTAGTCCTGGTCTTTCAGCTTCAGGCCGTCCGGCGCGGTGCAGCTGCCCTGGCTCCCCGCGGTCGCGACGTCGGCCTTCTCGTGGGTGACGGTGACGCGGTGGATCACCACCTGGCCGAAGTTTCCGTCGTCACACGGAGACGTGGTGTCGCAGTTCGCCTGGGTGTAGGCGCCGGCCTTGAAGTAGGCGCCCGAGAACTTCTTCGAGATGGTCGCCTTCAGGACGCCGTTGTAGTAGGCCCGGATCTTGCCGCCGGCCACGACGAACTTGGCCTCGAACGTCGTGCCGAGGACATAGTCGGACGTGATGAGCTGGTAGTGGCTGTCGTCGCCGTTGGTGACGTAAAGCTTGCTGCCTTCGAGCCGGAACACCGCCACGTCGTCGTCGGCGTCGTGGATCTGCCCGGCCACGACGTACGGCCGCCCGGCCGGCAGGTTCGTGATCGACTGCGAGATCGTCATCGTGTGCGTGCCGGACGTCGACGACCAGGAGGCGTTGTCCCGCCCGTTGTTCGTCATCTCGCGCAGCTCGGACCGCGGGTTCTTCGACCCGCTCGTCGTCACGCCGTTGACCGCGGCACGGAACTGGACGCCGTCGCACGACGGCGTCGTGGTGAACCACGGCGAGCGCGCGTAGGTCGCCAGCGCGGGCTGCTTGACTTCGGTGGGGCTGCCGGCCGACCCGATCGGCAGCGTCTCCTTCCAGTTCGCCAGGTCCAGCACCTGGGCGGGGTACTGGCACGGCGCCGCGGCGGCCGTTCCGCCGGCGACCCCGGACAGGCACGCGGCCGTCACACACGACCCCGTCAGGATGGCTCGAAGCTTCATCGTTCCCCCGATCACGTGGTGCATCGATTTACCAAGTTGATCGGAAAACACGCTAAGTCGGAAATTGATCACCGTCAAGAGCAGTATGTTCGCGAGTGGATCGATACACTGACAACGTGGTGACGATCTACCAGGTGGCCGAGGAGGCCGGCGTCTCGCCGAGCACGGTGTCCAACTACCTCAACGGCCGCACGAGCCGCATGCAGGCCGGCACCCGGACCCGGATCGAGCAGGCGATCACCCGGCTGGGGTACCGCCCGAACCGCGCGGCCCGGCAGCTGCGCACCGGGCGCACCCAGGTGGCCGGCCTGATCGTCCCGTCGGTGGCGAACCCGTTCTGGGGCACTTTCGCCCGGCACCTGGAGGGCGCCGCGCTGGCCGCGGGTTACCACGTCCTGCTGTGCAACAGCGAGCGCGACCTCGAACGCGAGCGCACCTACCTCGAGGAACTGTGGGACGACGGCGTCCGGGGTGTGGTGCTCTGCTCGGCGCTCCCCTCCCTCGCCCACGTGACACCCCTGACCGAGCGCGGCATGCAGGTGGTCGCCTTCGACCGCACCGCGCAGGCCGACGACCCGCCGGGCCTGGTGAACATCGCGGTGGACAACGCGATGGGCACGGGTCTGGCCACCCGGCACCTGCTCGGCCTGGGCCACCGCCGGCTCGCGTTCGTCTCGGGGGCACTGGGCAGCGTCAACCGGACCGAACGCCTCCGCGGGTTCCGCTCAGCACTCGACGAGGCCGCGTCGGAAAGCACGGTGTGGGACGGCCGCTCCTACGGCGACACGGACATGGCCGGCCTCGGCCGCGCGGCCGCCGCCGAGCTCCTGGCCGAACCCGCACCACCGACGGCGATCGTCGCGATCAACGACCTCTGCGCGCTCGGAGTCTGCGCGGGCATCCGCGACGCCGGCCTCGAAGTCGGCGCCGACGTCTCGGTCACCGGCTTCGACGACATCATGCTCGCCGACCTCGCCGCGCCGCCGCTCACGACCGTGCGCCAGCCGGTCGCCCGGATGGCCGCGACCGCCTTCGCCCACCTCCGCGCCCGGGTCGAAGGGGAAGCACCCGAGTCCCAGCTCTTCCGCCCCGAGCTCGTCATCCGCGGCTCGACCGGACCGAACGTGGCGTGAAGCCGTCAGTGGGGCAAGACGAGGTGCTCGGCGATGGCGTACAGCTCCGCCTGCGCGCTGGAGCCCGCGACGGCGATCGGCGCGTCGTGAACGGCTTTGAGGATCCAGAGCGTGCGGTAACCGTTCTCGTCCAGGTAGCGGGTCGCGTGTCCCTGGACCGCTTTCCCCGCGGTGCCGCGCACCTGGCCGGCCTCGTCGCTGCGCACCTGGACCGGCGGCAGGACGCTGCACGTGCCCAGTGAGTAGTTCGTGCGCAGACCGCCCGGGCCGTCCTGCTCGACGTCGAACGCGCACATCCGCAGGCCGTCGGGCAGCTTGCCGAGGCCGAACGCCGGGGTGACGGTGGTGGCGCCGGGGAAGGCGACGCTCCCCGCGACGCGGCGGCCCGCGTCGACCAGCTGCTGCGCCGACGCCGTGCTGCCCGGCTGCGCGGCCACGTTGACGTACAGCGAGCCGCCGTCGGGGTGGGTCAGGTACACCTCGTAGCCGCCCGGACCGCCGGAGCGCGAGCTCTCCACGCCGGCCCGCCCGCCGATGGTGACGGGCTGGCCCGGACCGGACTTGAAGGCGGCCTGCTTGACCGGCATCATCCGCATTTCCTGCACGTCCACGAACAGGACCTGGGGCCCGGACGTGACGGTCAGCATGTACTCGCCGCCGTACACCGGCTTGCCGGGGTTCGCAGCGCTGCCACCGATGTTGATCCGGCGCGCGAGGTAGTCGGCCTTGCCCGGCGGCAGCCAGCCGAGCGAGTAGGGCATGGCCAGTTCCGCGACGCCCGCCTTGGCCGGCGCCTCGACGGCGACCGGACCGCTGCTCGGGCCGGCGCCCGTGGCGACCTGGTTGTCGTGCACGGGCCGGTTCAGCGCGACGACGGCGACCGCGGCCAGGACGAGCAGGACCACCCCGGCCCCGGCCGCGAGCGGACGGCTCACCACGGCGCGCCCGCGGTCGAGGCGCTGCCGCGTGGCCGCCAGGACCTGGTCGCTGTCGGGGGCGTCCTGCTCGTGGGCGGTGAAGGTGTCCTTGATCAGGTTCTCGATGTCCATCAGCTCTCCTTCGCCTGGGCCATCCGGTCGGTGCTCAGGCCGTGTCGCAGGGTCGTCAGGGCTTTGCGGGCGTGGGCCCGCACGGTCGCCTGGGCGCAGCCGAGCAGGTCCGCGATGTCGGCGTCGGCGAGCTGCTCGTAGTACCGGAGCACCACGACCGCGCGCTGCCGCCGGGGCAACCGCGCAAGGCGCTGCCACATGTCCTCGCGCGCCGCGTGGTCCGACGCGAAGTCGTCCGGCCGCGCCTCGTCCGGCGGGTCGCCCACGGCGATCAGCCGCGCCGACCGGCTGCGCCGCCAGGACAGGTAGTCGTTGGTGACCATCCGCAGGACGTAGCGGTCGGGGTGCTCGGCGTCGCTGATCCGCGACCACCGCCGGTACACCTTGACCAGCACGTCCTGCACCAGGTCGGCGGCCTGTTCCCGCTCCCCGGCCAGCATCGTCGCGTAGCGCAGCAGCCGCGGCAGGTGCGCCCGGACGAAGTCCTCGTAGTCAGCCATCACTAGGAAGACTGCCGCGGCGCACGATCCGTGTACCTCCACGCAGAACTTTCTCGCCAGGCCCCCGAGGCGACCCGGCCGGCAAGATCTAAGGTTCGATCCGCGGTTACTTTCTTGGAGGTTTCGTGGAGCGGCTGGTTCCGGACATCACAGGGTTCGATCCCGCGCTGGGCCGCCGGATGCTGGCCACGGCCGGCTGCACCGACGCCGACGACATCACCAAGGTCGAGGACGCCGGGCAGACACGCGACCACGACGGCGGCCGGGTCCAGGTCATGCACAACGGCCTGCTCGTCGAGGAAGGCGGCTACTACGGCGGCTGGATGACCGAAATCATCCGGGCACTGCGCGGCCATCACGAACCCCAGGAAGAGCTGGTCTTCCACCGGATCATCGAACGCTTGGCCGGCGACGGCGGCACACCGGCCATGATCGAGTTCGGCAGCTTCTGGGCGTACTACGGCCTCTGGTTCTGCCACACGTTCCCCACCGGCCGCGTCGTCGCGCTCGAGCCCGACCCCGCATACCTCGACGTCGGCCGCCGCAACGCAGTACTCAACGGCTACCAGGACCGCGTCCGGTTCAGCCAGGCCGCAATCGGCGAACCGGGCGGACACCTGGACTTCAAAGCCGAAAGCGACGGACAGACCCACATCGTCGCCCAGCACGACCTCGCTTCCCTGATGCACGAAGCCGATCTGGCCCAGGTCGACCTCGTCCTGGCCGACGTCCAGGGTGCGGAGACGCTGCTGCTCGAGCGCGCCCGAGGTGACCTCGAAGCCGGCCGCGTGCGTTTCCTGGTCGTCTCGACCCACCACCACGCAATCTCCGGCGACCCGCTCACCCACCAGAAGGCCCTGCACTCCCTGCTCGACGCCGGCGCCCACATCATCGCCGAACACAGCGTCGGCGAGTCCTTCAGCGGGGACGGCTTGATCGCCGTCTCCTTCGACCCACGCGACAAGGACTTCAGCGTTCCCGTCAGCCACGCTCGTTACCGCGAGTCCCTGTTCGGCGAACTGGAACACGACCTCGCCGCAGCCCTGTCGGCCAGGAACGACGCCGAGCAAGCCTGGAAGTCCGCCGACGAGTACGCGAAGCATCTCGAGCAAGAACTGGCCCGCATCACCGCCGAACGCAACGAGCTGACGACGTCACGCAGCGCGGCAAACCCGAAGCCGGGCTAGGGATGAGCCGTCGTTGACGGGCTCGTGAATCTGGAGGGTTTCTGGACCGTCTGGGCTTTCGGTGCCCGGACACAAAGAAGCCCAGGCCATTGGCCTGGGCTTTGCTCCCCCGCTTGGACTCGAACCAAGAACCCTCCGGTTAACAGCCGAATGCTCTGCCAGTTGAGCTACAGGGGAATGTCGCTCACTTCCGGTGCCGGTCTCGCCGACCGACAAGAAGAACTTTAGCCCATGCCCGCACACCCTCCGCACCCACCCCCCACTTGGCGCAACCGCCCCCTGCGCGCCGTTTTCCTGGACAATGGACTCCTCGGACGACCAACCGATGGAAGGCGTGGACGCGGATGAAGAAGTTCCTGCTGGGCGCGGGCCTGGGCTACGTGCTGGGCGCCAAGGCAGGCCGGGGGCGGTACGAGCAGCTCGTGCGCACCTACCGCCGGGTCGTCGACCACCCCATGGTGCAAGGTGCCGCCGGGGTCGCGCGGGCCAAGATCAGCGAGAAGGTCAAACGGTAGCGACGAAGAACACGCGGCGGAACTCGAACCACGTCGTTCCGTCGGCGCGGGCCGGGTAGGCCGAGGCCAGGAGCGGGGCCAGCTCCGCGCGGAACTGCTCCCACTCGGCGTCCGGCAACGCCGCCCGGACCGGGCGCAACGCCGTCCCCGTGATCCATTCCAGCACCGGTGACGGCCCCCGCAGCGGCTGCACGTACGTCGTCTCCCAGGCGTCCACTCCGCAGCCCGCGTCGGCCAGGAGGTTCGCGTACTCCAGGGGGCTCGAGACCGCGTCGTCCTCGCGCAGGACCACCTCGGCCAGCCTGGACGACCACGCCGGGGACGCTGCCAGCTCCCTCGTCAGCGCATGCGATGGCGCGTTGAAGTTGCCCGGGACCTGGATCGCCAGGTACGCGCCCGAAGGCAGCAACGAGGCCCAGCGACGAAGCAAGACCGCGTGGTCCGGCACCCATTGCAGCACGGCGTTCGACACCACGACGTCGGTGTCCGGCGCCGGCGTCCAGTCGCGGACGTCGAGCAGGGACGCCTCGAGACCCCGGGAGCGTGCGGCCGTCACCATTTCGAGTGAACTGTCACCGCACTCCAGGGCCGCGGAAGGCCAGCGTTCCCGCAGCGCAACCGTCAGGTTCCCCGGGCCGCACCCAAGGTCGACGACGCGGCGCGGCGATGTGGCGCCGATGCGGGAGACCAGGTCGTAGAACGGCCGGGCCCGCAGGTCGGCGTAGTCGAGGTACTTGTCCGGATCCCACACGGCAGCCTCCCGGTAAACAGTACGCCTGTACTGAGTACGAGTGTACTGCTATTCGGCGGGGTTGACCAGCTTCGCGGCGGCCTGCTCGGCGATGGCCGCCACGAGCTCGGCGTCCGTGCCCGGGTCGGGCCGAACCTGCAGGACGCTGCCGTCGCGACCGGGCACCTTCCGCTGGACGAACCATGCTCCCCCGGCCCCGATCTCCTGCCGGTGCCGCGAGCGGATCGAGCCCTCGACGCGCTGGTAGGCCTCGCGCGGCACCTTGCCCGACGCGGCCAGCCGGAAGCGGACCGGCGGCCGGTCGGCCAGGATCACCGCCGCGCCCGCCGTGCCGGCCTCGGCCGACTCCGTCAGCGTGAACACGCCGTCCGCCCAGGTCGCCTTGCCGACGAGGTGCCAGCCGACGCGCCGCGTGCCGTCGCCGTCCGGGATCCACAGCCCCAGCTGCGTCACGACCAGGTAGCCGCCGCCCTCGACCGGGGCGCTGTCGATGACGTCTTCGCCGTCCGAAAGCGCTCCGGCGAAGTCCGGCGGGGTGCGGTCGCCCAGCAACCGGCGCAGGAAGCTCACGTCAGCTCCACGAGCTGGCGGCGGCCTGCTCGCCCAGCGACTTCTTGTACTGCTCCAGCGCCACGAGGTCACCGAAGAGCGCGCGGTAGTCGTCCGGCGCTTCGACCGGCGACAGCCGCTGCAGCTTGCCCTTGATCTCCGCGATCTGCCGGCCGACGAGGCTCTCCTGCAGCCGGGCGAGGATCGACGAGATGTACCGGGAGTCGACTTCGTCCTTGGCCTGCAACGGTTCCACGGCCAGCTCCGAGAGCACGCGCCGGACCGTCCCTTCCGGACAGTGGGGCGCGGCCGCGTCCAGCAGCGCCGGGCCGGTCAGGCCCGAACCCGCGCCGCCCGCCTTCAGCACGGCTTCGTGCACCGCGACGTACACCGGGTGCGTGAACGCCTCCAGCGGCAGCGCGTCGTACTCGGGCCCGGCGATCGCGGGCTGCTGCAGCGCCGCCTTGAGCGCCTCGCGCTGGATGGCGAACCGCGGGTCCTTCGGCGCCGGGCGGGCCAGGTCCTCGGCGGGCGCCTGGACGGCCGGGGCGCCGACGCGGGCCGGCTGCTTCAACGGCGCGCCGCCGCGCTTGTCGGTCGCGCCCGCGCTGCCGCGGACCCGGTTGACCACCTGCGCGACGTCCTGCCAGCCCACCCACCAGGCGAGCTTCGACGCGTAGCCGTCGCGGGCCGCGCGGTCCTTGATCGCCGCGACCATCGGCACGGTCTTCTGCAGCGCCGCGACCTGGCCGTCGACCGAGTCGAGGTCGTAGTTCTTGAGCGTGCTGCGGATGACGAACTCGAACAGCGGGGTCCGCCGCGCGACCAGATCCTTCACCGCGCTGTCGCCCTTGGCCAGGCGCAGCTCGCAGGGGTCCATGCCGTCCGGCGCGACCGCGATGTAGGTCTGCCCGGCGAACGTCTGGTCGCCCTCGAACGCCTTCAGCGCGGCCTTCTGGCCCGCTTCGTCACCGTCGAAGGTGAAGATCACTTCGCCGCGGAAGGCGTCGTCGTCCATCATCAGCCGGCGAAGCACCTTCATGTGGTCTTCGCCGAACGCCGTGCCCGACGACGCGACCGCGGTCGGGACGCCCGCCGCGTGCATCGCCATCACGTCGGTGTAACCCTCGACCACGACGACCTGGTGCCGCTTCGCGATCTCGCGCTTGGCCAGGTCGAGGCCAAACATGACCTGGGACTTCTTGTAGATCGGCGACTCGGCGGTGTTGAGGTACTTCGCCGAGATGCGGTCGTCGTCGAACAGCCGCCGCGCGCCGAAGCCGACGACCTCGTTGCCGACGTCGCGGATCGGCCAGACGAGGCGCCGGTGGAAGCGGTCCATCGGGCCGCGCTGGCCCTCCTTGGACAGCCCCGCCGTCAGCAGCTCCTTGACCTCGAACCCGCGCGTGAGCAGGTGTTTCGTCAGCTTGTCCCAGCCGCCGGGGGCGAACCCGCAGCCGAACGTCTTGGCCGCGGCGGCGTCGAACCCGCGCTCGGACAGGAAGTCCCGCGCGGCGCGCGCCTCGTCGGTGACCAGCTGCTCGGCGTAGAACTCCTGCGCGGCCCGGTGCGCCTCGATCAGCCGGCTGCGGCTGCCGCGGTCACGCTGGATGGTCGCGCCGCCGCCTTCGTAGGTGAGGCGGATGCCGACGCGGTCGGCGAGGCGCTCGACGGCCTCCACGAACGTGATGAGGTCGATCTTCTGGACGAACTTGATCACGTCGCCGCCCTCGCCACAGCCGAAGCAGTGGAAGGTGCCGTGCGTCGGGCGGACGTTGAACGACGGGGTCTTCTCGTTGTGGAACGGGCAGAGGCCCTTCAGGCTGCCCCCGCCGGCGCGCCGCAGCGCCACGTACTCGCCGACGACCTCGTCGATCCGGTTCCGCTCGCGCACCTCCGCGATGTCGCTCTCCCGAATCCGTCCTGCCACGGCATCCACTCTAGACGTGCCGTTTGCGGCACACTCGGGGCATGGCCTCCACGCCCACCGCCCAGGACACGCTCGCCGCGCGGTTCGCCGAGCACCGCGGTCACCTGATCGGGGTCGCCTACCGGCTGACCGGCACCCGGGCCGACGCCGAGGACGCCGTCCAGGAGTCTTGGCTGCGGCTGGCCGGGCTGGACGACGCCGGCCGCGCCGCGATCCGCGACCTGCGGGGCTGGCTGACCACGGTGGTCGGCCGGATCTGCCTCGACCGGCTGAAGTCGGCCGCCGCGCAGCGCGAGCGGTACGTCGGCCAGTGGCTGCCGGAGCCGGTGGTCACGCCGTTCGGTCAGCCGGTGAGCGAGGATCCCCTGGAGGTCGCGGTCCGCGACGACGGGCTGCGGATGGCCGCGCTGGTCGTCCTCGACAAGCTGACCCCGGAGCAGCGGGTCGCGTTCGTGCTGCACGACGCCTTCTCGGTGCCGTTCGCGGAGATCGCCGACGCGCTCGGGGTCTCGGTCGAGGCCGCTCGCCAGCACGCCTCGCGGGGGCGCAAGGCCCTCGCCGACGCCGACCCGCCGCCGCGCGCGCCGCTCGCGGACCAGGCGCGGATCCTCGAGAAGTTCGTCACCGCGCTGCAGCAGGGCGACATCCGGGCGATGACCGAGCTGCTCGCCCCGGACGTCGTGCTCGTCGGCGACTCGAACGGCAAGGGCCGCACCACCCGCCAGCTCATCTTCGGCCCGGACAAGATCGCCCGGTTCTTCCTCGGGCTGGTGCGCAAGTACGCCCCCGGCATGGTCGAGCGCGGCGAGGCGGTGCTGGTCAACGGCGACCTGGGGATGTACCTGCCGCCGATGCCCGGCCGCGACGGCTTCCTCGCGCTGGACGAGCACGTGCAGTCGGTGAGCGTCCGCGACGGGAAGATCGTGGCGATCTACGACGTCGTCAACCCGGACAAGCTGGCCCGCATCACGCGTCCCGGAGCCGCGCGGCCGTGATCCCGGCGGCGAGCACCAGCGCGGCGAAGGCCGCGTAGCAGACCAGCGCCCAGCCGGGGCTCAGTGGCGAGTCGGAGAGCACCGCCGCGTTGCCGCCGTCCCGGCCGCCGTTGGCGCCGCCGGTGCCGCTGAGGAACTTCGCGGCGACGTTCAGCGGCAGCCACCGATGGATCGCCGGGCCCGCGTCCGGGATCAGCGCGATCGCGTTCTCCGCGGCGAGCGGGTAGGCGACGAGCAGGGCGACCGCGCCGCCGGTGTGCCGCACGAGCAGGCCGAACCCCGCCCCGCAGACCGCGGTGAGCGCGAACACCGGGCCGGTCCCGGCGACGATCGTCCAGTCCGCGGCGCTGTCGAGCGCGAGGTCGGCGCCCGGCGCGACGAGCCGCGCCGCGAGCCAGGCCGCGAAGGCGGCGGCTTCGCCGAGCGCGAACGCGTACCCGCCGACGACCGCCGCCTTCGCCACCAGCACCGGCATCCGGCTCGGCACGGCCTGAAAGGCGGTGCGGATCGTGCCGCTGCGGTACTCGCTCGTCACCGCCAGCGCCCCCAGGACCAGCGCGGCGACGAACCCGAACGGTGAGCCGAACTGGGTGCTCGCGACCGTCGGCGGCAGCGCCGACTCGGTGGCCGTGGCGGCGGTGAGCAAGGCCGGCACGACGAGGGCGCCCAGCGCGAGCAGGCCACACACCCAGGGTGTCCTGATGCTGAAGAGCTTGATCCGTTCACTGGCTACGAGGTGCATGCCCGGAACGGTCCCGCGGCGGACCCCGGTGGCGCATCCCACCGGGGTCGGGTTCGGCGGGTCCTACGGGAGCGGGACGCGGCAGGCGTCGCCCGAGGTGAAACCCTGGTCGACGATGCCGAGCGCGCTGTTCATCCGGGCCCGGGAGTTCTCCAGCGCGATCTGGTAGGTCAGCTCGAGGACGCCTTCCCGGCCGAACTCCCGCTCGAGCTCGGCGACCTGCTCGTCGGTCACCGTCACCTGCTCTGCGGACATCGCGTCGGCGTAGGCGATCGCGAGCCGCTCCGACCGGCTGAACGCCGCCGACGTCGCGTAGTCGTCGATCTTCTTCAGCCGCTCGATGTCGAGGCCGTCGTGCTTCTGCAGCATGGTGCCGAAGTCGACGCACCACGAGCAGCCGATCCGGGTCGCGACCCGGTAGACGGCGAGCTCCCGCACGCTCGGCGGCAGCTTCTTCGACGCGCGCTCCACCATCAGCTCGTGCACGGCGTTGGCCCGCAGCAGGCCGGGGTGGTGCGCGACGACGGCCATCGGCTCCGGCACCGCGCCGTAACGACGGCCGGCGAAGCGGTAGATCAGCTTGAGGAACGGCCCGGCTTCAGTGGTCTTCTTCGCGGCGATGCGAGGCATTTTCGGTCTCCTTCGTCTCGGTCACGAGGAGGACGAGACGGCGCCCGAAGACGTGACGACCGGCGAAGTGAGCCACGCCACCAGCATCGTCGCGGCCGCCGCGGCGAACACGACCGTGAGGCCCGCCCCGCCCAGCCCGCCGGTCGTGGCCAGCGCGAGCCAGCCGAACACCGCGGCCCCGGCCAGGCCGCCGGCCTGGCGCGCGAAGGTCAGCGACCCCAGGGTGACGCCCATCAGGTCGCGCTTCGCCCGCGTCTGGCCCAGGATCGTGTACGCCGACGTGCAGACGGCGAAGGCGGCGCCGATCGCGAACAACCCGGGCGCGAGCACCCACGGCGTGCCGTCGAAAGCCGCGGAGACGGCGATCGCCGCGAGCCCGGCGGTGCCGAGCAGGCAGCCGAACCGGCCCCACGCCGTCATTTCCGGGTGCCTGCGGGCCAGCGCGGCGAAGGACGCCGAAAGCACGAGCTGCCCGGCGGTCATCGCGACGAGCAGGATCCCGGTGCCGGCCGCGGCGGCGCGCAGCGCGGCGACCAGGGCGACGTAGGTGAACGTGCCGTAGAGCGCCGCGCCCGCCAGGCCGTTGACCAGCGCCGCGCGCGCCAGGACGGCGTCCGCGAACACCTTCGGCGAGATCAGTGGGCTCTTCGCGCGCCGCTGGAGCCGGACGAACAGAACCCCGGCGGCGACGGCGGTCACCACGAGCACCGGTGTCCACAGTGGACTCCGGGCGAGCGTGTCGACGGTGCCGAGCGCGACCACGGCGGAGCCTGCGACGGTGAGCAGCAGGCTGCTCACGACGTCGAACTTCTCTTGCGTGCCACGGCGTTTCGCGGGCAGCCCACGCAGGCCGAGCACCAGCGCGGGCACGCAGAGCGGCAGGTTGACCAGGAAGATCCAGCGCCAGCCCGGGCCGGCCGCGAGCAGCCCGCCCAGCGGCGGGCCGCCGAGGGTCGCGGCCGCGAACACCGCCGTCTGCCAGCCCTGGCGCCGCAGCAGCTCGTCGCGGTCGAACAGCTCGCCGAGCGCGCTCATCGCCGTCACGATCAGCCCGCTGCCACCCAGCCCCTGCAGGGCGCGGGCGGCGATCAGCGAGCCGACGTCGGGCGCGGCGGCGCACCACGCCGAGGCCGCGGCGAACACCAGCACCGACGCGGCGAACGACACCCGGCGGCCGTAGAGGTCGCCGAGCCGGCCGTGCAGCGGCGTCGCGACGGTGAGGGTCAGCAGGCCGGCCGCGGTGACCGCGACGAGCCCGGTGCGGGCGTGCAGGTCTTCGCCGATCGAGGGCAGGGCGGCGGTGACGACCAAGCCGTCGAGCTGGGCCATGGCCATCCCGAGCAGCAGGCCGGCAAAGGCGAGGTTCCGAGATGTGTGCATAAAGCACACGTTATAGCGTGCCTTATGCACACATCAAGCCCGGACGGCGGACCGGCCCTCTTCCGCCTGGTCCGCCACTGGGCGCGCCAGTGGGCTCCGGACGTCGTCGAGCGCTTCGCCGACGGCGCCCCACCGGCGTGGACCGTGCCGAACCTCTTTGTCATCCAGGCGATCGCCGGGTCGGCGAACGACGAGGTGACGGTCGCCGACGTCGCGCACCAGCTGGGCATCGACCGCTCGGTGGCCAGCCGCATGGTCGGCGAAGCGGGTCGAGACGGCTTCGTCGTGCGCTCGACGTCGGCCCGCGACGCCCGCCGCGCGGTGCTGACCCTGACCGACACGGCGAAGGAGTTCCTCGACGCTTCGCGCGCCCACCAACGTCAGGCGTTCGAGGCGCTGGTGGGCCACTGGCCCGAGGAAGATCGCGACCGCTTCGCGGGCTACCTCGGCCGGCTCGCCGACGAAGTCCTCGGTTAGGCCAGGATTTCGTTCAGGACCTCCCAGGCGTGCCAAGCCCGGGTGACGCCGAACTGCGCGAGGAACCGCAGCGCCGCGCGGACGTCTTCGGGTGCCGCGCCGCTGCGCAGCGTGCGTCCAGCCCGGCCGGCGGTTCCGCGTCTGGCCGCGGGAGGCCGAGTTCGGTCTCCAGCTCGGCGATGCGTTCGATCCAGGCGGTCGCGGCCGGGTAACCGCAGTCGTAGTCCTCGAGCCCCGCGCGCACGTGTGCCGTGAACGCGAGGCCCAGGCTCCCGACGCAGACATCTGCCGTGACGCACAGGAAGGTCTTCTCGCGGTCGCGCCGGCCAGCTGCGCGAAGAGATCGTCACGGCCGCCGTCGGGATGCTCGACGAGCTGGCCGACGACGAGGCGCTCTCGTACAAGGTGCTGCACGAAAGCAAGGTCCACCGGCGCCACGGCATGCCGTTCAAGGAGGTCATGGTCGCGCGCACCGTCGCCATCGACCTGCGGACGGCCGTCAACGGCATGCCGGCGCAGCGCATCAACGAGCCCGACCTGTCGTGGCCGCCCGCCGTCGAGCAGGTCGACCGGTTCCTGGTGAAGCCGGCCGGCCTGCGGCTCTGACTTGTGCTCGGCGCCGGAACGGGCTTGGGTGGGCCGGTATGAACCCGGGTTCCCAGACGGTCGTCCCGCGGATGGTGGTGAGCGATCTTGTCGCCGCCGTCGCGTTCCTGCGCACGGTCTTCGGCGCGACCGGCGAGGTCGAGGGCGGCCGCCCCGCCGAGATCCGCATCGGCGACTCGCTCGTGCTGGTGTCCGCCGAAGGCGAGCGGGCGCTGTTCCCCGCGTTCCTCTACGTCTACGTCCCCGACGCGGACGCGACGTACCGCCGCGCACTCGACTGCGGCGCGCAGAGCCTCGAAGAACCGGCGAACATGCCCTACGGCGACCGCCGCGCGATGGTCCGCGACCCGTTCGGCAACGTCTTCCAGATCGCGCAGGCGGTGTGACCGACCGGGTGCCGCACCTGCGCCAGGTCGTCCTCGACACGACCGACGCCCGCGGCCTGGCCGGCTTCTACCGGCGGCTCCTGGGGTTCACCCTCCGCCCGGGCGACGGCGACGACTGGGCCGTCCTCCTCGACTCCGCCGGCGTGCCGCGGCTGGCGTTCCAGCGCGTCGAATCCCTCGAGCCGCCGACGTGGCCGGCCGGGCCGCGACCGCAGATGCTGCACCTCGACCTGACCGTGGAAACGGTGGCCGAGCTGGACGAACAGCACGAGCGGGCCTTGGCTCTGGGTGCGCGGCTGCTGGCCGACCACGCGGACGACCCGGAGGAGCCGTTGCGCGTGTACGCGGATCCGGCGGGCCACCCGTTATGCCTCTTCGTCGGCTGATTTCGCCGTACCCGGACCGGTTTCCGGGAATGACCGACGTGTAACGCGCGGCCGGTCGCCGGGCGACTTCGGGGGTAATCCGCCTGCGAAGGAGCCACGTGGACACCGAATTCGGGCCGTACCGGATCGAGCGGCCGATCGCGCGCGGCGGCATGGGCGAGGTCCTGCGCGCCTACGACACCCGGCTCGACCGGGTCGTCGCGTTGAAGGTGCTGCCGGCCCACCTCGCCGCCGACGAGGAATACCGCGAACGCTTCCGCCGTGAAGCGCACGCGGCGGCCCGGCTGCGCGAGCCGCACATCGTGCCGATTCACTCGTTCGGGGAAATCGACGGCCGTCTGTACCTGGACATGCAGCTCGTCGAAGGTGAGGACCTGGCGACCCGGCTGAGCACGCGCGGGCCGATGGACCCGGGCGAGGCCGTCGACGTCGTCGGCCAGATCGCGCAGGCCCTCACGGCCGCGCACGCCGAAGGCCTGGTCCACCGCGACGTCAAGCCGTCGAACATCCTCCTCAACCACAACGGGTTCGCCTACCTGGTGGACTTCGGGATCGCGCGCTCCCAGGAGTCGGCGACCGGGCTGACCGGCGCGGGCGCCGCCATCGGCACGCTCGACTACATGGCGCCCGAACGGTTCACCGGCGCCCGCCCCGACCAGCGGGTCGACGTCTACGCCCTGACGTGCGTCCTGCACCAGTGCCTGACCGCCACCAAGCCGTTCGCCGCGACCACGGCGGCGTCCCTGCTCAACGCCCACCTGAACGAGCCGCCACCGCGGCCGAGCCTGCTGCGCCCCGGCACGCCGGTGGCCCTCGACGGCGTGGTGGCCCGCGGGATGGCGAAGAGCCCGGACGACCGGTACCCCACCGCCGCGGCGCTCGCGGCGGGGGCACGCGCCGCGCTGGGCTCGGCGCCGTCGCGTCCCGTCCTCGCGCCGCCACCCGCCGAAACCCGGGCCTTCACCCGGGTCGAACCGGAGGCCGCCGCACCGCGGCGCGGACCGGCTCTCGCACTCGCGCTCACGGTCGTCGTGCTCATCCTGCTCGGCGGGGTGGGCGCGCTGATCGCCCTGCCCGCACTGCTGACGCGGACGCCGTCCGGGACACCGACGTCGGCGCCGGTGGCCGCGCCGGTCCGCACCACCGCTCCGGTGGCGGAGACCACCGTGCCCGTCGCGGTGACGACGGCCGGGGCGAGCCGGCCGTCGCCGGGCGACCTGTCCGGGTTCGTCGTCCACTACTACGGGCTGATGCCGGACACCGACGCCGGCTGGGACCTGATCGGCCCGAACCTGCGGCTGCGGACCCGGGACAGCTACGACAAGTTCTGGAGCAAGTTCAGCGGCGCCGAGGTGGTCGGCACGCCGGCGGTCGCCGGCAGCACGGTGACCGCCCGGATCCGGCTGCACTACCGCGACGGCCGCCCGGACGTCACCGAAACGCACGTCCTCGGCCTCGCGCTGCGGGACGACCGGCTGTGCATCGACTCCGACTCGGTGGGCAAGAGCCGTTGAGCTACTCGCCCGTGCTGCCGTCGATCGACTGGCGGATCAGGTCGGCGTGGCCGTTGTGGCGGCTGTACTCCTCCACCATGTGGACCAGGATCCAGCGCAGGCTCGGCCACCCGCCGTCACGCAACCGCCGGGCCGAGCGCTGGGACAGATCGCCGGTTTCCAGCACGCCCGCCAGCGCCGTGCGCGAGCGGGAAACGGCGTCCTCCCACAGCTTCCGGAGCTCCTCCGGCGAGTCGTCCGCCGCGGAATCCCAGTCCCAGTCCGGAGTTCGCGCCCAGTCCACCGTGGTGAACGGCGCGGCCCGCTGGTGGTCGAAGAGCACGAACGAGAACCAGTTGTCCTCGACGTAGGCCATGTGCTTGAGCAGCCCGCCCAGCGTCATCGCGGCCGGGGCGAGCGTCGTGCGCAGGGCGGCCGCGTCCAGGCCCGCGCACTTCCACGCCAGGGTCGCGCGGTGGTACTCGAGGAACCCGACCAGCGTCGCGGCTTCGTCCCCGTCGAAGGGCGGCTCGGGCCGGCCTTGCTCGTCCATTGAGGTCACGACCGCCGACTCTACCGAAAATGTCGGTGCCCTCGGCTAGGTTCCGGGCATGGCTGAATTCGTACTGGTCGCCGGCGCCTGGCTCGGCTCGTGGGCGTGGGACGACGTGGTTCCGGCATTACGCGAGGCCGGCCACGGCGCCCACGCCGTCACCCTCTCCGGGCTCGCCGAACGGCGGGCCGTGCCCGCGGGGCAGCAGACCCACGTGCAGGACATCGTCGACGTCGTCGAGCGCGGTGACCTGCGGGACGTCGTGGTGGTCGGGCACAGCTACTCCGGCATCCCGGCCGGGCAGGCCGCCGAGCGGATCGGCGACCGGCTGCGCCGCGCGGTGTTCGTCGACTCGAATGTCCCCGCCGACGGTGAGGCGTTCGCGTCGCACTGGAGCGCCGAGCGGCTGGCCGCCCTCACCGAGAGCGGCTTCTGGCCGCCCTTGACCGCGGAAGACTATGCGGGGCAAGGGCTTTCGGAGCAGCAGGTCGCCCGCATCGTCAGCGGATCGACCCCGCACCCGGCGGCGTCGCTGATCGAACCGGCGGTGCTGGCCCGACCGCTGGGGGAAATCCCCGCCACGTACATCAAGTGCCTGCTCGACGGTGACACGCCGAGCCCGGACGTCGTCGAGCTGCTCACGAGCGAACGCTGGCAGCTGGTCGAAATGGACACCGGCCACTGGCCGATGTTCTCCCAGCCCGAAGAGCTGGCCCGGATTCTCGTGGCGGCCGGGTGACCGCTTACGGCGTCAGCGCGCGCACGTCCCAGACCCACACCCCGCCGACGAACTCCGCCGGCTTCCGCAGCAGGAGCTCCACAGTGGACTTCAACGCTTCCTGGTTCTGCCGCGGGCCCACCACGAGCACGTCGGCGTTCCACGCGCGCAGGTCCGCCAAGGCCTGCGTGCGGTCGGCTTCGGTGACGTCCGCCGTCTGGCCGGTGCGTTCGACCTCGGCGAAGAGGTCCGACGTCGGCAGCGGCACCGCGCCGTAACGGCCGCGGCGGTCGTCCGCGGAGGTCGGGCCGACGAAGTACCCCTCCGGCATCGGGTACCCGAGGCCGGCGTCCACCTGCCAGTGCAACGGTTCCGCCTCACCGGTGCTCGGCAGCGGCACCGGCACGAGCGAGCCGCCGGGGGCGACGAACTGGCGCCAGGTGCCGTCGGCGAAGAACGACGGCGACAGCGGGCGCTCGTGCGTCACCAGCTCCGTCGGGGCGATCGGGAGCAGCACCGCCACCAGCGCGCCGACCCAGACCATGCGCAGCGGGAAGCGGGTCTTGCCCTCCAGGGGCTCCGGCTGCTCGGCGGCCGCCGTCCAGACGCGGTGCGTCGCGATCGCCAGGAGCCCGCCGACCACCGGGATGCAGCCCATCGCGAGCCGGGACTCCAGCAGCGAGTCCAGCAACGGCAGCTGCCCCAGCCACTTCCACAGCCCGGGGATGCCGGTGTCCTCGTGCGCCACCGTGATCTCGACACCGAGGGAAAGGAACGCCATCACGAACATCGTGATCGCGAGCGCTCGCGAAACGACGTCGCGCCACAGCCAGATCGTGACCATCACCATGAGCACGATCAGCGGCCAGCCGAAGAACGCGTTCTCCTCGGTGCGGTTCATCGAGACGTCCGCGGCGGCTTCCGGCGCCCCCGCGATCGACTGCGTCGCGAAGCGCGTGAACGCCGCCGTGTCGTTGCCCGCCGGGCCGTGCAGCAGCGAATGGAAGCTCTGCGGGCCGAAGAACTGCCAGTACAACGGGAACCCGGCGATCAGCAGCGCGACGACCGCGCCGACCCCGACGCCCTTGGCCAGCGGCGCCAGCATGCCGCGGATCTCCGCGCGCCGCGGGATCAGGTAGGCGACCGCGAACACGAGGAACGTCAGCGCGAAGATCGCGAGCGGCTCTTCGCCCAGCAGGATCTGCCACGCGACGAGCAGCCCGAGGAAGATCCCGTTGCGCACCGGGCGTTCCCCGCGGGCGATCTGGATCGTCTTGAGCGCGATGAACGGCAGCACGAACAGCACCACGAAGTTCGGGTGCGCGTTGCCGTGCGAGATCATCGGCGGGGCGAACCCGCAGAACGCGCCGCCGATCGCGGCCGCGGTCCGGTTCGGCACCAGGTGCCGGGAAAACACCCAGTACCAGCCGATCGCGGTGCCGGCGAGCCCGGCGGTGAGCACGATCGCCCAGGTCAGCGTCGCGCCGAAGGTGAGCGTCAGCGGGGCGAGCGGGATGTTGAGCCCGAACATCGCCGCGTTGGCCGCCATGTTCACGCCGTGCGGGTAGTTCTGCAGGTCCGTCGTGAACGGGTTCTGGAAGTGCAGGACGGACTTCGCGACGACCGTCGAGTACCACTCCCACTGGCTCTGGTCGGACGCGCCGTTCCAGAGGTACCCGCGCTTGAGGTCGAACCACAGGCCGTTGTAGAGCAGGATCGTGAAGAGCAGGAAGCCGCCGGCGATCGCGGAGTCCTGCCACGCCCAGCGCTTCGGGGCGGCCGGGGCTTCGGGCGCGGGTGGGACGAGCTCGGGCACGGCTTCGGACTTCAAGCTCACGGTTCGACCACCCTGGCGAAAAAGTAGAGGGCCCCGGTGCCGGTGTGCCGGACCAGCAGCAGGAACGGCCGGTCGACCGTGACGGCGACCGGGGCGTCGGTCATCATCGAGGTCAGGCGCATGGTGAGCGCGGTCGCCGCGGCGCCTTCGAAGCCTTGTTCGTCCACCCGCAGGACGGCCTGGTGCAGCACCTCGGACACCGCGAGCCGCGGGTCCGGGGAGAGCCCGCCCAGGTCGGCTCGGTCGGTGAACATCGTGCGCACGCCGAGGCCCTGCAGCACGCGGGTCAGCTGGCTCGGGATGTCGAGCGAGACCTTCGGGAGAGCGAGCTCGAGCGGCTTGAAGCGGATCTTGCCGAGCAGGCTCGTCAGCGCGGCCTGGTCGAGCGCGGCTTCGGCCTCGGCGAGGTCGGCGTCCGGGAGCAGCACGACGGTCTGCAGGCCGCCCGCGGCGGCCAGCTGCACGGCCTGCCAGCCGCCGGTGTGCGCGTACCCGACGCTTTCGCTCAGCCACATCGTCAGCACGTCACGCGTGCCGGACGGCGCGTGGAACGGCGCGTCCGAAGTGTTGGCCTCGCGGAACGGCTTCATCCACGCGGCCTTGAGGTACAGCGCGTTGACCAGCACGGCCGCGATGCTGGAGTCGATCGAGCCCGCCGGCAGCAGCTCGGGGATCAACCCGTGCGTCGTGCGGCCGACGTCTTCGTTGATCGTGGCCCGGGCGGTCTCGGGCTCCTTCTCGAACGGCGCGCTCGCGACGGCCGCGCCGGGCCACCCCGCGAGCTCCGTCTTGAAGGAGTCTTCGAGCGGGAGGCGGTCGTCGGCCCACAGCGTGTTCGCGACGGCCAGCTCGGGCTGCTGGGCCCCGCGTGCCTCTTCGACGAGCTGGGCGGCGTCCCGCAGGAGCGACGTCTGCTCGGCCGGGTCGCCCAGCAGCGCGACCAGCTCTTCGCGGGTGTCGCCCCGGGCGCCCAGTGCGGCGAGGGTCAGCGCGCTGGCCACCGAATACGGCGAGAAACAGGAGTTCCCGCCGTCGGAGCCGAGGGCCGCGTGGACGGCGAGGGCGAACCGGAGGTGGCTGTCCGTGGCCATGCGGGCGAGACTACCGGAACGCTTCACCCCGTCGACCGGCTACGCGGAACTCCGCCCACGGGTGACAAATCCCCCACCGAACGGCCCATCCCCGGTGCCAGAACCACCCACCCCCCGCGGTCCACCTCCCCACCCGCCCGACACACGCACCTGGCCGGACGACACACGTGATTGAGCAGCCGACACGCGTGTGGGGTTGCCCCCTGGGGCCGGACACCTTGATTCCAGACAGTGGTCTGGAGGGAGGATGTCCTGGTGTCTCGCAGGCCGAAGTATCCGGAGCAGTTCCGACGTGACGCGGTCGAGCTGGTCAACTCGAGTGACCGGCCACTACGGCAGATCGCCCGCGAACTCGGGGTCAACCACGAGACCCTGCGCTCGTGGGTGAACACCGCCACACAGGCCGCCGACACCGGGCCGGCGGCAGATCCAGCAGTGACCGATGAGGTGACGCGGCTACGGAAGCAGGTCGCTGAGCTGCAGAAAGAGAAGGAGATCCTGCGGAAAGCAGCCGCCTATTTTGCGCGCGAGATGGATCGATGAGCTACCGCTACCGGTTCATCTCCGAACACCGCGCCACCTTCGGTGTGAAGCGGTTGTGCCGGGTCCTCGGGCTGCGCCGGCAAGGCTTCCACGAATGGGCCACCGCCGAAGCCACCCGGACCGCACGAGCGGAGGCCGAGGCCGAGCTGGCCAGGGTGATCGCCGGGATCCACGCCGAACATCGTGGCGCCTACGGAGTCCCGCGGATCACCGCGCAACTGCACCGCCGCGGCCACGCGATCAACCACAAACGGGTCGAGCGGCTGATGCGCGAACACGGCCTGACCGGGATCACCCGCCGCAAAAGCCGAACCCTGACCCGCCCCGCGGCCGGCCCGACCGCGCCGGTGGCCGATCTGATCCACCGAGACTTCACCGCCACCGCCCCGGGCCTGCGCATGGTCGGGGACATCACCTGCCTGCCCACCTGCGAAGGCTGGCTCTACCTGGCCACCGTCATCGACCTGCACACCCGCGAAATCGTCGGGCACGCCATGGCCGACCACATGCGCACCGACCTGGTCTGCGACGCCATCGACCTCGCCGCCGCCCGCGGCCTCATCGAGCCGGATGCGGTGTTTCACTCCGACCGCGGTGTTCAGTACACCTCGGGCCAGTTCCGGACCGCGCTCACCGAGCACAAGATCCGCCCGTCGGTGGGGCGGGTCGGGTCCTGCTACGACAACGCCGTCGCTGAAGCGTTCTTCGCGACGTTGAAGACCGAGATCGGCACCACCATCTGGCAGACCCGGGCCCAGGCCCGCCAGGACGTGTTCGGCTATCTGCGCTACTACAACCACCACCGGCTGCACTCCACCATCGGCCAGAACACCCCGGCCGACACCCGCATCAATTACGCTCAAACCTCAGCTGCCTGAAAACCCCGTGTCCGCCTCACCGGGGCAACTACACGCGTGTGATGCCTCGCCGGACACGCGCGGGGCGGGTCAGTGCAGGCGGGTTACGTGCCAGGAGTACCAGACGTGGGCCTGGGCGTCGGTCAGGGAGGCGACCTGGTCGACCACCACGCGCAGCAGGCCGGCGTCGTCCGGTGCGGCGTTCCAGGCCGGGACGAACAGCGGGTCGAGCGACTCCGGGGCCCGGCGCGCCAGCGCGTGCACCAGCTCCGCCAGCAGCTCCCGCTGCCCCTCCTGCATCGCCAGCCGGCGCCGGTCGCTCATCACGTACCGCAGCGCGAGCGCCTTCAGCAGGGCCACCTCCGCCGCGACCTGCTCCGGGACGCAGAGCCGCGCCCGGTAGCGGCCGAGCGGGCCCTCGCCGAACTCCGCCCGGGTGCCGGTGACCGCCGCCGTCGTGAAACGGCCGACCAGCTCGCTCGTCAGCCTTTTCAACGCCACCTGGGCGCCGGGTGAGCCGTCGGAGCCCGCCTCGATCACCGCGGCCACCACCGGCAGCGCCAGCAGCTCCTCGGCCGCACCCTCCAAAGTGGACACCGACTGGCCGGAAAAGTGCTTCGCGGCGGCCGCGGCGACGGCCGCGCGTTCGTCCGGGTGACCCAGCACGCCCAGCTTGATCCGGCCGGCCAGCACCCCGTCCTCGACGTCGTGCACCGAGTACGCGACGTCGTCGGCCCAGTCCATGATCTGGGCCTCGAGGCACGTCCGCTCCGCCGGGGCGCCTTCGCGGAACCACTCGAACACCTTGGCGTCGTCGGCGTACACCCCGTACTTCGCCTGGCCGGGCCTGCGCACCCACGGGTACTTCGTCGTCGCGTCGAGGCAGGCGCGGGTCAGGTTGAGGCCGGACGTCGCGTCGCCCTCCAGGAGCTTCGGCTCCAGCCGGGTGACGATGCGCAGCGTCTGCGCGTTGCCCTCGAACCCGCCGCACGCGGTGGCGACCTCGTCGAGCGCGCGCTCGCCGTTGTGCCCGAACGGCGGGTGCCCGATGTCGTGCGCCAGCCCCGCGGTGTCGACGAGGTCCGGGTCGGCGCCCAGCTCCTCGGCGATGCCCCGGCCGATCTGCGCGACCTCCAGCGAGTGCGTCAGCCGGGTGCGCGGGACGCCGGTGACCTCCGCGCCCTCCCCCGGCCCGACCACCTGGGTCTTGCCGGCGAGCCGCCGCAACGCCGCCGAGTGCAGCACGCGGGCCCGGTCGCGGGAGAACGCGCTGCGCCCGTCCGCGCGCGTGCCGGGCAGCGCCGCGCCCTTCGCCGGTTCCGGCAGCAGGCGGGCGGTGTCGTGCTCGGTGTAGCCGTCGTTCACCCGCTCAGCTTAGGCAGGGAGACCGACAAAAAGCTCATCCCAGGAACGTGGCGAACAGGTCGTCGGCCGGGGTCTTCGTCAGGCGGTAGTACAGCAGCGCGCCGGTCTCACGGACGATGTAGCGCACCTGGGTGACGCGCTCCTGCACGATCGGCCCGCTGTGCGTCGGCGCGGTCCAGGCGTCCAGGCCCAGGTCGTCGGCCATGGTCCGGGCGCGGAAGGAGTGCCACGGGTCGCTGACCAGCACCGCCGTGCGCCAGCCGCGCGCCTCGACCTGCCCGGCGACCGCGCGCAGGCTCCGCAGCGTGTCACTGCCCTCCCCGACGGCCAGCGTCGCCGTCGCGGGCACCCCACGCCGGGTCAGCCACAGCTGCCCGGCCCGGGCCTCGGTGAAGTTGTCCTCGGCCTTCTTGCCGCCCGCGGTCACGATGGTCTTCGCGACACCCGCGTCGTAGAGCTGCTTCGCCTTGGTCAGCCGCGCGGCGTAGATGTCCGACGGCTTGCCGTTGTACTGCGCAGCGCCGAGCACGACGATGACGTCGGCCTGCGTCCGGTCGTTTTCGCGGGCGACCTGCCAGATCCGGAACGCCGTGCCGCCGACGAGCGCGAGCAGCACGAGGACCGTGCCGAGCGCGATCCGGCGCGCCCAGCTCGCGCGCGACGGCTTCCTGCGTTCAGCGGTACCCACCCGGCCCATCTTGTCAGACCGCCGCCGGCCGCTCAGAGCCAGCCGCGCTCCTCCGAGACCCGCACCGCTTCGGCCCGGGTCCGGGCGCCGGTCTTGCCGATCGCCGCCGACAGGTGGTTGCGCACGGTCCCTTCCGACAGGTGCAGCGCACGGGCGACGTCGGCGACCGTGCTGCCGTCCTTGGCTTCCCGCAACACGTCCCGCTCCCGCCCGGTGAGCGGGCTGGCGCCGGTGGCGAGCGACTCGGCGGCCAGCGCCGGGTCCACCACCCGGAGTCCACTGTGGACTCGCCGGACGGCTTCGACGAGCTGCTCGGGCGGCGCGTCCTTGACGACGAACCCGGCCGCGCCCGCCGCCATCGCGCGGGCGAGGTACCCGGGCCTGCCGAACGTCGTGCAGATGATCACCCGGCACGACGGGAGCGCGGCCCGCAGCTCGGCGGCCGCCTCCAGGCCGTCCTTGCCCGGCATCTGCACGTCCAGCAGGGCGACGTCCGGCTTGGCCTCGCGAGCGGCGGCCACCACCTCGTCGCCGGAGCCGACCTGCCCGACCACCTCGATGTCGGATTCGAGACCCAGCACGGTCGCCAGCGCGCCGCGCACCATGGCCTGGTCGTCGGCCAGCAACACCCGGATCAAGCGAGTCCTCCCGCGGGTTCGGCGCGCACGGCCGGGGCCGTGGCGCGGGGTTCCGGCTGCGGGACCTCCGCCCGCACCAGCAATCCTCCCCCGGGCCGCACCGACGTCCGCAGCGTCCCCCCGACCGCGGCCAGCCGCTCGGTGAGCCCGCGCAGGCCGTTGCCCGCGACGACCTCGGTGGCGGTGCCGTCGTCCTCGATCTCCAGCCAGGTGTCGCCGAGCTTCACCTTGACCTGCTTGGCCCCGGAGTGCCGCAGCACGTTCGTCACGGCTTCGCGCAGCACGTACCCGAAGGTGTTCTGCAGCTCCGGCCGGACGTTGTCGACGGCGTGCGGCAGGTCGGCGTCGATCTCCGCGGCCCGCAGCGCCGCACGGGCCCCGGCGACTTCGGCGGACAGCGACACCTCGCGGTACTCCGACACGGTCGCGCGGACGTCGGAGAGCGCGCTGCGCGTGAGGCTCTCGATCTCGCGGATCTCCTCGACCGTGCGCGGGATGTCCCCCGAGCTCTCCAGCACCCGCCGGGCCAGCCCCGCCTTGACGGTGATCGTGGTGAGGCTGTGCCCGAGCAGGTCGTGCAGGTCGCGGGCGACGCGCTCGCGTTCGTTCGCCACCGCCAGGGTGGCGATCTCCTCGTTGGCCAGCTGCAGCCGCCGGACCGCCCGGACCAGGCTGGACATGAAGAACATCGCCATCGTCACCGACCCGACGGTGACCAGGTCGCCCCAGTTGTCGCCGAACCGGCCGTCCACCAGCAGGATCACGGCCCCGAGCAGCAGCGCCGCGCCGTCGAGGAGCACCACCCACGCCAGCGGCAGCAGGAACACCAGCGCGGCGGTGCCGTAGAGCATCACGAACGGGCTGGTGTGCGTCGCGGCGACCACGGCCAGGCCCAGGGCGAGCATCCACCCGCTGTAAGCGAACCGGAACGGCTTGCTGCGGTCGAACGCCACCGGGAACAGCGCGTAGGAGACCGCGACGCCGTAGACGAGCACCCACAGCACCACCACCCAGGGCGTCACCGGGTCCCGGGCCAGCAGCGACTTCGTCACCGGGATGAGGTAGGGCAGGGTGAACACGATCGACAGGACCGGCCACCGGAACTTGTCCGGTCCGCCGCCGTGGCGGTTCGGCGGCGGGTCCTCCCACCACGTGTCCCTACTGCCCAGCCCGAGCTTGCGCTCCGCTTCCGTCTTGGCCATCGCCGTTCCCATTCCGCCGTCCCGGCCCTCAGACCCGGGCGCTGTCCTTACGGTAACGCCTGATCACCAGCGCCCCCAGCACCACGGTCCACGCCGCGAGCACACCGGCGGCCTGCGGCAGCGACACCACCATGTCGGTGGTCACCGCGGGCCGGGCCAGCTGCAGCACCCAGTAGGTCGGCATGATCTGGGCGAGGTCGTGCATCCAGGACGGCATCGTCTCGATGGGGATCCACAGGCCGCCGAGGAAACCCATGCCGAGGGTGACCAGCATGCTGATCGGCTGCATCGTCTCGGGCGTGCCGAACTGCCCGATGAGCAGACCGAGCAGCACCAGCGGGATCGTGCCGAGGAAGATGCCGGCGAGGATCCGGACCCAGCCCGCCGCGTCGAGGTGCACCCCTTCGACGGTCACCGCCAGCACCGGAACGAGGATCAGCGCGGGCAGCCCGACAAGCATCCCGGACAGCGCCTTGCCGCCGAGGTAGCCGACGCCGGTGAGCGGGGTTAGGCGCAGCTGCCGCTGCCAGCCGAGCGCCCGCTCGATCGCGAGCCGGGCGCCGCTGGTGTTGGCCGCGGCGAACGTCCCGAAGGTCATCATGTTGATCATCACGACCGCGGTGAACGCCGCGTGGTCCGGGTCGCTCGCCTTGACGAAGACGTTGGCCTGCAACAGGAACATCAGCACCGGGAAGGCGACGACGAAGATCAGGAACCGCGGCGCCCGGAAGTTCCGCCGGATCTCGGTGAACAGGTAGGTGGCGTTCATCGCACGGCCTCCGCGGTGTCGTCGGCGGTCAGGGACAGGAAGGCGCCTTCGAGGCCGACTGCGCTGATTTCGACGTCGTGCACACCCGGGACGGCGGACTTGAGCGCCCACAGCGTCGCGTCGGAGTCGCCGCTGGAGATCGCGACGCGGTCGCCGCGCAGCTCGAACTCCTTGACTCCCGGCAGCGCCGCGATCACAGCTTCGGTGGCGCCCGGCACGGCGGCCCGCACGGTGCGGCCCCCGGCCAGCGCGCGGACTTCGGCGACCGAGCCGTCGGCGACGATCCGGCCGCGGCGCATCAGCACGACCCGGTCGGCGAACTCCTCGGCCTCTTCGAGGTAGTGCGTGGCGAACAGGACCGTGCGGCCGGACTCGGTGAAGGCGTACATCGACTGCCAGAACTCGCGCCGGGTGCCGACGTCCATCGCGGCGGTCGGCTCGTCGAGCAGCAGCAGGTCGGGGTTGCTGACCAGGGCGACGGCGAAGCGGACCCGCTGCTTCTGCCCGCCGGAAAGCTTGTTGGCGCGACGGCCGGCCAGCTCCCCGATCCCGGCCGCCGCCAGGGCCTCGGCCACCGGCATCGGCTTGCGGTGCAGCGCCGCGACCATGCCGACGGTCTCCCCGACGGTCAGGTCGTCCATCAGCGCGCCGCCCTGCAGCATCGCGCCGATCAGCCCGGCGCGGACGGCGTCGATCGGCTTCCGCCCGAAGACGCGCACCTCACCGGCGTCCGGTGTGCTGAGGCCGAGGATCATGTCGACGGTGGTGGACTTGCCCGCGCCGTTGGGGCCGAGCAGGGCGACCACCTCGCCCGGGGCGATGGTCAGGTCGACGCCGTCGACCGCGTGCACGTCGCCGTAGTGTTTCCGCAGGCCGGTGAGGTGGACCGCGGCCCCCGCCGCGACCGACCGGATGTCTGTTTCTCGCATGCCCCCAGACTGCCGCCCGGGAGGCCCGGGACCCCAGACCGTGCGTCACGTCCTGGCCGTGACAGGTGTCAGGGGTCCCGGGCTCCGGATGGTTCAGCAGCCGATCAGGCGGCCCGCCAGGTAGGCCTCGAGCTTGTCGATCGCGATGCGCTCCTGCGACATCGTGTCGCGCTCGCGCACCGTCACGGCGTTGTCCTCGAGCGAGTCGAAGTCGACCGTGACGCAGTACGGCGTGCCGATCTCGTCCTGGCGGCGGTAGCGGCGGCCGATCGCCTGCGCGTCGTCGAAGTCGACGTTCCAGTGCTTGCGCAGGGTCGCGGCGACCTCCCTGGCCTTCGGGGTCAGGTCGGCGTTGCGCGACAGCGGCAGCACCGCGACCTTGAACGGCGAAAGCCGCGGGTCGAGCTTCAGCACGACGCGCTTCTCGACGCCGCCCTTCGCCGTCGGCGCCTCTTCCTCGTGGTAAGCGTCGACCAGGAAGGCCATCATCGACCGGCCGACACCCGCCGCCGGCTCGATGACGAACGGCCGGTAGCGCTGGCCGGACGCCTGGTCGAAGAACGACAGGTCCACACCCGAGTGGTTCGAGTGCGTGGTCAGGTCGAAGTCGGTGCGGTTGGCGATGCCCTCGAGCTCACCCCACTCCTGCCCGGCGTTGAACGCGAACCGGTACTCGATGTCGACCGTGCGCTTCGCGTAGTGCGAGAGCTTTTCCTTCGGGTGCTCGAAGTGGCGCAGGTTCTCCGGCTTGATGCCGAGGTCGGTGTACCACTCGGTGCGCTGGTCGATCCAGTACTGGTGCCAGGTCTCGTCCTCACCCGGCTCGACGAAGAACTCCATCTCCATCTGCTCGAACTCGCGCGTCCGGAAGATGAAGTTGCCCGGCGTGATCTCGTTGCGGAACGACTTGCCGATCTGGCCGATGCCGAACGGCGGCTTCTTCCGCGACGTCGTCTGCACGTTGAGGAAGTTGACGAAGATGCCCTGCGCCGTCTCCGGGCGGAGGTAGTGCAGGCCCTCCTCGGACTCCACCGGGCCGAGGTAGGTCTTCAGCATCATGTTGAAGTCCCGCGGCGCGGTGTACTTGCCGCGCGTGCCGCAGTTCGGGCAGGGCACGTCGGACAGGTCGTCCTCGGAGGTCTCCTTGCCGCTGCGCGCCGCGTACTCCTCGGCGAGCTGGTCGGCGCGGAACCGCTTGTGGCAGGACAGGCACTCGATGAGCGGGTCGGTGAACACGTTGACGTGCCCCGAGGCCACCCACACCTGGCGCGGCAGGATGACCGACGAGTCGAGGCCGACGACGTCGTCCCGGCCCTGCACGACGGTCTTCCACCACTGGCGCTTGATGTTGTCCTTCAGCTCGACCCCGAGCGGCCCGTAGTCCCACGCCGAGCGGGTACCGCCGTAGATCTCTCCGCTGGGGAAGACGAAACCACGGCGCTTGCACAGGCTGACTACGGTATCGATGGTGTTCGTGGGCACTCCACGCTCCGGAAGCATGCGGGGACGGTTATCTGACTGGAACGTCCAGGGTATCCGTCGGGGCCCAGGGCTTTTCGCGCAGGCTACGGCCGGGTCACCAGCGACGCCGTCACGACGCGGTTGTCCTCGTAGCCCTCCTTGCCGCCGACGTACTCGCCGCCGCAGGTGACCAGGAGCAGCTTGTGCGGGCCGTCCGGGTCGAAGAGCTGCTCGGAGCGGCCGGCCAGCTCGGACTTGTGCACCGTCTCGGTCTTGTCGATCCGGTACACCCACGCGCCGCCGGCGGCGTCGGTCAGCTTCACCTCCTGGCCCTGCTTGACCTGCCACAGCTCGGTGAACGGCCCCTTCGAGCCCTTCCAGTTCACGTGCCCGGACAGCAGCGCGACGCCGTGGTCCGCGCCCAGCTTCGCGCCCCACCACGCGGCTTCGCCGAGGCCTTCAGGGATCTTCAACGCGCCGTCGGCGTCCAGGTCCTCCTGGACCAGCTTCGCGGTGCCGCCGCCGGGCAGCGCCAGCGTCGCGGGGGCCTGGCCGGTGTCCTGCTTCGCCGGCTGGTCCGCGGCCGCGACCGGCGTCGTCGTGCCGTTCGCGCCGACGGGTTCATCCTTTCCGGTGAACACGAGCAGGGTCGCGACCAGCGCCGCGATCACGAACGCGCCGGCCACGCCCACGATCCACCAGCGGCCGGTGGCCTTCTTCCGCTCCGCCGGGTTCTGCTCCTGCATGCGCCTGTGCTCCTTCACTCCGTGACCAGTGCACAGACAGACATGCCGTGCCGGGCGGAGAAGGTTGCACCGGACTCGGGTCAGCCGGTCGGACGGGTCACCAGGGTGGCCGTGACCAGGCGGTTCTCGTCGTACCCCTCGGTGCCGCCGACGTAGTCGCCGCCGCAGGTCACCAGCACCAGCCGGTGCGGGCCGTCCTGGCCGAACCACTTCGCGGCCTGCGCCGGCAGCGCCTCCTTCGGCAGCGTGACGACGTCGTCGACCCGGTAGACCCACCGGCCGCCCCGCGCGTCGACGACGCTGACGTCGTCCCCGTCGCGCATCCGCCAGAGCTCGTCGAACGGCCCGCGCTGCCCCTCCCAGTTCACGTGCCCGGACAGCAGCGCGGCGCCCCGGGCCGCGCCGAGCTTGGCGCCCCACCAGGCCGCGTCACCCAGGCCACGCGGGATCGGCAGCACGCCGGTGCCGGTGAGCTCGGTGCGGACCAGCCGGGCGGTGGCGCCGTCGGGCAGCCGGACCGTGCCCGGGCGCTGCTGCGCGGCGGACTCGCTGTCCGCGGGCAGCACGGCGGGGGCGGCGTTCTCACCCGGCAGCGTGCCGGGCGGCGGCGCCGCGGCCTGCGTCGCCGTCGGCGGGAGCCAGGTCAGCAGGATGACGCCGGCGGCGAAGGCCGCCACGGCCAGCGCCGCCGAGACGGCGGCCAGCCCGGTGCGGAGCACCTAGTCCGTCCCGGACTTGCGCCGCCTGCCGAGCAGCAGCGCGACCGCGGCGAAGAACACCCCGCCGAAGAGCAGGCCGATGCCGAGCGGGACACGCGAGCCGTCACTGCCGGTGTCCGGCGCGGCCGCGCCGAGGTACCCGGCCGGGACCTGCGTCGGCACCGCGGCCTGGGAGGCGGTCGTGCCGCCCGCGGGGCCACCGGCCTTCGCGACGAACCCCTTCGGGACCGAGCAGCTGACCCCGCCGAGCACGATGGTCGTCACGACGTCCTGCAGCGCGGCGCCCGCGGCGTCCTTGACGTGGGTGGTGATCTCGACCCGCCAGCCGGCGACGGCGGTGAAGTCGCCGCCGCGCCAGCCGTCCTGCCGGATCAGCTGGTCGAACGCGGCGACGCGGGTCAGCTTCAGGTCGGAGACCGTGGTGGCCTCGGCGGCGTTCTGGATGTCACCGGGCGGCCCGAGGCGCAGGTTCTGCAGCTGGAGGCCGGCGTTGCCGCCGGGCATCGGGACGATGCCGAGCGAGCCGTCCGCCTGGCGCACCCACAGCCGGGCGACCGAGGACGTGCCGGTGAGCTTGGCCGGGCCGGTGCAGTCCACGGCGGTCTTCGCGCCTTCCAGCACGAGGACGGTGTTGTCGATCGGCTGCGCGCCGCCCTGCCAGGTGTCGCGCAGCGCGTAGTTCGTCTCCGCGACGGCGGTGGGCACGGTGGTCGCCTGCAGCGCGGCGACGACGTTGTGGTCCCGGCTAGCGACGCCCGACGGGTACGGGTTGCCGTTGCTGTAGCGGCCGAGGTCGATCTGGTAGTGCCCGCCGAAGGTGTTCCGCTCGCCGTCGTCCTTCGGCACCGAGACGCGGTCCGCGCCGAGCTTCGACTGGCCGGGCAACAGCGGCGAGCGCTGGGTCTCGGTGATGAGCGCGCCGCCGCGCTGGCCTTCACTGCCGATCCGGACGGACGCGATGTTCGCGAACGCGACCGGCCCGGTCTTCTCGTCGACGGCCTGGCTCTGCGCACCGGCCACCCCGGCTCCGACCAGCGGGAACAGGACGGCCGTCAGCGCGGCTGCCTTGGTCACGAAACGCGTCATGTCTCCCCACTGCTTTGCTCAGGGCGGGTCGCCGGCGTACGAGAAGCGACGAAACGCTCCGCGACAACCTTGCACCGTCGGCCACTACATGCGAAGCCGAAGAGCCAATATCCCACGAACTCACCCGAATGGAGCAATACGACCGGCCGTACCCCGCAGAGAGCGGTGACGGACGGGGCACCCGGCCGGGGGAACACTAGGATGGGCGACGCCGTTGTCGGTAATGACTACGGAATTCATGGTCACGGGGGAGGCGGTTATGGCGACGGTGGCCGGGAGCGGCGCCCAGCCGGCACTGGCGGAGTGCGCCCCGGCGGCGGCCACGCCACCGGCGCACCCGCCGGCGGCGGTCCTGTCCGACGCGGGTGACCTCCTGCGCGCGCTCGCCGCGCCGGTCCGGATCGCGATCGTGCTCCAGCTGCGCGCGGCCGACCGGTGCGTCCACGAGCTGGTGGACGCCCTCGACGTCGCGCAGCCCTTGATCAGCCAGCACCTGCGGGTGCTGAAGACGGCGGGAGTGGTCCAGGGCGAGCGCCGCGGCCGCGAGGTCGTCTACCGCCTCGCCGACGACCACCTGGCGCACATCGTCGTCGACGCCGTCGCCCACGTGCAGGAAGGAAAGTGATGAACGCCGTCGCCCCGCGCGGCCAGGCCCCGGTGCCGGGCCGCCGTTCGACGAAGCAGCGGGCCGCGGTCGTCGAGCTGCTGAGTACCGTCGACGACTTCCGCTCCGCCCAGGAACTGCACGACGAGCTGCGCAAACGCGGCGACGGCATCGGCCTGACGACGGTGTACCGCACCCTGCAGTCCCTGTCGGAGGCCGGCGAGATCGACGTCCTGCGCACCGACTCCGGCGAGGCGATCTACCGCCGGTGTTCGGCGCACCACCACCATCACCTGGTGTGCCGCGTGTGCGGCCGGACGGTCGAGGTCGAGGGCCCGGCGGTCGAGCGCTGGGCGGAGAAGATCGCGGCCGAGCACGGCTTTTCGGAGATCTCCCACACGGTGGAGATCACCGGCACCTGCGCCCGCCACTGACCCTCGGGCTGCTGTCGGCCCGCGGCTGTGTCGTCCGCCGAGGTACGCGTGTCGTCCGGCTGGGTACGCGTGTCGTCCACCCAGGTACGCGAGTCGTCCGGGTGGGTGCGCGAGGCGGCCTTCTAAGCGCGCGAGTGACCAGCCAGGCAGGCGAGTCGTCCATCCAGGTACGCGAGTCGTCCAGCTGAGTACGCGTGTCGTCCGCCGAGGTCCGCGTGTCGTCCGGCTGGGTGCGTGAGGCGGCCGGGTGGGGGCGGCCTGGGCTAGTACTCGTACGGGTCCTTCGGGGCCGGGACCGTCGTGACCGATGCCGGGGTGAAGTCCGGGGTGTAGCTGTTGGCCTTGGTCGCCGTGCCCGGGACCACCTGGCCCGTCACCTGGATCCACGCGTCGCTGGCCAGGTGGTCGGCTTGACCGTCGCGGAGGCGGACCGTGACCGGGAACGCGTCGGCCGCGCAGCAGCTGATCACCAGGCGGGCCAGCAGCGTCGCGCCGTCGGTGTGGACGACGAAGCCGGTGAGGGAGACCGTGCGGCCGTTGAGCGTGCCTGCCGCGTCCCAGCCCGCCCGGCTGACGAACTCGTTGACCGCCAGCGGGACGACGTTCCCCGCCGGGAGCGGTGGGAACGCGGCGGCGTTGGCCGCGGCCGCGCTCGCCGGCACCCGGGCTTCGGTGCGGATGACGGAGTCGGCGCCCAGGGCCGGTGGGGCGACCAGGAACACCGCCAGCACCGGGACCAGCAGCAGCCACGCCGGGCGCGCGGAGTGCGAATGACCGTCACCCGCGCCGTGGTGGTCGACATCATGGCCGCCGTCCGAGTCACCTGCGCCGGGCTTGCCGCGCGCCGCCAGGAGGTCACGGACGATTGCCACCGCTCCGAGGAGCACCATCACCGCGCCGCCCGTGATGATCCAGGGCTGCTGGGCCGGCTTGACGTACCTCAGGTAGTCGCCGTTCGCCGCGATCTTGATCAGCGCGCCGCCCAACAGGAGCAGCAGGATGTTCTGCGTCTCGCGCTTCACGCCACCCCCACCACCAGCCCGGCCACGACCGCGCACCCCACGGCCACCACGAACGTCGCCGGGGCGAACCGGGTTGCGAACGAGCGGCCGAACGTGCCCGCCTGCAACGCGAACAGCTTCACGTCCACCGCCGGCCCCACCACCAGGAACACCAGCTTCGGCAGCATCGGCATCGCCGTCAGCGACGCCGCCACGAACGCGTCCGCCTCGCTGCACAGCGCCAGCACCACCGCCAGCACCGCCATCACCACGATGCCCAGCACCAGCTGCTCGCCCAGCACCCCGAACCAGCGGGCCGGCACCAGCACGTTCAGCGCCGACGAGATCAGCGCGCCCAGCACCAGGAAACCGCCCGCCTCGACCAGGTCCGTGCGGGCCGTCTCCGCGAACACCCGCCACCGCTGCCCGCCCGCCACGTCGGGCAGCCGCCGCAACGCGCGCGAAGTGATCCACTCGAGCTTGCCCCAGCGGGCCCACAGCCAGCCCATCACCATCGCCGTCGCCAGCGATCCCGCGAACCGGGCCAGCACCATCTCCGGCCGGCCCGGGAACGCGACCGCGGTGGCCACCAGCACCACCGGGTTCACCGCCGGCGCGGCCAGCAGGAACGTCAACGCCGCCGCCGGCGCCACGCCCTGCCCCATCAGCCGGCGCGCCACCGGCACCGACGCGCACTCGCAGCCCGGCAGCGCGACCCCCGCGAGCCCGGCGACACCGACCGCCGCCCCCGCTCGCCGCGGCAGCACCTTCTCCAGCACCCGCGCGGGCACGAACGCCGCGATCGCCCCGCTGATCAGCACCCCCAGCACCAGGAACGGCAGCGCCTGCACGCAGACGGCGACGAACACCGTCGAGCCCGTGCGCAGCGCGGGCACGTCGAACACCTGCTGCAGCCAGCCCTGCCCGAGGATCGCGACCAGCAGGATCGCGCACAGCACTTCGACCGAGCTGACCCGGAACCGCCGGGTGCGCCGGGCGCCGGAAGTGGAAACCATGTTCACGGCGACGACTATGCCAGGGCCCGCCGACAAGCCGCGGCCGCGTGCGCCGCGAACGGTCGGATCCGGTCCGTTTCGGCCCGGAATCCACCGTTCGCGGCGAAAAATCTACTCCGGGACGACGCCCGGCAGCTCGGTCCGCAGCTGCGAGGCCGTCGACACCACCAGCATCAGCAACGTCCCCAGCGCGGCCGCGTCCAGGCCCGCCGCCGGGAACGCGTACCGCAGCGTGACGTCGACACCGTTGTCCGAATGCCCGACCCCGAGCGTCCCGAACAGCCCCTGCCCGGCGCGCTCGGCGACGGCGATCGACAGCTCCGGCCGGTCCGCCAGGTCCCAGCCGACGACGCAGGTCAGCGTCAGTACCGTGAGGCCCTCGCCGAGCCGGGTCGCCTGGATCACGCACGGGACGTCACCGTGGGAGAACGTCAGCGCGCCGTCGTCGTCGACGTGCACCTCGAGGTAGCGCTCGAGGGACTCCTTGGCCTGGGTCAGCAGCTCCGCGGTCTCGGCCGCTTCGGTCGCGCTCATGACGACGACGCCTGGTCGACGGCCGCGCCGAAGCGGCGGTCCCGCTTCGCGAACTCCAGGCAGGCCCGCCACAGGTGGGTCCGGTCGAAGTCCGGGAACAGCGTGTCCTGGTAGACCATCTCGGCGTAGGCCGACTGCCACAGCAGGAAGTTCGACGTCCGCTGCTCGCCCGAGGGCCGCAGGAACAGGTCCACGTCCGGCATCTCCGGCTGGTACAGGTACTTGCCGATGGTCTTCTCGGTGACCTTCGCGGGGTCCAAACGACCGTCCGCGACGTCGCGCGCGATCCGCTGCATGGCGTCGCCCAGTTCGGCACGGCCGCCGTAGTTGACGCACATCGTCATGTTCAGCGCCGTGTTGTGCTTGGTCTTCTCCTCGGCCGCCTGCAGCTCCTTGATCACCGACGCCCACAGCTTCGGCCGGCGCCCGGCCCAGCGGATGCGCACGCCGATCGAGCCGAGGTAGTCGACCTGGCGGCGGATGGTGTCGCGGTTGAAGCCCATCAGGAACCGCACCTCTTCGGGGCTGCGCTTCCAGTTCTCCGTCGAGAACGCGTACACCGAGAGCCACTTGACGCCGATCTCGACGGCACCGGCGGCGACGTCGATCATCACGGCTTCCCCGCGCTTGTGGCCTTCGATCCGCGGCAGGCCGCGCTGGTTGGCCCAGCGGCCGTTGCCGTCCATGACCAGCGCGACGTGCTTGGGCACCAGCTCGCGCGGGATTTCCGGCGGTTTCGCGCCCGACGGGTGCGGATCCGGGGCCCGCAGCTCGTATCGCGACGCCTTGTTCTCGCGTCCCCTGCGCAGCACTGCGAGCCTCCCTGGATGGGTGAAACCGATCGAGTTCGACCCTACTGCCCGGGCACGACGGTCTCCCGGGCACGTCGCTCGACCAGGGGAAGCGACCGGAGCTGCCGCTCCAGATGCCACTGCAGGTGGGCCGCGACCAGGCCGCTCGCGTCGCGGCGGGTGCCGGGCAGGGTCGACTCGGCCATCGTCCACTCGCCGTGCAGCAGGGCGGTGAGCAGGTCCAGGACCTCGGGGGCGGGGTGCACCGACCCGGGCACGCGGCAGTCCTGGCACATCGACCCGCCGGCGGCGACGCTGAACGCGACGTGCGGGCCGGGCAGGCCGCACCGGGCGCACTCGGTGAGCGCGGGCGCCCAGCCGGCGTAGGACATCGCGCGGAGGAAGAACGCGTCGAGCACCAGGGACGCGTCACGCTCCCCCGCGGCGAGCGAGCGCAGCGCGCCGCAGACGAGGAGGTAGAGCTTGAGCACCGGCTCGCCCTCTTCGGCCGAGAGCCGGTCCGCGGTTTCGGCGATGGCGCTGGCCGCGGTGTAGCGCTGGTAGTCGGCGACCAGCGGCAGCGCGAAGGCGTCCACGGTCTCGACCTGGGTGATCACGTCGAGCGTGCGGCCGGTGTAGAACTGCACGTCGACGTGGCCGAACGGCTCCAGCCGGGCACCGAAGCGGGACGACGTGCGCCGCACACCCTTGGCCACGGCGCGGACCTTGCCGTGCCGCCGGGTCAGCAGGGTGACGATCCGGTCGGCCTCACCCAGCTTGTGCGTGCGCAACACCACCCCGGTGTCGCGGTAGAGGTTCACCACCCCGACATCGTCCCACTTGCGGGCGATGCCGGGGTGGACCGACCCGGGTTCAGCAATAGTAGCCCGTGCAGTACGTGCTCACCGCGGTGGCCGCGACGATGATCCAGATGATCGCGAACACGCAGCCGAGGCCGCCGATGATGGAGGCGATGAGGCAGAGCGTCTTGGTCGTCTTCGACGCCTGCTCCGCCATCATGTAGTTGCCTTGCATCTTGTACGTCTGGACCTCGTTGGACTTCATGATCGCGAAGATCGCGAGGATCCAGCAGAGGAAGATGCTGCCGATCGCCCAGCCCTTGTAGTCCTTGATCTGGTTGATGTCGCCGCCGCCGGGCATGCCGTACCCCGGGGCGCCGAAGCCGCCGGTGGGCGGCTGGCCGTACGGGGCCGGCTGGCCGTAGGGCGCGGGCTGACCGTACGGCGCCGCCGGCATGCCGCCGGACGGCGTGCCGTAACCGGGCTGCTGCGGCTGCTGCGGCTGCTGGCCATAGGGCTGCTGCTGGCCGTAGGGATTGGTCATGAACTTGTACCCCAACTACTCGTGAACTTCCGCCGGGTGGCTCCGGCGGTGCTGCGCGGAAAGGTCGGTCAGTGGTGCGGCGGCTGGTCCTTCGGCGGCTGCCCGAACTGGCCCGGGTCGATCTTGCGGGTCGCCTCGGCCTCGTCGTGGGCTTCGGGCCGCAGCATCTGGGTCCGTTCGGCCTGCTCGTCGAACGGCGACGCGCCCCCGGCGGAGTCGGGGCGCAGCATCTGGGTGCGCTCGGCCTGCTCGTCGAACGGGGACCCGCCCGGCGGCGGCGCGAGCGGCTGGCCCGGCTGCTGGCCGAACCCGCCCGGCTTCGGCGTCTGCGGGAACCCGCCGGAAGCGGGCTGCTGCGGGAAACCGCCCGAGGACGGCGGCTGCGCGAACCCGCCCGAAGGCGGCTGCGGCTGGCCGAACCCACCGGACTGCGGCTGCTGCTGCGGGAAACCGCCCGACGGCGGCTGGCCGAACTGGGGCTGTCCCGCCGGCGGGTAACCACCGGCGAACCCGCCGGGCTGGGCGAACGGGTTCGGCGCCGCCGACTCGTCGGCCTGGACCACGACGGTGCCGACGATCTTGTCCGACAGCGTCTGGGACTTGTCGTCCCAGAGCGGCCACAGCCAGCCGATGTAACAAAGGAAGTTGTCGACGAAGTGCGCGAGGTCGCGCAGGAACGCCATGCCGGCGCCGATCGGCTGCCCGTTGTCCTCGCGGACGAGCTTGATCTTGGCGACCCGCTTGCCCATGGACTGGCCGGTGTTGCCCGCCTGGATCCAGCGGTTGTACACCGTCCAAGCGATCCAGGCGACAAACCCGAGGATGGCCAGGATCTGGAAGATGAAGTTGCCCCGGGTGAGGAAGGCGATGATGCCCAGCACCAGGTACAGGCCCACGATGGGGCCGAAATCGACGAGCCAGCCCAGCGCGCGCTGGCCCCAGCTCGCGTAGTTCCGCGGCGCGCCGAAGGGAACGCCCTGCTGCCCGAACGGCGCCGGCTGCCCGTACGGCTGCCCGTACGGCGGCGGCGCCTGGCCCGGCTGCGGCTGTCCGAACGGCTGCTGGCCACCGGGTTGCTGCCCGAAGGACTGCTGACCGTAGGGATCGGTCATCGCGGTATTCCCCCTCGTTGGTCACTCTCCCGTGCGGAGCCTCGCACGGGTCCGGCCCGGTGGTGCGGTGCGGACCGTCCGCGGGAGCGTACTCGCTCCGGTGACGGCCGCGCCTCCCAGGCTTCAGCTGTCCGGGTGACCCCGTCACGCCGTCCGACGCGCCGGGTCCGGACCCGGTTCCCCTCCGCCGTCGTTCAGACGCGCAAGCCGCTGAACGGGGCGAACGGCAGGTTGCGGATCACGAACCAGACGACGAACACGACCGAAAACGCCAGGGGCGTCCAGCGCCAGTGCAGCCAGCTGGCGACCGCGCGGCCGCGCAGCCTGCCGACCGTCCACGCCGCCATGCTCCAGACGAACAGGAGCACGACGACGAACGACACCGCGTTGTAGTGCACGGCCGCGGGGATGTTCCCGTGCATCAGGCTGTACGCCATCCGCAGGCCGCCGCAGCCCGGGCAGTCGATCCGGAACAGCGCCTTGGTCGGGCAGACCGGCAGGAAGCCGCCCGGCGTCGTCGGGTCGCCGGCCCAGACCACGGCGCAGCACACGCCGAGCCCGGCCACGACGGCGAGCGGCGCGCTCACCGCGCGCAGCTTGGCCCTGGCTCCCCGCGCCGGGTGCCCGGTGTAGACGGGGTGTCCGGTGTGGACGGTCGTCGTGGTCACGGCGTGTACCGGTCCGCGGAGACGCCGATCACGACCATCACCACGATGAAGGCGATGTAGAGCAGCAGGAGGATCCCGGTGGTGATGGCCGACCACATCGCCCACTTGCGGGCGTCGTCGGCGGCCTTCTGCGCCTCGGCGTGGAAGCCCTGGAACCAGAGTGAGCTGACCTGGCTCGACTTCACGATCGAGACGACACCCAGGGGCAGGCAGCACAGCACGGTGCTCAGGATCGCCCACACCATGTTGTTGTCCGGCGGTGGCCCGTAGTTCGGCGGCGGATAGCCGTAGCCGTAGCCGGGTGGCGGCCCGCCCGGGGGCGGGTACGGCGGCGGGTACTGGTCGGTCACCGGGTTCCTCCTGCTGCTCGGCTACGTCAGTATGACGACGACGTCGTGCCGAAGGTGAAGACACCGGCGATCGAGAGGATGACGACCAGCACGATCCACGCGACACCCACGACCGCGGAGATGATCGCCCACTTCTTGGCGGAGTCGGAGGCTTCCTGCGCGGCGGCGGTCTGGCCCTGCGCCCACAGCCCGTTCACCTTCGCGGCCTGCACGATCGACACGACGCCGAACGGGAGGCAGCAGAAGAGGGTGGTGAGGATGGCCCAGACGAGGTTGTTGCTCGGGGGCGGGCCCGGCTGGTAGCCACCCGGCTGCCCACCGGGGTAGTTCGGCTGGCCGCCGGGCTGGTTCGGCTGGTCGCCGGGGTAGTTGGGCATGCCCTGGCTGTCGGTCATGGTCGGTTGTTCCCCTTCGTCTTGCTCCGTGGACGACCACCGGTTCCGCGGGCCGCCCCGACCGGTCGCGGTGTGGTCGAAGCCGCGACTGTAGGGGGCGCCGCGGTCGCGCGTGCGGTGAATCCTCCCGCCGCGACCGAATCGAGACCAGGAATTCCGCTGATCATCCCCCGTCCGGGGAATGGCCGGGTCAGAAGCCCAGGCGGCGTAACTGACGGGGGTCGCGCTGCCACTCCTTGGCGACCTTGATGTGCAGGTCGAGGTAGACCTTCGAGCCGAGCAGCGCCTCGATGTTCTTGCGCGCGGTGGCGCCGACCTCGCGCAGCCGCTCGCCCTTGTGCCCGAGGATGATGCCCTTCTGGCTGGGGCGCTCGACGTAGAGGAACGCGTGCACGTCGATGAGGTCGTCCCGGCCTTCGCGCGGCAGCATCTCCTCGACGGTGACGGCGATCGAGTGCGGCAGCTCGTCTCGGACGCCTTCGAGCGCCGCTTCGCGGATCAGCTCGGCGACCAGCGTCTGTTCGGGTTCGTCGGTGAGTTCCCCGCCCGGGTAGAGCTGCGGGCCCTCGGGCAGCTTGCCGACGAGCAGGTCCGCGAGCGCGCCGACCTGGAAACCGTCCACTGCGGACACCGGGATCAGCTCGGCGAACTCCATGACGTTCTGCAGCGCCAGGAGCTGTTCGGCGACCTGCTGGGGCTGGACGAGGTCGGTCTTGGTGACGATCCCGATGACCGGCGTGCGCTTCGCGATCTTCTGCAGCTCCGCGGCGATGAACTTGTCACCGGGGCCGATCTTTTCGTTGGCCGGCACGCAGAACCCGACAACGTCCACTTCGGACCACGTCGTGTGCACGATGTCGTTGAGCCGCTCGCCGAGCAGCGTGCGCGGGCGGTGCAGGCCGGGGGTGTCGATGAGGACGAGCTGGGCGTCCTCCCGGTGCACGATGCCGCGGATCGCGTGGCGGGTGGTCTGGGGCTTGCTGGAGGTGATCGCGACCTTGGTGCCGACCAGGGCGTTGGTCAGCGTCGACTTGCCCGCGTTGGGACGGCCGACGAAGCAGGCGAAGCCGGAGCGGTGGTCGGTCATCGCTCCAGCACCTCGAGCACCGTGCCGTCCGGCGCGGCCAGGATGATCGGCGCGTACTTCGCGATGTCGCGCACGGCGTGCACGGACGCGCCCTTGAGCAGTCCTTCTTCGCTGACGACGGCGGCCGCTTCGATGCCTTCGGCGCCGCTGGAGAGCGCGGCGGCGACCGCGGCCTGGAGCGCGGTGAGCTTGAACGACGGCTGGTCGACCGTGCCCGCGGCGTAGGTCCGGCCGTCGGTGTCGCGGACCGCGGCGCCTTCGGGGGCCTGGATGCGGGCGCGCGAGGACCGGGCGAGGGTGACCAGCTTCTGGTCCTCCGCCTCGAGGTCAGGCATGTTCGACGCTCCTGTCGCGTTCGTCGGGGTGGGGCAGGCGCGTCCGGCGCCGGGTGGTGCGGTCGGCCGGGTCGGTCATCGCTTCGGCGTCGGCCGGGTGCACGACCACCGAGGTGATCCGCATGCGGCCGCGCCGGTCCTTGCCGCCTTCGGCGAAGAGCCGGAGGCCGGCGACCTCGGCTTCGGCCCCCGGTAGCGGGACCCTACCCAGTCGCTCCGCGAGCAGCCCGCCCACGGTCTCCACGTCGTGGTCTTCGAGGTCGATGCCGAACAGCTCGCCCAGGTCGTCGACGCCCATCCGGGACGACACGCGCACGGCGCCGTCGTCGAGCTCCTCGACCTCGGGACGCTCGTCGCCGTCGGACTCGTCGGTGATCTCGCCGACGATCTCCTCGATGACGTCTTCGATGGTGAGCAGGCCGGCGGTGCCGCCGTACTCGTCGACGGCGATCGCCATGTGGTTGTGCGAGCGCTGCATCTCCTTGAGCAGCTCGTCGAGCCGCTTGGAGTCGGGGACGAAGCCGGCCTCGTTCATCAGCGTGTCGACGACGGTGCTCGGGCCGTCCGGGTCCATGTACGCGGCCATGAGGTCCTTGATGTTGACCACGCCGACGATGTCGTCGACCGACTCGTCGATCACCGGGACCCGGGTGAAGCCGGTGCGCAGCGCCAGCGCGAGGGCCTGCCGGACGGTCTTGGTGCGCTCGATCCAGACGATCTCGGTGCGCGGCACCATGACCTCCCGGGCGATGGTGTCGCCGAGCTCGAACACCGAGTGGATCATCTCGCGCTCGGAGTCCTCGACGACCCCGCGTTCCTGCGCGAGGTCGACGAGCTCGCGCAGCTCGACCTCGGAGGTGAACGGGCCTTCGCGGAAGCCCTGGCCGGGCGTGATGGCGTTACCGATGAGGATCAGCAGCCGGGACAGCGGCCCGAGGACCGAGCCGAGGACGCGGACCGGCCCGGCGACGTACCGGCCGATGCGGTAGGGGTGCTGGCGGCCGAGGGTGCGCGGGCCGACGCCGATGAGGACGTAGCTGACGACGACCATGACGACCGCCGCGACGAGCACGGCCACGCCGAGCGGGCGGAGCCGGGTGCCGACGAACACCGTGACCAGCACGGTGGCCGTGAGCTCGCAGCCGAGGCGGAGCAGGAGCAGCAGGTTGATGTGCCGGCGCCGTTCGGCGACGACGGCGGCGAGGTGGCGGGCGCCGGGCAGCCCGAGCCGGGCGAGTCCTTCGGCCCGGGCCTGCGACACGGTGCTGACGGCGGCGTCGGCCGCCGCGAACACGCCCGCGAGGAGCACGAGCGCGATCGCGAAGAGGAGCTGGACCATGGCTGGCGCCTAGGGCGTTTCCCCGGTGGGTGGCTCCCCGGCCGGCGCGACGCCCGCGTCGAGCCCGGCGATGCCGAGCACGCGGTCGTCGGTGTTGCGCTGGGCGTCCCGCTTCTCCAGCGCGGAGACGGCGTCCTGGTACTCGCCGAGGATGCGCTTCTGGAGGGCGAACATCTCGCGTTCCTCGGCGGGTTCGGCGTGGTCGTAGCCGAGGAGGTGCAAGCAGCCGTGCACGGTGAGCAGGTGCAGCTCGTCGATCAGCCGGTGCCCCGCCGTCTTGGCCTGGTCCTTGGCGAACGCCGGGCAGAGCACGATGTCCCCGAGCAGCGCCGGTGACGCGTCGGGCGCGTCCGGACGGCGGGAGGAGTCGAGCTCGTCCATCGGGAAGGCCATGACGTCGGTGGGCCCGGGCAGGTCCATCCAGCGTTCGTGCAGGTCTTCCATGACGTCGAGGGTGACGAGCAGGATGGACAGCTCGGCGAGCGGGCTGACCTCCATCTTGTCGAGGGCGTAGCGGGCCGCCGAGACGATGGACGTCTCGTCGACGTCGACGCCGGACTCGTTGGCGATTTCGATGCTCAACGCCGGTTACCCTTCCAGCCGTTGCCCTGCTGCTGGTCCTGGGCGTCCTGCACGGCCTGCCACTTCTCGTAGGCGTCGACGATGTCGCCGACGAGCTTGTGCCGGACGACGTCCTGGCTGGTCAGCTCGGAGAAGTGCAGCCCTTCGACCGAGCCCAGGATGTCGCGGACGACCCGCAGGCCGCTGCGCTGCCCGTTCGGCAGGTCGACCTGGGTGATGTCGCCGGTGACGACGATCTTGGAGCCGAAGCCGAGGCGGGTGAGGAACATCTTCATCTGCTCGGGCGTGGTGTTCTGGGCCTCGTCGAGGATGATGAAGGCGTCGTTCAAGGTCCGGCCACGCATGTAGGCCAGCGGCGCGATCTCGATGGTGCCGGCCTGCATGAGGCGCGGGATCGACTCGGGCTCGACCATGTCGTGCAGCGCGTCGTAGAGCGGCCGCAGGTAGGGGTCGATCTTCTCGTTCAGGGTGCCCGGCAGGTACCCGAGGCGCTCGCCGGCTTCGACGGCCGGGCGGGTCAGCACGATGCGCGTGACCTGCTTCGCCTGGAGGGCCTGGACGGCCTTCGCCATGGCGAGGTAGGTCTTGCCGGTGCCGGCCGGGCCGATGCCGAAGACGACGGTGTGCTTGTCGATGGCGTCGACGTAGCGCTTCTGGTTGAGCGTCTTGGGCCGGATGGTCTTGCCGCGGCGGGAGACGATGTTGAGGCTGAGGACCTCGGCCGGCGAGGCGTCGCCGGTGCTCAGCATCCCGATGGTGCGGCGGACGGTGTCCGGGCCGACCTGCTGCCCGCCGGTGGCGAGGGTGACCAGGTCGGCGAAGACGCGTTCGGCGAAGGCGACGTCGGCGGGGGTGCCGGTCAGGGTGACCTCGTTGCCGCGCACGTGCACGTCGGCGGCGAGGAGCTCCTCGGCGACACGCAGGTTCTCGTCGCGGGAGCCGAGCAGGCTGAGGGCGGCGGCGTCGGGGATCGGGAACCGGGACTGTGCTGCCTGGGCGGCGCTGTCGTCGGTCTTGGGGACGTCTCCGGGGACGTCGGGTCGGGCGGCTCCACCCGGTGCGGTTCCGGCCACGTGGCCTCGGCCCTGCTTTCTCGGTGAGGGACTACGGACCCCACCGATGCTACTGGCACCCCCCGACAAGACGCAGGCCGGTTTCCCGACTCACCCCTCGTGAGCTCCGAAGAAGCCGAGCGGCTCCCCACCCAGCACGTGGGCGTGCACATGGAAGACGGTCTGCCCGGCATCGGAGTCGGTGTTGAAGACGACGCGATACCCACTGGAGACGATGCCCTCGATCTCGGCAACCTTGCGAGCGGTGGCAACAACATCACTCAGCAGGCCGGGATCAGCAGCAGCAAGCTCCCCAAGGTTCCGATAACGAGTCTTGGGCACAACGAGCACATGCACCTTCGCCTGAGGCCGAATATCCCGAAACGCAAAGGTGGAAGCATCCTGATACACAACATCAGCAGGAATCTCACCAGCAATGATCCGCTCAAAGAGGGTCTCGTCCTCACTCATGCAAGCACCCTACCGACCCCACGCTGCAAGACGGCCGAAGGCCGCGAGCACGCAACCACACGCTGCGAGACGGCCGCAGGCCGCCGAGCAAAGCAAGGCGCCTTTTGAACAGAGAAAAGACAAAACCCGCGGGGGTCCGGGGCTCGCCCCGGCTGGGGGTCTGGGGGTTTGACCCCCAGAAGACACAACGAACGCGAAGGCGTACCGAACGAGCGAAGCGAGGAAGGAACGCCGCGGAGCGGTAGATCCTGGGGGTCGATCTACCGCATCCGCGGCTCCGCCGGACCGAGGGGGGAGGTGCCCGGCGGGGTCTGTGTCTTCCCAGTGGCGCGCCTAAACGGTGCGTGGCGCGTTAGTAAACGAGAGTAACGGGTCGGAGTGTGATCGCGCCATAACTGGGCGCAAAATGTGGCCTCTTTTTTGTGGTGATCTTTTCAGTGCCAGCGGGTGGTGAGGGCGCCGAGCGCGCCGAGGGCGACGGCCGCGGCGGTGGAGGTGCGCAGGACCGTCGTGCCGAGGCGGACGGCTCGGGCGCCGGCTTCGCGCAGGGTGTGGAGCTCTTCGTCGGTGATGCCGCCTTCGGGGCCGACGACGAGCAGGAGGTCGCCGGTGTCGGGGAGCTCCAGGTCGGTCAGCCGGTCCTCGACGTCGGATTCGAGGACGATGACCAGGGACATCGTCGTGGCGAGGCCGGCGAGCTCGCGGGTGCCGACGGGTGCGGTGACGTCGGGGACGTGGGCGCGGCGGGCTTGTTTCGCGGCGGCGCGGGCGGTGGCGCGCCAGCGGGCGAGGGCCTTGTCGCCGCGGCCGCCGTCGTCCCACTTGGTGACACTGCGGGCGGCGCGCCAGGGCACGATCGCGTCGACGCCGGCTTCGGTGGCGAGCTCGACGGCGAGCTCGCCGCGGTCGCCCTTGGCGAGGGCCTGGGCGACGACGACGCGCAGGGCCGGGGGCTCCTCGGTCCAGCTCTCCTCGACCGTGAGGTTCAGCTGGGCGTCGCGGCCCGGCTGGACGGCGTCGACGACGCAGCGGGCCATCGTGCCGGCGCCGTCGGAGAGGACGAGCCGCTCCCCCGCGCGCAGGCGCCGGACGGTCGCCGCGTGCCGGGCTTCCTCGCCGTCGAGGACCGTGCTCCCCGAGGCGGGCACGGAGGCGGCGAGGAAGACCGGCAGGGTGGTGTCAGGCACGGGTCAGCGGTGGTTCTTGGCGCGCAGCTTGGAGAACAGGCCGCCGTGCTTGCTGCCGTTGGACGCCAGCGTCGGCACTTCCTCGCCGCGCTGCTGGGCGAGCTCGACCAGCAGGTCGCGCTGGGCTTCGTCGAGCTTGGTCGGGACGACGACGTCGATGTGGACGTGCAGGTCGCCGCGGCCGTCGACGCGGCCGGAGGACCGCAGCCGGGGCATGCCCTTGCCGGTGAGGACGAGCTCGGCGTTGGGCTGGGTGCCCGGTTCGACGTCGAGCTCGTAGTCGCCGTCGACCAGCGTCGCGATCGGCACGGTGGCGCCGAGGGCCGCGGTGGTCATCGGGATGCGGAAGTTGCAGTGCAGGTCGTGGCCCTGGCGGACGAAGACCTCGTGCGGGGTCTCGTCGATCTCGACGTACAGGTCGCCGGCCGGGCCGCCACCGGGGCCGACCTCACCCTGGCCGGAGAGGCGGATGCGCATGCCGTCGCCGACGCCCGGCGGGATCTTGGCGGTGACGTTGCGGCGGGCGCGGATGCGGCCGTCGCCGCCGCACTGGCGGCAGGGGTCGGGGATGACCTCGCCGAAGCCGCGGCAGACCGGGCACGGGCGGGCCGTGACGACCTGGCCGAGGAAGGACCGCTGGACGGACTGGACCTCGCCGGCGCCGCCGCAGGTGTCGCACGTCTTGACGCCGGTGCCCTCGGTGGTGCCGGCGCCGCGGCAGAGGTCGCAGACGATCGCCGTGTCGACGGCGATCTCCTTGTCGACCCCGGTGGCGCACTCCTCGAGGGAGAGGCCGAGCCGGATGAGCGCGTCGGAGCCGGGCTGGACCCGGCTGCGCGGACCGCGCCCGCGACCTCCGCCACCACCACCCGCGGCGCCGAAGAACGCGTCCATGATGTCGCCGAGGCCGCCGAACCCGGCGAACGGGTCGCCGCCGCCCCCGCCGCGCGCGCCGCCGTCCATCGGGTCGCCGCCGAGGTCGACGATCTTGCGCTTCTGCGGGTCGGACAGCACCTCGTAGGCCGTCGTGACCTCGCCGAACCGGTGCTGGGCGTCTTCCGACGGGTTGACGTCGGGGTGCAGCTCCCTGGCCAGCTTCCGGTACGCGCGCTTGATGTCCTGGTCGCTCGCGTTCTTCGCCACCCCGAGGATGCCGTAGTAGTCCCTCGCCACCGTCTCTGCTTCTCCTTCTGCTCTGCCCGGCTCAGCGGCCGTGCAGGATCTGCCCCACGTAGTTGGCGACCGCGCGCACCGCGGCGATCGTGCCGGGGTAGTCCATCCGGGTCGGGCCGACCACCCCCATGCCGCCGAGCACCATGTCCTGGCCGTACCCGATGGAGACGACCGAGGTGCTGCGCATCTGCTCGTCCTCATTTTCCTCACCGATGCGGACCGTGATCGCACCGGGGTTGCGCGCGGCGGCCAGGAGCTTCAGCACGACGACCTGTTCCTCGAGGGCTTCGAGGACCTGACGCAGTGATCCCGGGAAGTCGGCGACGTTGCGCGTGAGGTTCGCGGTGCCGCCCAGGACCAGGCGTTCTTCGGGGTGTTCGGCCAGTGACTCGACAAGGACCGTGGTGACGCGGATGAGCGCGTCGCGCAGCCCGCCGGGCGCCTGGTCGGGCAGCTCGGCGACGCGCGCCGCCGCTTCGTTGAGCCGCCGGCCGGACATGGCCGTGTTGAGCACGGACCGCAGCCGGGCCACGTCGTCTTCGGTGACGACGTCGCCGAGGTCGACCGTGCGCTGGTCGACCCGGCCGTTGTCGGCGATCAGCACCAGCATCAGCCGCGCCGGGGTGAGCGGCACCACCTCGAGGTGGCGCACCTTGGCGTTGGTCAGCATCGGGTACTGGACGACGGCGACCTGCCGGGTCAGCTGCGCGAGCAGCCGCACCGAGCGGCGGAGGACGTCGTCGAGGTCGGTGCCGCTGTCGAGGAAGGTGGTGATGGCCCGGCGCTCGGCGGCGCTCAGGGGCTTGATCTCGGAAAGCCGGTCGACGAAGAGCCGATAGCCCTTGTCGGTCGGCACCCGGCCGGCGCTGGTGTGCGGCTGGGTGATGTAGCCCTCTTCTTCGAGGGTGGCCATGTCATTGCGCACGGTGGCGCTCGAAACGCCCAGGTTGTGCCGCTCGACGATCGCCTTGGACCCGACCGGCTCCTGGTTGGAGACGTAGTCGGCCACGATCGCGCGCAGCACGTCGAAGCGGCGTTCGTCCGCGTTGGCCACCGGTTCCTCACCCACTTCGCTCGCTGCTCATCCCGAGTTTACGGAAACCTGAGCGAGAGGTGCTCAACGCGGGCGGCAAGGGTCGGGCCAGAACCGCTCGGCGCAGGTCGTGGGGGGGGGTTTTTTTTGTTGTGGCTCCCCCAAAAAACCCCCACACAACACCCCCCCCAAGCGTTTCGGGAAACCCAACTTCCCCCCCCCTGTCAGTGGGCCCGTTAACCCCACCCT
>NZ_JBVJON010000002.1:355796-361454 GCF_055583145.1 Amycolatopsis sp. NPDC104819 | reverse complement strand
TAGGGGGGGGGGGGGGGGGGGGGGGGGGGGGGGGGGGGGGGGGGGGGGGGGAGGGGGAGGGGGGGGGGGGGGGGGGGGGGGGGTGGGGGGAGGAAAAAAAAAAAAAACCCCCCCCCCCCCCAAGCCGCGCTCAGGAGTTGCGCGGGAAGCCCAGGTTCACCCCGGCGTGCGAGTGGTCCGGCCAGCGCGACGTCACGACCTTCGTCCGCGTGAAGAAGTGGAACCCCTCCGGCCCGTACGCGTGGCTGTCGCCGAACAGCGAGTCCTTCCAGCCGCCGAACGAGTAGTAGCCGACCGGGACCGGGATGGGCACGTTGACACCCACCATGCCGACCTCGACCTCGTTCTGGAACCGCCGCGCCGCCGCGCCGTCGCCGGTGAAGATCGCCGTGCCGTTGCCGTACGGGTTCGCGTTGATCAGCGCCAGCGCGTCGTCGTAGGACGCCGTGCGCGCGACCGCCAGCACCGGGCCGAAGATCTCGTCGGTGTAGATCGACATCTCCGGGCGGACGTGGTCGAACAGCGTCGGGCCGAGCCAGAAGCCGTCCGAAGAACCCGGCACCTCGACGCCCCGGCCGTCGACCACGAGCGACGCGCCCGCCTCGACCCCGGCGTCCACATAGGACTCGACGCGCCGGTGGTGCGCGGCGGTCACCAGCGGCCCCATCTCCGACGACGGGTCACGGCCGTCGCCGACCTTCAGCCGGGAGATCCGCTCGGCGATCTTCGCAACCAGCTCGTCGCCGACCGGGTCGACGGCCACGACCACCGACACCGCCATGCAGCGCTCGCCCGCCGAGCCGAAGCCGGCCGACACCGCGGCGTCGGCGGCCAGGTCGAGGTCGGCGTCCGGCAGCACGACCATGTGGTTCTTCGCGCCGCCGAGGGCCTGCACGCGCTTGCCGTTGCGGGTGCCGGTTTCGTAGACGTAGCGCGCGATCGGCGTCGACCCGACGAACGAGATCGCCTTGACGTCCGGGTGCTCCAGCAGCCCGTCGACGGCGACCTTGTCGCCGTGCAGCACGTTGAGCACGCCCGCGGGCAGGCCGGCTTCGGCGAACAGCTCCGCGAGGAACACCGCCGCCGACGGGTCCTTCTCACTCGGCTTGAGCACGACGGTGTTTCCGCAGGCCAGCGCGTTGGGGACGAACCACAGCGGCACCATGGCCGGGAAGTTGAACGGCGAGATCACGCCGACCACGCCGAGCGGCTGGGCGATCGAATAGACGTCGACGCCGGTCGAGGCGTTCTCGCTGAAACCACCCTTCAGCAGCTGCGCGGCGCCGCACGCGAACTCGACGTTCTCGATCGCGCGCGCGATCTCGCCCGCCGCGTCCGACTCGACCTTCCCGTGCTCGCTGGTGACGATCTTGGCCAGCTCGTGCTTGCGGGCGGACAGCAGCTCGCGGAAGGCGAACAGCACCCGCGTCCGCCCGGCGAGCGACGTCCCGCGCCAGCCCGGCAGCGCGGCCGCCGCGGCGGCGACGGCCTCGTCGACCTCCGCCTGCCCGGCGAAGTCGACCTGGCCCCGGACCTCGCCGGTGGCGGGGTCGAACACTTCGCCGGAGCGCTCGGTCGGCCCCGCGAACAGCTTGCCGTCGATCCAGTGGGTGATGCGGTCGGTCACGACGGTGCGCTCCTTCGGTCGGGGACGTCTCCTGCGAGTGTCCGGGCGCGCGCCACGCGGACGCCATCGACAACGTGTACGGACTCCGCGTCCCGGCCGTACAGTCTGTCCCTGCCGATCATTCGCGAGGAGCCATGTACCCGACCGTCGCCGAGGTGCTCGCGCTGCCGGTGCTGCGCCAGGGGCGCCCGCACGTCGTCGCCGGGGTCGCCGGCCTGGACGCGCCGGTGCGCTGGGCGCACGTCGCCGAGATCGCCGACATCGCGCACCTGCTGCGCGGCGGCGAGCTGGTGCTGACGACCGGCGTCGCCCTGCCCGACGACGGCCCCTCGCTGGCCCGGTACGTCGCCGACCTGGCCGGGGTCGGCGCGGCCGGCCTGGTGATCGAGCTGGTCCGGCACTGGAGCGACAAGCTCCCCGCCGCCCTGGTCGAGGCGGCCGAGGAGCACGGCCTGCCGCTGGTCACGCTCTCGCGCGAGACGCGGTACGTGAGCGTCACCGAGGCGGTGAACGGCCAGATCGTCGACGCCCAGGTCGCCGAGCTGCGTGCCGCCGAGCGGGTGCACGAGACGTTCACCGCGCTGACGGTCGCGGGCGCCGAACCCGGCGTGGTGCTGGCCGAGGTCGCGCGGCTGACCGAGCAGCCGGTGGTGCTGGAGACGCTGGCGCACGAGGTGCTCGCCTACGACGCCGCGGGCGCCGACCCGGCCGAGCTGCTGGCCGGCTGGCCGGGCCGCTCGCGCGTGGTCCAGGTCGGCGAGCGGACCGGTTACCACTCGGGGTCGGGCTGGCTGGTCACGGTGGTCGGCGCGCGCGGGCACGACTGGGGACGGCTGGTCGTCGTCTGCGCGGACCCGCCGCCGCACCGCCACCGGGTGGTCGCCGAGCGGGCCGCGTCCGCGCTGGCCGTGCACCGGCTGGTCGCCAAGGAGACCGACGGGCTCGAACGGCAGGCCCACCGCGCGGTGCTCGCCGAGCTGCTGACCTCGCCGGCGCCGTCGGCGGAGCTGCTGGCGCGCGCCTCGGCGCTGGCCGTGCCGCTCACCGGGCGGCAGCTGGTCGGGCTGGCGGTGCGGCCGCGCCTGGCCGGCAACCGTCCCGCGCTCTCCACGCCGCCGGTGCTGCGTGAGCTGGCCGAGGCCACGGTGCTCGCGGCGCGCCGCGCGAAGGTGTCGGCGCTGGTGGCGACCGACGACCTCGGCGTCCGGGCGCTGCTCGCGCTGTCCCCGGAGGCGAACGCCGACACCGTCCTGCACCGGCTCGCCACCGACGTCCACGAGGCCCGCGGCAGCGCGCCGGGCGTGCTGGCGGTCGGCACGACGGTGCTGACGCCGGCTGAAGCGGGCCGCACGCTGCTGGAAGCCGGGCAGGTCGCGGCCGCGGCCCTGGGCTCGGGCGAGGAGCGGGTGGTGCACCGGCTCTCCGACGTCCGGCTGCGGGGCCTGCTGCACCTGCTGGCGGGCGACGAGCGGGTCACGGCGTTTGCGGTGCGCGAGCTCGGGCCGCTGCTGCAGCGCGACGCGGCTTCGGGCAGCCGGCTGGTGCAGGCGTTGCGCCACTACTGCGCGCAGGGTGGCAACAAGTCGGCGGCGGCCGTCGCCGCGCACACCTCGCGGACGGCGTACTACCAGCAGCTCGCCCGGATCGAGCAGGTCCTCGGCGTCCGACTGGAGGACCCGGAGTCGATGCTCTCGCTGTACGTCGCGCTGCTGGCCCTCGACATCACCCGGCCGAGCGAAGAAGACTCACCCGGACGGGGAGCACAGTGATCGGGTTCCGGCTGCCGATGGAACCGATATGGCCCTCCTCCCCCTCGCTGCCTGCCTGATGAGCCTGAGCTGCCTCGCGCCCGCGCAGCCGCCGGCGTCGACGCTGCAGCTCAGCAGCCACGACACCGCCAACCGGATCGGCTCGGTGGTGCTGACCTGCGACCCGACCGGCGGCACGCACCCGAAGCGCGACAACGCGTGCGCGGTCCTCTCCGGCGCCGGCGGCGACTTCACGAAGATCACGCCGCGGCACCAGGCGTGCACGCTGATCTACGCCCCGGTCGACGTCACGGTGGTCGGTTCCTGGCGCGGCAAGCCGGTTTCGTTCCGCACGACGTTCCCGAACCGCTGCGTCGCCAACCGCGATTCGGACGACGTCTTCGCGTTCTGAGTGCCGGGGGCGCGGAAGCCGCCGGGCCGCCCCCACGACGACCCGGTGACTTCCGCGCACCGTTGTTCATTACGCAACGGACCCCGGTTCGGTTCAGGTGCACCGGCCAAGCGGGACGTCCCGCGCCGATGCGCGGCTTAGGTTCCAGGCGGGCCAGCCGTCCGGCGTGTCGCCGTCGAGGACCAGCCGCAGCACGCATGTCCGCAGCGGCTCCGGCAGCCGCGCCGACACCACCGGGACGACGTCGGCGGAGAAGCCGGCGAGATAGTCGTGGTCCAGCGGCTTCCCGGCGGCGGCGCGGTCGAGGTTCTCGTTCGCGATCAGCCGTTCGGGATCGAGGACGGCCAGCGTCAGCAGCGCCACGGCCGCGGTGCCGATCGCCGCGCGGGGCAGCCAGGTCGAGCGCAGCCTGACCAGTGACGCGCACACCAGCACGAACACCGCGCCGAACCAGAGCTCGCAGACCTCGACGAGCAGCCGGAGCACGGTGAAGCCATAGGCCTGCTGGTAGGTCCACATGCGACTCAACGCCGACCCGACGAGCACCAGGCTCAGCGCGCTGAGCGCCCCGAGCAGGACGCGCTGCCGGAGCCGGTCGCCCCTGGTCGTGTCCGGCGCCCAGCGCAGGGCCGCGGTGACGATGGCGAGCGTCAGGACGGTGACGGCGCACAGCTGCCAGAAGCCGCTGCGGGCGTACTCGGCCGCGGTCAGGTTGCTCGTGCGCAGGACGTATTCGGTGCCGCCGAAGAGCACGACCAGCCGGACGCCGACGAAGACGCTGAAGAGCAGGACGAGAACGGTGAGCGGGACCGTCCATTCCAGACCGTGTTTTGTCCTTCGTGGACGGTCGTTCGGAGACCTTTGCGGTGGCGCGGCGAGGAAGTAACAAGCGCCGGAGACCAGTAGTGCGACAGCGGCGAACACGAGGCACCAGCGCACGAGGGTCGCGAGGCTCAGGTCGGGGATCATGGCGTTGACGATGGCGGCGAAGGCGGCGTCGGCGCTGGCCAGCAGGGGGACAAAAACGGCCACGATCGCCGCGGTCGCCAGCACGGCCAGCGCGATCCGGCGCGCGACGCCGTCCCGCCGGGCGGTGAACCGCCCGACCCCGCGCCCGGCCCACGGGATCGCGCGGAGAGCTTCGACGGGCACGGCGAACATGTCGTAGAGGAAGGTGTTGACGGTCCGCTTCCCGACCACCGCAAGGGATCCGGTGACAGCGGCAGCGAGCACGCAGAGGACGAAGAGCCACCCGGAGGCGCGGATGGCGCCCATGCCGAGGAGGGCGAGGGTGAGGAGCGCCCAGCCGGCGCTGACCCAGGTGAAGGGTTGAGCGGCGCTTTGGTCCCTCGACCGCCGATCGGCAATGAAAACGGCGACGGTGGCGGCGATCCCGGAGAGAAGCCAGCCGATCCCGGGCCGATCGACGGGGAGAACGAGGGCGGCGGCAACCCCGGCGAGCCCGGCAGCGGGAAGAACGGCGGGAGGAAGGGCAACCACAACCGACTTCGGCGGCGGGAGCTGCCGGAGGAGAAGAGGAGGCGCGGCTACGGCGACCCCGCCGCCTGAGGCAGCGGCCGACGCGGCCACACCCGGAGCGCCGCCGCCGCCGGCGGCCCCGGCCTCCACCGGCGCCCTTCCTCTCTCCGTGGCCGAACGCTTGCCCCGCGGCACACCGGTGCCGCCGACCTGACCTTTGGGCACGATGCGCCCCTCTCTCGAGATTCACGTTCACTTTTGCGAATGGCGATGGGCGATTCCGGTTCCGGTTCCGGACTTGCCGCAGGTTGTCGTGGGGGGTTTGGGGGGGTGGGAACGCACCAAACAAACCCAAAAAACAGGGGCAGGAGGAAACATCTAGAAGGTCCCCC